>JANYJL010000076.1 GCA_025361845.1 Rhizobacter sp.
CGACGAAGTGCACATGCTCTCGAACACCGCCTTCAACGCGATGTTGAAGACACTCGAAGAGCCGCCCGAGTACCTGAAATTCGTGCTCGCGACGACCGACCCGCAGAAGGTGCCGCCGACCGTGCTCTCGCGCTGCCTTCAATTCAACCTGCGGCCGATGGCGCCGCAGACAGTGCAGGAGCACCTGGGCGATGTGCTGGCGCAGGAACAGATCGCTGCCGAACCCGGTGCCTTGCGTTTGCTGGCGCGCGCGGCGCGAGGTTCGATGCGCGACGCGCTCTCGCTGACCGACCAGGCCATCGCCTTCGGTGCTGGTGCGCTCGACGAAGCAGGTGTGCGCCAGATGCTCGGTGCGGTCGACCGCAGTCATGCGGTGCGCCTGGTCGAAGCCCTGGCCGCGGGTGACGGTGCTGCGGTGGTGGCGGCAGTCGATGCGCTGCGTGCGCTCGGGCTCTCGGCCACCGGAACGCTGGAAGAAATGGCTGCGCTGTTGCAGCAGATGGCCGTGCTGCAAGCCGTGCCCGATGCCGGCGACGCGAGCGACCCCGATGCCGCCACCGTCGCGCGTCTCGCGCCGCTGCTCGGTGCCGACGAGACGCAGTTGCTCTACAGCATCGTGATCCATGGTCGCGCCGAGCTGGGCCTGGCGCCCGACGAGTACAGCGGCCTCGTCATGGTGCTGCTCCGAATGCTGGCATTCCGCCCGCCGTCGGTGGGCAGCCAACCAAAGCCGGCCGCGCGCGTGGCGCCGCGCGAGGTGGTACGCGAACCCGCACCCGCCGCGCAGGCCGCCGCGGTTGCGCCCGCCCCGGCGATGAGCGTGCCGGTGGTCTTGGCCAAGGCGGTCGCGAACGAACCGCCGCCCTGGGTTGATGCGCCGGCCTATGACGACGAGCCGCTGGTGACGATGCTGCTGGCGCGCGAAGTGGAGCCGCCAGCCCCGTTCGTGATGTCGGCCGTGGAACTGCCGCGGCGGCTCGTCACCACCGCCTTCGGTGACCGCTGGGCCGATGTCGTGCGGCGCATGGCCGAGGCCGGCAGCATCACCGCGCTGGCGCGCGAACTGGCGATGCAGGCGCAGTGCATTGCGATCGACGAGACCGCCACGCCGACGCGCTGGCTGCTGCGCGTCGAGCGCGAGATGCTGCGCGCCCCGGCCCACCGCGAGAAGCTTCAGGCCGCCTTGGCCGAAACACTCGGGCACGCCGTGCAGCTCGACACCGAAGCCGGCATCGCCGAAGACTCGCCCGCCCGCCGCGACGCC
The DNA here is from genome assembly GCA_025361845.1 of Rhizobacter sp. Taxonomy (GTDB): domain Bacteria; phylum Pseudomonadota; class Gammaproteobacteria; order Burkholderiales; family Burkholderiaceae_C; genus JANYJL01. The sequence continues at coordinate 1,265 of JANYJL010000076.1, forward strand.
GCCGAACGTGCGCGCCGCCAGGGCGAGGCCGAGCAGATCATCCACGACGACCCGCTGGTGCAGGCCCTGATGCAGCAGTACAAGAGCGCGCGCATCGTGCCCGGCTCGGTCAAATTTCACTGAACACGTTTTTGAACATTCTGGAGAACCAATCATGATGAAGGGTCAACTCGCCGGTCTGATGAAACAGGCCCAGGCGATGCAGGACAACCTGAAGCGCGCACAGGAAGAACTCGCGACGATCGAGGTCGAAGGCCAGTCGGGCGCGGGGCTCGTGAAAATCACGATGACCTGCAAACACGACGTGCGGCGCATCGCCATCGACCCGAGCCTGCTCGCCGACGACAAGGACATGCTCGAAGACCTGCTCGCCGCCGCCTTCAACGACGGCGTGCGCCGCGCGGAAGAGCTGAGCCAGGAAAAGATGGGCAAGCTGACGGCTGGCATGCCCTTGCCGCCGGGCATGAAGTTCCCGTTCTAGAAATGTTGACCCCCGAGCTTGCGGCCTCGCCGCTTCGCTCCCCCCCGGGGGGGGGCGGCCGGCCTTGGGGCGGCCCGGCGTCCGGCCCGTGATCGAGCCCTCGCTCGAAGCCCTGATCGAGGCGCTGCGGCGCCTGCCCGGCGTGGGTGTGAAGTCGGCGCAGCGCATGGCCTTTCACCTGCTGCAGCACGACCGCGAAGGTGCGCAGCGCTTGGCCGCGACACTCAGCTCCGCGGTGGCCAATGTGCGCCACTGCGAGCGCTGCCACACCTTCACCGAAGCGGCGGTGTGCCGCATTTGCAGCGATGCTTCGCGGGATGCGCGCCAGCTCTGCGTCGTCGAGTCACCGGCCGACCAGGCGGCGCTCGAACGCAGCGGCAGCTACCGCGGCTACTACTTCGTGTTGATGGGGCGCATCAGCCCGCTCGACGGTGTGGGCAGCAGCGACATCGGCGCGCGTGCCTTGCTCGAACGCGCTGCCGATGGTGTGACCGAGGAAGTCATCATCGCCACCAACTTCACGGCCGAAGGCGAGGCCACCGCGCACGTGCTCGGTGAAGCGCTGCGCGCACGCGGCCTGCGTGTCACGCGGCTGGCGCGCGGCGTGCCGATCGGCAGCGAGCTGGAGTACGTGGACCTGGGCACCATCGCCCACGCCCTGGTCGACCGGCGCTGAGCACAGGCGCCGCGCGCCGCGAAATCAGTTGCGCGCGACGCGCAGCTTGGCCTTGGCTTTGGTCTTGCTCATCGCCACCTTGCGGCCCGCATGTGCCACCGGCTTTGCCTTGCCCGCGCTCGCACCGGCGCGCGCAACGCGGGTCGCCTTGCCCTTGTTCGGCACGAACACCACGATGTGCTGGCCCGCCTTGAAGTGTGCGGAGGCCGTGACGCCATTCCACTGCGCCACCTGGGCCGCGCTCACGCGATAGCGCTTCGCGACCGTCGCCACGCTGTCGTTGCGGCCGGCCTTGAGCGACATCTTGCGCAGCGGCGGAACGTCGGGCGCCAAGGCCATCATCGCGTTGTCGGCGATGTGCCCGGAGACATCGGTCGTGCGCTGCTGGCTGCGCGGCACCAGCAAGGTGGAGCCGGCCTTCACCAGCATGCGGGGCGGAATGCGGTTCACTTCGCGCAGCGTCGCTTCGTTCATGCCGACCAGGCGCGCGGCCTCGGCCGGCCGCAGGGTCTTGGGCGCGACCCAGGCCGTCCAGGTGGCCAGCGGGCCGCGGTGCGCGACGATGTTGCGCACGAACTGGTTCGCGTTGTCGTAGGGCAGCAGCACCTGGGGCGTGCCGGCCGCCAGAATCACCGGCTTGTTCATCTGCGGGTTGAGCGCCTTGAAGTTGTCCGTGCTCATGCGGGCCAGGCGCGCGGCGACATCGACGTCCATGTCGCGTTCGATCGCCACGCTCAGGAAGTACGGGTGGTTGGCCAGCTCGGGCAGGGCCAGGCCGAAGTCGCCGGGCCGCGCCACGATGTTCTTCACGGCCTGCAGCTTGGGCACGTAGTACTGCGTCTCGTTGGGCATCTTCAGGCTGCTGTAGTCGCCCGGCAGGCCCGCCTTCAGGTTGCGCGCGATGGCGCGGCTCACGTTGCCTTCGCCCCAGTTGTAGGCCGCCAGTGCGAGCTGCCAGTCGCCGAACATGCCGTACAACTTCTGCAGGTAGTCGAGCGCTGCGCGGGTCGAGTCGAGCACGCTGCGGCGGTCGTCGCGGAAGATGTTCTGCTTGAGTGCGAAGGTCTGGCCGGTGGCGGGCATGAACTGCCACATGCCCGAGGCCCGCGCCGACGACATGGCCTGCGGGTTGAAGGCGCTTTCGATGAAGGGCAGCAGGGCCAGCTCGGTCGGCATCTTGCGACGCTCGAGCTCTTCGACGATGTGGAACAGGTAGCGGCCGCCGCGCTCGGTCATGCGTTGCACGTAGTCGGGCCGGGTGGCGTACCAGCGTTCGCGGTCGCGCACCAGTTCGTTGTCGAGCTCGGGCATGCCGAAGCCGCGGCGCACACGATCCCAGAGGTCGGTCTGCGCGGCGCGGTCGTCGAGATCGAGCCGTACATCGGGGCGCAGCGGGTCGATGGCTACGGGCACCGGCACGGCTTCGACGACGGGCGCGAGCGGCGGCTGTGAAGCGGCGGCATCGATGGCTGGCGCTGCGGCGACGGGCGCGGTGGGCACTGTGGCCACCGGTGCGGGCACGCTCCGGCTGGGTTCGGGCGTCGCGACCGGCTTCGCCAGATCGGGCGGCGGCAAGGCGACGCCGGGCTCGGGTTGCAGCGGCGCGCTGGTGCAGGCGGCCAGCAGCAGCGGCACCAGCAGCAGCCACCAGGAACGTCGTTGCGCAGAAGGGCGCGCAAAGACGCGTCGGGCCGTTGCCGGCTTGAAGGGCTTGGTCATCGAAACGGGTTCTTCCTCAGGCGCGGCGCATTGGCGCTGCCGTCATGATCGACGGGGTGGTGGGTCACTAGAATCGTCGCGAGCGCGAGGTGCCGGGCATCGAGCGTGGCGAAGGCGGGCAGGGCAATCAGGGTCATGACGGAAATTGGCGGAATTATAGGTTTGACCCAGTGGCTGCAGACCCCTGCGGGCCGTTACCTGCTCGAATGGGAACAGCGCCATCTCGATCAGGCCGTGGTCGACCTGTTCGGCTTCCACGCGCTGCAGGTCGGCCTGCCCGAACTGGATGCACTGCGCGCCAACCGCATGCCACACCGCTGGGTGGCCAGCGTCACGGCACAAGCGGTTATCGGCCCGTCGACCGACGTAGCCACCGAGCCGCAGATCGAGTTGCCGCGTGCGGCGGTGGCCCTGCATTGCGATTTCGATGCCTTGCCCTTCGACAGCCAGAGCCTGGACCTGGTCGTGTTGCCGCATGCACTGGAACTCGCCCGAGACCCGCACTTGGCGCTGCGCGAGGTGGAGCGGGTGCTGATGCCCGAAGGCCGAGTGGTGATCGTGGGGTTCAACCCGGCGAGCCTGTGGGGCCTGCGGCAGCGCCTGGGCCGCTTGCGTCGCCGCCTGGCCACCGGCACGCCGCAGCATCTTTACCTGCCGAGTGCGGGCGAGTTCATCGGCTATCGCCGCCTGCGCGATTGGTTGCGACTCTTGAGCTTCGAGGTCGAGGCCGGCCGCTTCGGCTGCTACAAGCCGCCAGTGGAAACGCAGAAATGGCTGTCGCGCTACGAGTGGACCGAACACGTCGGTGAGCGCTGGTGGCCGGTCTTCGGTGCGGTCTACTTCGTCGTGGCGGTCAAGCGCGTGCGCGGCATGCGGCTCGTCGGCCTGGTGCGTGATCAACGCACCGTGCCCAAGGCAGCGCCCGCGCCCGTCGTCGCCTCCCATCATCAATCCGAAACAATGAAGCAGAAGGAACAACGTGGCAGCAAATGACTGGGTGGCCTACACCGACGGGGCCTGCGCGCCCAGCAACCCCGGCCCCTCGGGCTGGGGCGCGGTGCTCGTGGCGCCCGATGGCACGACCGAGACCGACCACTACGGTTTCATCGGCCCCGGCACGAACCAGATCGCCGAGCTGACGGCGGCGATCGAAGGGCTGACGCTGGTGCCCGCCGGCGCCACGGTCGAGCTGGTCTCGGACAGCCAGTACGTGCTCAAGGGCATCTCGGAATGGCGCGCCGGCTGGGAGCGCAAGGGCTGGAAAAATTCCAAGGGCGAGCCGGTCGCGAACCTGGCGCTCTGGAAGAAGCTCTTCGCGCTCGCCGATGCCCGCAAGGTGAAAACCCGCTGGGTGCGTGGCCACAACGGCGACCCGTACAACGAGCGCGCCGATGCACTGGCCAACCAGGCGCTGCGGCTCAAGGCGCGCAGCGATGGGCAGCCCGTCGTCTGAGAGAGTTCACGACGCCGAGGCGTCCCCCATCTGCGTTTGCAGCCAGTTCTGTTCGCCCACCTTGGCGACCAGTTCGATTTGCGTCTCGAGGTGGTCGATGTGCTCTTCGGTGTCGTCGAGGATGCCCTGGAACACATCGCGAGTGACGTAGTCGCGCACGCTTTCGCAGTGGGCGATGGCGTCTTTCAGCAAGG
>JANYJL010000127.1 GCA_025361845.1 Rhizobacter sp.
CGCAGGGTCGCGTAGTAACTCCAGCCGCGCGGATGTAGAAAGCGCACTTGATGTGGCGAGCGGCGCACGACGACACGGTCGCCATGCTGCAAGCTGGCCAGCGACTGCATGTCGAAGTTCACGCTGACATCGCGGCCGGCGACGATCTCGACGCTGATCTCGCCGATGTCGGGCAGCACGATCGGCCGGTTCGACAGATCGTGCGGCGCGATCGGCACCAGCACCCAGCCCGCGATGCCCGGATGCAATATCGGTCCGCCGGCCGACAGCGCATACGCGGTCGAACCCGTGGGCGAGCCGATAATCAGGCCGTCCGCGCGCAGGTTCGTCACCACCTCATCGCCGATGTGGACCTTCAGCTCGACCATGCTCGAAGTAGCACCGCGGCTCACCACCACATCGTTCAAGGCGAAGGCCTCGAAGATCGACGCGCCCTCGCGCTCCACGCCGCCTTCGAGCATGCTGCGATGTTCTTCTTCGTAGTCGCCCGCGATCATCGGCGCCAGGGTCTGCGCAAAATCGCCCACCGAGATGTCGGTGATGAAACCGAGCCGCCCCTGGTTGATGCCCACCAGCGGCGTGCCGTGGCGCGCCAGGCGCCGGGCGATGCCGAGCATGGTGCCGTCGCCGCCCAGCACCACGGCCAAGTCGCAACGAGAGCCGAGCTCGTCGGCCGCCAGCGCGGGAAATTCGGTGATGCCGGTGTTCAGCGCGGTCTGTTCTTCGAGCAAGACCTCCAGGCCCTGGCGCACGAGGAAGTGCGCGATCTCTTCGAGCAGGCCGCGAATACCCTGAGCCTGGTATTTGCCCACGAGCGCAACGTGTCGAAAGCGAGAAGGCATGCGAGGAATTACACCACAGCGACCCCAGCGAAACCGGGCGCAGAAAACCCCGCGGCCTACAATGAAAGCATGCTCGACGAACGTGCCCGAACCCTGCTGAAAGCGCTGGTCGAACGCTATATCAGCGACGGTCAGCCGGTCGGCTCACGCACCTTGTCGCGCGCCAGCGGGCTCGATCTGTCGCCCGCGACCATCCGCAACGTGATGGCCGACCTCGAAGATCTGGGCCTGATCGCCAGCCCGCACACCAGCGCCGGGCGCATCCCCACCGCGCGCGGCTATCGCCTCTTCGTCGACACCATGTTGACCACCCAGCCGCTCGCGCCGCACGCCAGCGGCCCGATGGAATCGCAGCTGCAGGCCGACCAGCCGCAGCGGGTGATCGCCAACGCGGCGCAGTTGCTCAGCAGCCTGTCGAACTTCGTCGGCGTGATCACCGCGCCGCGCAAGGCCAGCGTGTTCCACCACATCGAGTTCATGCGCCTCTCGGAAAAGCGCGTGCTCGTGATCCTGGTTGCACCCGATGGCGACGTGCAGAACCGGGTGATCTTCACCGCGCAGGACTACACGCAAACGCAGTTGCTCGAAGCCAGCAACTACCTGACCGCGCACTACGCCGGCCTGACGCTCGAAGAAGTGCGCGCGCGCCTGAAGACCGAAGTGGACGCGCTGCGCGGCGAGATCGCGGCACTCATGCAGGCGGCCGTGCAAGCCGGCAGCGAGGCCGTGGCCGACAGCCAGGACCAAGTGGTGATTTCCGGCGAACGCAACCTGCTCACAGTGCAGGATTTTTCCAGCGACATGGGCAGCCTGCGCAAGCTCTTCGATCTGTTCGAGCACAAGACCCAGCTGATGCGTTTGCTCGACGTGAGCAGCCGCGCCGAAGGTGTGCGCATCTACATCGGCGGCGAGAGCATGGTCGTGCCCTTCGAGGAACTCTCGGTCGTGTCCTCGCCGTACGAAGTCGATGGTCAGGTGGTCGGCACGCTCGGCGTGATCGGCCCGACGCGCATGGCCTATGACCGCATGATCCAGATCGTCGACATCACGTCGCGGCTGGTGAGCAATGCGCTGAGCACGCGCTAGCGTCAAAGCCGCGCGTGATGCGCTGCCTACAATCGCCAGCTTCGGGCCGTTAGCTCAGTTGGTTAGAGCAGAGGACTCATAATCCTTTTGTCGTTGGTTCAAGTCCAACACGGCCTACCAATTTTACTGGTGTTTTTTCGATAGCGATTACTAACAAAGTTGATCGACTTTCGAGCTGGTGCCAGTCTGGTGCCAGTTTTGGGGCGATTGCGTGGCGTGAAGACGTGGGCGCATGACGCGCTATCGCTTGCGATCTGGCTTTGCCGCAGCGAGCCGTTGTTGCGTCCTGTCCAGTTCGGCGGCGAGCACCTCTTCGTCGGGCAGGACCGTCTTGTACTCCGCCGCCAGCACCTTGTTCGGCATGCCCTCCAGCGCGTAGTGCGCCAGTGCTGTGCCCTTGCTCGCGCACAGGATCAAGCCGACCGGCGGGTTTTCGCCTGGCAGCGCCCAGTGCTCTCGGGCGTAGTTCAGGTACACGTGCATCTGTCCGGCATCGGCATGCGTGAAGCTGCCGATCTTCAGGTCGATGACCACCAGGCAGCGTAGACGTCGGTTGAAGAGCAACAGATCAACGCGGAACCACTGGTCATCGATGCGCAGACGGCGCTGCCGCCCGATGAACGCGAAGTCGCCACCGAGCTCTAGCAGGAAGGTCTCCAGACGCTCGATCAGCGCCGCCTCAAGCTGGCTCTCGGAGTACTCGTCCTTGAGTTCGAGGAACTCCGGGACGTACGGGTCCTTGATGGCCTCCTCGGGCGCAACAACGTCTTGTGGCCTGGCGATCGATCCCTTGGTCAGCATGGATGCCTTGTTGCGCGACAAGGCCACTCGCTCATAGAACTGACTGTTGATCTGCCGATCGAGCTGACGAACACTACATCCGCCGCGCAGTGCCTCGGCTTCGTAGAACTTTCGTGCCGCGTCGTTTCCCACCGACAGTAGGCGTACGTACGCTGACCAAGGCAAGGGGAACCGGCTTGCGATCGCTGCCAGTGACGGTGCCGCAGCCAAGGCGGTTTCCGAAATTGCAGGCGTTGCCTGCAATTTCTGGTCTGCCGGCGCTGCGATGCCCGACATTGCAGACGCTGTCTGCAATATGTCGGGCCAAGCCAGATAGAACGCGCGCATCTGGAACAGGTTGCGCCAGCCGAAGCCCCTGCCGAACTGCGCGGTCAGGTCGACGGCCAGACGCTTGACCAGCACGTCGCCGTAGTTCGCGCGTCGCCTGCCCCGTTACTCGGCCTCGACGATGCGTCGGCCGATCTCCCAGTAGGTGGACGTCATCAGCGCGTTCACGCTGCGTGCTGCGGCTTGCCTGGCGCCCTGCACCAGCGCAACGATGCCTTCGTGAACGCCAGCGTATGCCGCCGCGGGTATCGGCGGTGCCGCCGTCGATGAAACGGGTTTGCGCGTGGTCATGGCATTCGGCGCCTGATCAACTTTGACCGAGCGGCGAAGAGCCGTTGGCCAAGGCACGCAGTGCCGGCTGCATCCAGCCGGGGGCCAGTGTCAGGTCATCCAGCAGAGTACGGCGTTCATCCTCCGGCAAGGCCCGTCCGAGCTTGTTCAGGCGTCGTGCTGTCAGATGATCTGGCCCGAGGCCGCGCAGGGCCTGGATCACCAGGCCGCCGATGCGCCCTGCCGCGGCCATCTGACGCGGCGTGGTCCGCTTCAGCACGATCTGCATCGGCCCCGCCTTGACAGTGCGGCTGGTGCCGTCGGTCAGGAACTCGGCGCGTGCAGGCACCTGGTCGGACAGTCCGAGCAGGTTGGCTGCATAGGCGCCAGTGGGTTGAAGTCGCAGCTTGTCCTTGCCGATGAGTGCCGCGACGAGGGCATCGACCGACGGCCACAAGGTTCCGAGCAACGGGTCGTGCCGAGGCTTGTCGTACAGCCCACGTGACAGTCGGCGCAGCTCGTCGCGCGCGACCAATCGCTGCAAGGCCTTGTCGACCGCGGCGCGGCCACCCAGGCCCGCAAACAGCGCTGGTGTGAACACGGTACCGGGCTTCGCTCGGCGCACCTTGCGCGAGATGGCCGCGTCGATGCTCGAGTCGACAGTGCGCCGAGGCCGAGCATCCCGCGTGATGCTGGAATGCGGTGAAGGGATGGCAGCTTTCATGTCCGAAAAATAGCACGTTTTTCGGACAAACAAAGAGGCGGAAAGAGACGACGACTCGTCGCTGCCCGAAGCTGGCGGACCGCGCCAGTGGTTGATGCAAGCTCAGCAGAAAGTTGAAACCAACGGTGAGCCGCGTCCGTTGCTCCTGGGACTTCGCAAGGCCATGCGAGACGCCCAGGGATGAAGCGGGACATGGAGGCTCGCTCAGCGCAGGGACTATCGTTCTTCCAATGGCATCGGCACGATGCCGATCATGCGCATGCCATGGAGAAAGTCGGGCAACCTGCAGCTGGATCTGCTGGATGCCCCCGCCGTGTCCGACGCGGCAACCGCGCCGCCGGCTGCGCCCGGCGCCGCCGCAAGGTTGCCCTCGATGGTGCCGACGGCCAGCCTCTACGAAGACGCCAACAACCCGCGCACCGAGATCCCCGACGCCGAGCTCGACGAACTCGCGGACGACATCCGCCAGCACGGCATCTTGCAGCCCATCGTCGTTCATCGGGCCGACCGCGAAGATCGGTACCAGATTCACTTCGGTGCCAAGCGGTGGCGGGCTGCGCAGCTCATCGGCTTGCATGAAGTGCCGGTCGTCGTCCGGGATGGCCCCACGAACCCCTACGCCCAAGTCGCGGAGAACCAGAAGCGCCACGGCCTGACGCCGCTCGACCTGGCGCGGTTCATTCGCGGCCGCATCGACGCAGGTGATTCGAACACCACGGTGGCCAAGACCCTGGGCCTCGACCTGACGACCGTGGCCCACCACCTGGCGCTGCTGGACCTGCCGCCGGTGGTCGAGGCCGCGATGAAGGCTGGCCGTTGTTCCTCGCCGCGCACGCTGTACGAACTGGGAAAGCTGCATGCAGCGCACCCGGAGCGCGTCGCCGAACTGGTGGCCGGTACCGAGCCGATCACACGCGACGCGGTGGCAGAGACCAGAGACAGCGTCACGCAGGCGCCTGCGGCCGCGAGTGTGGAAAGGCCGCGGACGGCACGGCCAGGCCGGGCGGCTCAGTTGCTGTCTCGCGCCACCGGGCTCTGCGAGAAGCTGGACGTCACGCTGACGCGCCTGGGCCAGACCGATCTCAGCGCCTTGCCTGCCGATGACGTGGTGGCGCTGCGGCACTGCGTCGCGCAACTGGCCCGTCGGATCGACGCCTGAGTGCAGGGGCAATTGAATGCGCACGGCGAAGCCAACCGATGCAGCGCAAACCACAGCTGCCATTCGTGACCGAGTCACGGTCGATCTGCGTGGCTGTATGGCCATCGATGCCATGACTCAGGCGCTGCCAGCCATCGCCGGCCTCCTCGCTGCATGGGACGGTGCCATTCGCTTCATACACAACGATCATTGAACTACGCACTGGTCGGGATTTTCAGAAGTCAGCTTTCGGCCGCGTTCAGTTGACGAGGGTCGACCGACCGCTCGTGGCCGTCAAGCACCGCCCAGCGGTCAACGACCAATGGCGGCGATGAGATGCTCACCGGACGCCGCGAACTTTGCCGACCGCTATACGTTGGACTGCCGCCCTTGGTCGCGAGTACCTGGCCGGCGCTGGACGACCCCTATGCACATGTCCCGACTATGCACAGGTGACTTGGCGCTGATGACGCCGGCCCCTGCGGTGATGAGCCATTCAGGCCGGCGAGGTCTGCGCATAGTTACAGTGTTTGCAGGAATCGCAGGAGCGAGTCCGGAGC
>JANYJL010000158.1 GCA_025361845.1 Rhizobacter sp.
CCGACAGCCAGGAAGAGTTCGACCTCTTCGTGGTGCCGGTGGTCAAGGACGGCAAGCAGCAGGCCGACACGGTGAACACTATCCGGGCGCTTCGGGCCATCGGCGTGCCGGCCTCGAAGATCCTGGTGCTCATCAACAAGGTCGAGACCGACGACGACCTGCGGACCGACTTCGCCGGCGTCTTCGGCTTCTGCGCCAGTGGTGAGGCGACGATCCCCGAAGGTGGCGTGATCTTCGCCAACGAGCTGTTCGCCATGCTCAAGACACAACAGCTGTCGATCGGCGCGCTGAATGACGACGCGACCGACTACCGGCAGCGGTTGCGGGTGGCAAAGAACGAGGACGAGCAGGACGCGGCTATCCAGATGATCGCCATGAAGCGCCTGGCCAAGACGTGCAACAAGAACCTCGATACCGCGTTCGCTGCGCTCTTCCCGGAGACGCTCCAGGCGTCGCTCGCTTTGTCCGTCGCAGCATGAGCTTGCAACTGATGGAGGTCTGATGGGCAACGCGATGGACGCTCGATCGGCGCGCGAGGCGCTGATCGTCGAAGCGCTTCGCGGCGTCGACACGGTGCTCGCCGCAGCCGATGCGGTCGGCGAGCGCCTGTCGGCCAACTCGCTGCGGCTGGAGACTGCCGCTGCCGGCCTGGCTGCGGCCGGCACGGTGTACTCGGGCGAAGTGGCGCAGCTCACCGAAGCGACGAAGAAGGCCCTGGCCGACTACATCGAGCGCCGCGCCTCGGCCGCAACTTCGCAGGCACTGGTCGAGTATCGCAAGGCGATGCGGGACGCGGCGACCTTGGCGTTTGCCGAACAGCTGGCACCGGCGGTGAGGGACATCGCCCGCCAGGTCGAACTGCACGGCAGCCTCGTTCGCACCAGGCTCGCGCCGGTGCTCGCTGCACTTGCGATCGGCGTCGCGCTCGGCACTGAGAGCGCAATGCTTTGGATGCGATGAACAACCCCGAAGGCTCTGCATCCCACGACCGCGCGCTCTGGCATGAGTGCCCCGGGCTACGGAGTGCATTCCGCCGGGGGGGGGATTGCAGCCCTACCGGGCCGGCTCCTACCGGGGCACGTGGCAGTCCCCCGGACTGCCACGCAAGCTCGACATGCCATCGGGAACCGGCGGTGGCGTTCGACGGCTCTTTGCTTGTCATGAAGGGATCGCAGCATGAGAACCGGCACGAAGGTGGGAGCGACATTGTTGGTTGCGACCGAAGGCATCAATGCCCAGGTCAAGGCGCCAGTGAGCACGACCCCGAGGTTGGTGCTGAGCAGCGGAACGCTGGAGGCACTGAAGTGGCTGGCCTTGCTGTTGATGACGCTCGATCACGTCAACAAGCACGTGCTGCACGCGTCGGTGCCCGAGTTGTTCGCGGCGGGGCGTCTGGCCCTGCCGCTGTTCGGCTTCGTGTTGGGCTACAACCTGGCGCGGCCTGGTGCGCTGGCCAGTGGTGGTTACTCGCGCACGGCGCGCCGGCTGGGGGTTTTCGGGAGCATCGCCACCATTCCATTTATCGCGCTGGGCGGACTGGGCTGGGGTTGGTGGCCCTTCAACATCATGGCGACACTTCTGGTCGCCACACTTTGCGCGTGGCTGATCGAGGTCGGTGGCCCGGTGCGGCTGGTGGCGGCTGCCGCGGTGTTCATCGTCGGCGGCGCGCTCGTCGAGTTCTGGTGGCCCGGTCTCGCGGTGTGCCTTCTGGCCTGGGTCTACTGTCGGCGGCCCAGCTGGTTGACGCTGGCACTTTGGATCGGCGCCCTCGCCTCGCTATACGTCATCAACCGCAACCTGTGGGCGCTCGCCGCGTTGCCGCTCATCTTTGCGGCCGGACAGGTCAAGATCAATGTGTCACGCGGTCGGCTCGGCTTCTACATCTACTACCCCGCGCACCTGGCAGTGATCTGGGGGTTGGCGTGGCTGCTGTAGGCTGGTTCATCTCGGCCGCTTCATGGCAGGACGAGCGGGACCCAGGCCCGGTGATGCTTAACGCAGCCGGCGTAGCGCCGCATTGGTCGCGTTGACGTCGAACCCGGTCGGGTCAAAAGGTCCGCCGCTCCACTGCCACATCGCGGCGTGCTCATCGTGACTGGGATCCCCGATCGCTTCCAGGAACTCGGCGTAGCCGCCGACGCCACCCACGACCTCCGGTGGGCAAGCGTTCTGTCCAGCGATGCAAACCGGCCAGGTGTTGAATGAATCATCGGGCAGGAGGCGGTTTTCAATGGTCACGGTGTGGCGCCAGTTGTCGCCGAAGTCGTAGGTGTATCTGAACCCGGAAATTGCCTCGGCAAGGACGGCACCGACCTTGTGGCGCCGATCATCGAGCGTCGGCGTGTCGTAGACCTCTTCGTCGTCGGGAATGCCGTAGCGCTTGCCATCAACCTCGAATTCGTGGAGGTGACTGTTGGTCCAACCCATCGCCGTTTGAATGATGCGATCAAGCTTGGCCATGGTCAGCGTGTCTGGGACCCAGAGCCGGCGCCAGACCCCCGGTTCGACCTCGTCGAGTTCGACGAGCAGTTGGTAGACGCGCTTGATGGAGGCGGGGCGAGATTTTGTGACCATGGACATAGGCTATCTGCGGCCCGGCTCCTCACGGCTTCGGTTTGCCCCGAGCAGCGGATCGTTTGGCAGCACGCTGCTTGGCCTTGATGAGGTCGGCCTCCCGACGCATGCTGGATGCGACGAAGTCCGCGAAGGGCACGATGTTCTCGCGAGAGCTGGCCTCGTCCAGGGCCGCCATGTATTCACTGCGGCGCTCCAGTTCGATGACCGTCCATGGATACCCGCCGGAGGCCATCATCGCGTTCATCAGGAACCTGCCCATCCGGCCGTTGCCATCAGGGTATGGGTGCGTGAATACGAACACGAAGTGCCCGAGGACGGCCCTCACGCAGGCCTGCGGTTCAGACTCCAGCAGCTCGAACAGCGCCGGCATCATGTCGCGCACCGCTTCGAACGGCGGCGGCACATGCGCCGCGTTTCGGATGAAAACCTGGTGTCCGCGGTATCCAGCCAGGTCCTGGGCCTTCAAAAGCCCGGCGGTCACGCTGGGTGCGAATAGCTCGCGGTACCAGGTCCGGTGATCCCGCGACGCGACAGCGCCTGCGTTCGCGCCGGCCAGGATGTTGCCGATGGAGGCT
>JANYJL010000160.1 GCA_025361845.1 Rhizobacter sp.
CGCGGCTGCCCCCCCGAGGGGGTCGTCGGCCGCTTCGGAGCGGCCGTGCGCCGGCCGACGCAGCGCTGCGAACCCTCTCAGTCTCGAGTCGCTCAGCGCGTGCTCGGCCCCGGGTCGTCGAACAGGCTGTCCATGCGCTGAACCTGCAGGCGCGCCAGCGTCAGGTTGGCGTGTGTCTTGTCGAGCACCGCGTGCAGCGCCAGGCCGGCATGGCGCGGCACCGGGCGCAGCAGCAGGTGGTGGGCGCCGAGCGTGATGGCGGCTTCGGGCATCGCGAAGCCCAGGCCCAGGGTGCGGGCGCTGGAGATCATCGAGGCCATCAGCTCGGCGCCGTGGGCGGACAGCTCGGCCGCGCCGGGGCTGGCGCCGGCGTGGGTGATCTCGCGGCCGGTGGCGATGTCGAAGATGCAGCAACTGACCATGCCGGCCAACTCACTGAGTTGGCGCACGTAGCGGTCGAGCAAGGTCTGCGGCGTGATGGCCGTCGCGCCAGCGGCTTTCACGGTGGGCATGGGCCGCATCGCCAGCGGCGGTGGGGCGGCTGGCGTCAACGGCATCGGCTCGGTAGCGGCCGAATAGGCCGGCGGTGGGGGCGGCGGCAAGTTGCGCAAGGGCGCGGGCTGGGTGAGCAAGGGCGCGGGCTGGGTGCGTGCACCGGCCGCCCACTGGCTGTCGGGCGCCATGCTCGGGCGGCCGTCCGGGTGGGCCTGGTCGCGCACACGCGCCCAAGTGGCGTTGATGTAGCCCCAGGCGTCGGCGGGGCGGGTCACCTGCGGCGTGGTGCGCACGTTCACGCCGGTTCCGCGCGCCAGGTCCATGCCCAGTGCGACCAAGGTGCTGGCCGAAGCGAGCGGCAACAGCAGCAGATTCCGGTTGTGCCAGGGGCCGGCGATCATGTCGTCGTGCAGGGGCTTCAGGGCCGCCGTCAGCGCATGCGCGGGCAGGTCGCCGACCATCACGGCGCCGAGCCGGCTGAAGGCGAGCAGCATGCGCGCCAAGCCGTGGCGCGAGGCGGTGTCGGCATCGGCCTCGGTCGTGTAGATGCGCAGCGGCGCGCCATCGGCGGTCGGCAACTCGACGTATTCGAGCGTGGCCAGCGGCGTGCCGTAACCCTGGCGTCGAATGATCAGCTTTTGCAGCGTGCGCCCGCTCGCCGAGGCGATGCTCGACAGCAGCTTGCGCGAGGCCGTGCCGCCGATGTCGTGCACCGCGATGAACTCGGGGTGCAGGTGCTCGAACTGCTGCTGCATCGCCAGTGCCGGCTCGCAGGAGACAAACAACTCGCGCTCGTTGGCGCCGATCTGGCGGCCGATGTCCTGCTTCTCGGTGGCGAGGTAGTCGTCCTCGTCGCGCAGGAACTGGGTGGCCAGCGAGGTCTGGGCACGCGTGGACTGCCAGGCTTCGGGCGCGGGAGGGGCGGGGGGCGTCGGGTTGCTCATGGGGCGGTGGTGGCTTCGCGCGAGCGCTGCGCTTCAGTTTATGGCTTGGGGCGCCAATGTCCAGCGCATGGGCCGCGATGGTTTCACGGCCGCATTGCACGGAACATCCCCCTTCAGATGGGTGTGGTGAGGGATGCCAGCGTCGATCGTGACGGCGCGGGTTTTCCAGCATCACCCAGGCCACGGCACCTCGCGCACGTGGGATTCACCGGATCGTCGGCGCGTGGTGCGTCGATAGAATCACTCAACCCCGCCCCATCGGTGCGCGCTCGGTCCCTGCCGAAGCAGCTGCGCCCCCTCCCATGCCTCGCAACGAATCTGAACTTTCCCGCTCTTCGGGGCTGCCGGTGGTGATCGTCGGTGCCGGCCTCGCCGGGCTGACGGTGGCCTTGCGCCTGGCCGATGCGGTGCCCGTGATCGTGCTGGCCAAACGCAACCTCGACGAAGCCGCCACGGCCTGGGCGCAGGGCGGCATCGTCGGCGTGCTGGGCAGCGACGACAGCATCGCCTCGCATGTGCGCGATACGCAAGAAGCCGGCGCCGGCCTGGTGGACGAAAACACCGCACGCTTCATCGCCGAGGGCAGTGCGCAGGCGATCGAATGGTTGGTCGCCCACGGGGTGCAGTTTTCGCCCGACCCTGACGGCCCGATGGGCCTGCACCTCACGCGCGAAGGCGGGCATGCAGTGCGGCGCATCGCACACGCGGCCGACGCGACCGGCAAGGCCATCCACGAGGCCCTGCTCGACGAGGTGAAGCGGCACCCGAACATCACGCTGCGCGAACGCTGGATGGCGGTGGACGTGATCACCTCGCGCCACCTGAAGCGCGAGGGCGCGTCGCGGTGTTACGGCGTCTACGCGCTCGACATCGATGCCCAGCGTGTCGAGACCCTGCCGGCGCCTGCGGTGGTGCTGGCCACCGGCGGCGCGGGCAAGGTCTACCGTTACACCACCAACCCCGACACCGCCACCGGCGACGGCATCGCGATGGCTTGGCGCGCGGGTTGCCGGGTCGGTAACATGGAGTTCATCCAGTTCCACCCGACCTGCCTGTATCACCCGCAGGAGCGCAGCTTCCTTATCACTGAAGCGCTGCGCGGTGAAGGCGGCCGGCTGCTGCTGCCCGATGGCACGCGCTTCATGCCGGCACACGATGAACGGGCCGAACTGGCGCCGCGCGACATCGTCGCCCGCGCGATCGACTTCGAGATGAAGAAACACGGTGTCGATTGCGTGCTGCTCGACGCGACGCACCTCGGCGCGGCCTTCCTGAAGGAGCATTTCCCGACGATCTACGCACGTTGCCTGAGGCTCGGCATCGACATCACGACGCAGCCGATTCCGGTCGTGCCGGCCGCGCACTACACCTGTGGCGGTGTCGTGACCGATCTGCTCGGCCGCACCGATCTGCCGGGCCTGTATGCGGTGGGCGAGACCACCTACACCGGCCTGCACGGCGCGAACCGGCTCGCCAGCAACTCGCTGCTCGAGTGTGTGGTGCTCGGCCACACCTGCGCCGGCGACATTCTGGAGCGCCCACAACCCGAGCGCGAGAAGCTGCCGGACTGGGACGAGAGCCAGGTCGAGAACGCCGACGAGCAAGTTGTCATCGCGCACAACTGGGACGAGCTTCGGCTCCTGATGTGGAACTACGTCGGCATCGTGCGCACCACCAAGCGGCTGGAGCGGGCGCTGCACCGCATCAAGCTTCTGCGCAGCGAGATCGACGACTACTACGCCAACTTCCGCGTCAACCGGGACTTGCTGGAGCTGCGCAACCTGGTCGACTGCGCCGAACTCATCGTGCGCTCGGCCCTGATGCGCCACGAGAGCCGCGGCCTGCACTACAGCCGCGACTTCCCGAACACGCTGCCGGTGAGCTTCCCGACCGTGCTGGTGCGCCGCGCGCGCAGCGGCAAGGCGGCGAAGGTGCGGGGGCTGAGCGGCTGAACCCGGTGCAGGTGGATTCCGAACGTGATCTGCCCGAACAGCGCGCGCAGCGTGTGGCGCGCCATTGGCGCATGAACTTGCGGCTCACGGCGCTGCTGCTGGTCGGGTGGTTCGCAGTCACCTTCGCCGTCACCTTTTATGGGCGCGAGCTGAACGGCGCGTTCTTCGGTTGGCCGTTCAGCTTCTGGGTCGCCGCACAAGGCGCGCTGATCGTCTACGTCGTGCTGATCTGGGCCTACAGCCACGCGATGAACCGCATCGACCGCGACTGCGGCCTGGCCGAGGACGATTGAATGGCGCAGGGCCTCGGCTCCGACGCGGCGTACCGGCGGCGGCTGGCGCGGGTCTACCTCGCCTGCACGGCCGGCTTCGTCGCTTTCGTGATCGCGGTGGCGGTACTGGAGCGCCTGGGCCTGCCGCGCCGCGGCATCGGCCTGCTGTTCTTGTTGGCGACCGTCGGCCTGTACGCTGGCATCGGCATCGTCAGCCGCACGACCGATGCCGACGAGTACTACGTCGCCGGCCGGCGGGTGCCGGCGATCTTCAACGGCATGGCGACTGGGGCCGATTGGATGTCGGCAGCCTCCTTCATTGGCCTGGCCGGCACGCTCTACCTGCAAGGCTACGGCGGCCTGGCCTATGTGATGGGCTGGACGGGCGGCTATTGCCTGGTCGCCTTGCTGCTCGCGCCCTACCTGCGCAAGTTCGGCCAGTACACGATTCCCGACTTCCTGGGTGAGCGTTATGGCGGGCATCTGCCGCGACTCATCGGCGTGGCCGCGGCGATCCTGTGTTCCTTTGTCTATCTGGTGGCACAAATCTACGGCGTCGGCCTCATCACCAGCCAGCTCACCGGGCTGGACTTCGTGCTGGGCATCTTCCTCGGCCTGGGCGGCATCCTGCTGTGTTCCTTTCTTGGCGGCATGCGCGCCGTGACCTGGACGCAGGTGGCGCAGTACATCATCCTCGTGCTCGCCTACTCGGTGCCCGTGGTGTGGCTGGCCGTCAAGCAGACCGGCGTGCCGGTGCCGCAGGCGATCTACGGGCAGCAACTCGCCAAGCTCAGCGAGCGCGAGCAGCAATTGCTGCACGATCCGAAGGAAATCGAGGTCATCGCCGCGTTCAAGGCGCGCGCCGAGATGGACGCGGCCAAGCTGAAGGACGTGCCGAAGGCACTGCAGGCCGACCGCACTGCGGCGCAGGCATTGGTTGATCGCTTGAAAGCCTCGGACGCGCCGCTGGCGCAGATCCAGGCGGCCGACAAGGCGGCGGCGTCCTTGCCGAAGAACGAAGCGCAGGCGCGCGAGGCCTGGACCCGCTCGCAGGCCGCGAACGAAGCGCGCGCCAAACCGCTGGCCGGCATGCCCTTGCATGCCCAGCAGTTCGCCGGCGACCCGGACGGCAGCGCCGCCGAGCGAAAGACCTTCGAGAGTTCGCGGCGCAATTTCCTGGCGCTGGTGTTCTGCCTGATGTTCGGCACCGCAGCGCTGCCCCACATCCTGGTGCGCTCCTACACCACGCCTTCGGTGCGCGAGGCGCGCGAATCGGTGGCCTGGTCGATCTTCTTCATCTCGGTGCTCTACGTCACCGCGCCGGCGCTCGCCGTGCTCGTGAAATTCGAAGTCTTCAACAGCCTGGTCGGCTTGCCCTTCGACCGCCTGCCGGCCTGGATCGCGAGCTGGTCGAAGATCGATCCGAGCCTGGTCTCGGTGACCGACATCAACCTCGACGGCGTGCTGCAACTCGGCGAGCTGCGCATCGGCGGCGACCTCATCGTGCTGGCCACACCCGAAATCGCCGGGCTGCCCTACGTGATCTCGGGCATGGTGGCCGCGGGCGGGCTGGCGGCGGCGCTCTCGACAGCCGACGGGCTGCTGCTGACGATCTCGAATGCACTCGGCCACGACCTGTACCACAAGGTCATCGACCGGGACGCCTCAGCCGCGCGGCGGGTCACGATCTCGAAGGTGCTGCTGCTGATCGCCGCGCTGGCGGCGGCGGCGGTCGCGGCGCAACGGCCGGCGGACATCCTGTTCCTCGTGTCCGCGGCGTTTTCGCTCGCGGCTTCGGCCTTCTTCCCGGCCCTGGTGCTGGGCATCTTCTGGAGCCGCGCCAACAAGTGGGGCGCGGCGCTGGGCATGGTGTCGGGCCTGGGCCTGGCGGTCTACTACATGGTGCGAAACGAGGCTTGGCTGCGCGGCGTGTTCGGCGTCACTGCGCCGGTGGACCTGTGGTTCGACATCACGCCCATTTCGGCTGGCGCCTTCGGTGTGCCGCTGGGCTTCGCGGTGATCGTCGTGACCAGCTTGTTGACCCCGGCGCCGGCCGCCGAACAACGCTCGATGGCGCACCGCCTGCGCTACCCGCAGCCCGACTGAATCCTCTCCCGCCGCGGCGATGTACAATCGCAGGCTTTTCGCTTGCCACACCCGGTAAGTGTCACGCGGCGCCTTCTGGCGCCGCGTGACCGCGGGGTGGCTTCCATTCACGGAAACCAGAAGGAGTTTCAATGCGTCATTACGAGATCGTGCTCTTGATCCATCCGGATCAAAGCGAACAGGTTCCGGCCATGCTGGAGCGCTACAAGGGCGTTGTCACCGCAGGCGGTGGCAAGGTGCACCGCGTGGAAGATTGGGGCCGCCGCCAGATGGCCTATCTGATCCAGAAGCTCGCCAAGGCGCACTACCTGTGCGTCAACATCGAGTGCGGCCAGGACGTGCTGACGGAGCTGGAAACCGGCTTCCGTTTCAACGATGCCGTGCTGCGCCACCTGACCGTCGTGAAGGCCCAGGCCGAGACCACGCCGTCGGTGATGATGAAGACCGTCGATCGCGAAGATGCCCGCAAGGCACCGCAGCAGTCGCACCAGGAAGCCGCCGCCTGAACATGACACCGCACGCCGGCTTCGCCGATTGACCTGATGAACCGATTGGTTCTGACGGCCCAACTGGTGGAGCGAGGCGCGCTGCGATACACCCCGGCCGGTTTGCCTGCCCTCGATTTGAGCCTTAAGCACGAATCGGAAGTGACGCAAGACGGCCAGCCCCGCAAGGTCTGGTTCGAGATCAAGGCGCGGGCCCTGGGGGATATCACGCAGCGTGTCGCTGGGCTCGAATTGGGAAGCACACACGGCTTTGCCGGCTTCCTCGGTTCCCAGCGCAACGGCCGCGGTGTCGTGTTTCATGTGACCGAGCTGGATTGATTTCAACCGGCTCATTGTTCGAATTCGGATAGATCAAGAAAGAGGTACACCATGCCCCCGCCACGTGGAAAAGGTCGATTCTCCAAGGACCGCAAACCCAAGCGCAACACCCAGTCCCTGCTGTTCCGCCGCAAGCGCTTTTGCCGCTTCACGGTGACCGGTGTCAAGGAAATTGACTACAAGGACATCGACACGCTGCGCGACTTCATCAGCGAAAACGGCAAGATCACGCCCGCCCGCCTGACCGGCACGCGCGCCTTCTTCCAGCGCCAGTTGACGACGTGCATCAAGCGCGCCCGTTTCCTGGCGATGCTGCCGTACAGCGACCAGCACCGGGTCTGAGGAGCACACACATGCAAATCATCCTGCTGGAAAAAGTCGCCAACCTCGGCAACCTGGGCGATGTCGTCAAGGTCAAGGACGGCTACGCGCGCAACTTCCTGATCCCGACCCGCGCCGCACGTCGTGCGACCGAAGCCGCGATCAAGGAATTCGAAGTCAAGCGTGCCGAGCTCGAGAAGGCTGCTGCTGAGAAGCTCGCCGGCGCGCAAGCGCTGGCCGAGAAGATGAGCGGCCGCACCGTGCACATCACGCAAAAGGCGGGTGTGGACGGTCGCCTGTTCGGTTCGGTGACGAATCACGACATCGCCGAAGCGCTGACGCGCATCGACTTCAAGATCACCAAGGCGCAAGTGCGCATGCCCAACGGTCCGTTGAAGACCGTCGGCGAACACCTCGTGACGGTGGCACCGCACACCGATGTGGTGGTCGAGGTCAAGGTCGTCGTGCTGGGCGAAACCGCCTGATCGCGATGCACTGAAGCGGCGCTGCGGCGTCGCTTGCACCACCTGAAAGGGGTCGGCTTTGCCGGCCCCTTTTTCATGGGCGTTTTCATGCATGAAGTGACGTTTGCTTTCACCCGCCAACGCACCGGATTTCCACAGGCTTGCGCACAGGCTGGCATCGCATCCCGACCTATCATTGCGCCATGTCTGCCGTCTTCGCTCCCCACGATCTGCCATCCCCCAACCGTGCCGACGACGAGGTCGCGCGACTCCGAATTCCACCGCACTCGATCGAGGCCGAACAGAGCGTGCTCGGCGGCCTGCTGCTCGACAACAGCGCGTGGGACCGCGCCGGCGATCTGCTCTCCGACAGCGACTTCTACCGCTTCGAGCACCGCCTGATCTATGCCGCGATCAGCGCGCTGGTGAATGCCACCAAGCCCGCCGACGTGATCACCGTGTTCGAGCAATTGCAGAGCCTCGGCAAAGCCGAGGATTGCGGCGGCCTCGTCTACCTGAACGCCTTGGCGCAGAGCGTGCCGAGTGCCG
>JANYJL010000194.1 GCA_025361845.1 Rhizobacter sp.
GCACCGGCACCTTCGGCGGCCAGGGCGACTTCTTCAAGGCCTGGGGCGCGACCGACGTGGCCGAGGCCAGCCGCCTGATCGACATCTGCCTCGACGCAGGCCTCAACATGTTCGACAGCGCCGACATCTATTCCTCGGGCCATGCCGAATCGGTGCTCGGTGGCGCGATCAAAGGCCGCCCGCGCGACAAGCTCATCATCTCGACCAAAGCCACCTTCCGCTCGGGCGAGGGACCGAACGACGTCGGCTCCTCGCGCTACCACCTCACGCAGGCCGTGGACGCCGCGCTCAAGCGCCTGGGCACCGACTACATCGACCTCTTTCAGCTGCACGGCTTCGACGCCCAAACGCCGGTCGAAGAAACGCTCGCCACGCTCGACGACCTGGTGCGCGCAGGCAAGTTGCGCTACACGGGCGTGTCGAACTTTTCGGGCTGGCATCTGATGAAGTCGCTGGCCGCGTCCGAGCGGCTGGGCATCACGCGCTACGTGGCGCACCAGGCCTACTACTCGCTGGTCGGGCGCGACTACGAATGGGAGCTGATGCCGCTCGGCATCGACCAGGGTGTCGGTGCCGTGGTCTGGAGCCCGCTCGGTTGGGGCCGCCTCACCGGCAAGCTGCGTCGCGGCCAGCCGCTGCCCGCGCAGAGTCGTTTGCACGTGACGGCCGACTCGGGCCCGCCGGTGCCCGAAGAATTGCTCTACCGCGTGGTCGACGCACTCGATGCCATCGCACTCGAGACCGGCAAGACGCTGCCGCAGATCGCGCTCAACTGGCTTCTGCAAAGGCCGACCGTCGCAACCGTGGTGATCGGCGCACGCAACGAAGAGCAGTTGCGCCAGAACCTGGGCGCCGTCGGCTGGAACCTCAGCGCCGAGCAGGTCGCGCGGCTGGATGCGGCGAGTGCGACGACCAAGGCGTATCCGTACTGGCACCAGAGCGGGTTCGAGGAACGGAACCCGGCGCCGGTGTGACGGGCCTTCGGCCTACAAACAAACTAGCTCACGCTGTGAGCTACATGGACGCTAGATTGCACGGAATGAAACAGAATCAATCCGCTTCTATGCGCACCATCCCGGTGTTCTTCGCAGACGCAATGGTCGCCGACAGCGAATGCTTCTCCCCAAGCGCATCGAAGCCAGCAGAGGTTCTTGGGTCATGGGAGAGGTTGGGGATTCCACTTTCAATCCATTCGCCGCCGCCCGTGTCGAACCATGATTTCGCGCGCGCCCACGACCCCAAGCACGTCGACGACATCTTGTGTGGTCGGAGCCCAAATGGCTTTGGCAATGCATCCTTGGCCGTTGCCGCCTCATTGCCGTTTACCAGCGGCGCCATGCTCGCAGCGGCGCGAGAAGCGATGACAAATGGTCTCGTTGCCGTGGCGCCTTGCTCAGGCTTTCACCACGCCGGCTACGCCCAGGTCGCTGGCTTCTGCACCTTCAACGGCCTGATGGTGGCAGCCCTTGCGCTGCACTCGTCGAACGAGGCAAAGCGCGTCGGCATTATCGACTTCGACGAGCACTACGGCAACGGGACAGACAACATCATCGAACGATTGAAGATTGACTGGATTTGCCACCACTCAGAAGGCAAAGAACATCGTTCGCCGAACGATGCTGAATCCTTCCTCGTCCGCATCGACTCCATTGTTGAAGCGATGACGGATTGCGACGTGATCCTCTACCAGGCGGGCGCTGATCCGCACATCGATGATCCTTTGGGTGGTTGGCTCACGACAGACCAACTGTTCGAGCGCGACAAGCGTGTGTTTGAAACCGCGCGACGGCTTGGGGTTCCGATTGCGTGGAACCTTGCTGGCGGATACCAGACACCGCTGCGGAAGGTGCTGGATATCCACGACAACACCATGCGAACTTGTGCTGCTTCGTACATGAGACCACCTCGATAGCCAACACAAGGACAAGACCAGAGGTGGATGTATGAAGTTGATCCTGAGCCGAAAGGGTTTTGATTCTGGATATGGTGGGTGCGCGAGCCCGATCTTCAAAGACGACTCGATGGTGTCGTTGCCGATTCCGTTTCCAGGCGGAAAACACCTGCTCTGTGAGGTGACGAACATGAACCGCAACTGTTCGGCGGGCGATCTTGTTGATGATCTAACGCATCGTCGGCAAGAGTCATGCAGGCACAGCAGAACGGCGAGAGTTCACCTCGACCCCTATCTCAAGCAGTACCGAGCGAGCACATCAACGGGCTGGCGACCGGCCTTCGGCCAAGACGGCGCCGCTCAGAGCCATTTGCGAAATGAGGGAGTCGGGGTCGGTGACCTGTTCCTGTTCTTCGGTTGGTTCCGCAGAGTGGAACAACTTGAAGGCAAAGACAACAAAGACACATGGCGGTTCGTCCCTCGAAGCGCTGACCTGCAAGTCATGTTTGGATGGCTTCAGATCGGCGAGATCCTGGACATTGATGGCTTGTCTGCCTTGGACGCGGAGCACGCTTGGCTGAAGGATCACCCGCATTGGAAGCAGCGAAAACTGATGGGTGGAGGGAACACGATCTATGTCTCGACGGGGCGATTGGTCATCGATCGGAAAGACCTTGGGCCTGGCGGTGGGACATTCGATTCATTCAGGAGTTGTCTGCAGCTGACCGACCCAGAGCAGGGCCTCCGAAGTGTCTGGCGATTGCCAAGTTGGTTCCATCCGACTGGGACCGGCCCTCTCCTTT
This sequence comes from Rhizobacter sp., assembly GCA_025361845.1. Lineage (GTDB taxonomy): Bacteria > Pseudomonadota > Gammaproteobacteria > Burkholderiales > Burkholderiaceae_C > JANYJL01. The sequence goes on from JANYJL010000194.1 coordinate 2,695, forward strand.
CCTGCCATCGCGATCCGGCTAGATGGTCAACACCCGATGCCGCAAAATCAACGGTAAGACTTCTTTCCGTACCAATCGGACAGGAGTTTGTGTTGGACTTGGATAACGTCAACCGGCAAGAAGCCTTGGTCTGGCTGGCGTCACTTTTTGCGCCCATGAGCGTCGGTGGGCCCGCCCCACAGGGATAGAGTGGCCACTTGACAATAGTTGTCAGCTTTTCGATGATGCCAGCATGAGCCGAAACACCATGAGTTTTGCCCTGCCAGAGACGCTGCGCGACTACATCGACACGCGGGTCACGACCGGCCACTACGGCAATACCAGCGAGTACATACGCGACCTGATTCGGCGTGACCAGGAAGAGCAGGCCCGCAAGCGCCTGCGCGAGTTGATCGAAGAAGGCCTTGCATCGGGGCCGGGACGACCACGCACCAAGGCGTCCGAACTCAAACTGCTGGCCCTCGCACGTCGCAAGGTCGATTGAAGCCTGCGTTCCTTCGGCCGCAAGCCGAGCGCGACCGCGAGGCTAAAGTCAGGCACTACCGCAAGCAAGGCGGCGCGCGGCTGGCCGTGCAACTGGTGACCGCCACGAGTGCGGCGTTGGACCAGATCGAACTCGAACCCGGGATCGGCCCGCCCACCCTCGGAAAAACCTTGGGCATTCCTGAACTGCGGAGCTGGCGGGTGACCGGATTCCCATTGCTCTGGTTCTATTTCGAACGGGGCGACCACCTCGACGTGGTGCGTCTGCTGGGCGAACGCCAAGACACTGCAGCGATCCTGTCCGGCGCACTCTGAACGCACAACCGCCCGCGCCAGAATCAGATCACCAACACCGCCCGAAAGTCATTCACGTTCGTGAAGGTCGGGCCGGGCACGACGAGATCGTCGAGCGGCTTGAAGAAGTTGTAGGCGTCGTTGCGGTCGAGGAAGTCTTGTGCCTTCAGGCCGGCCTGCGCTGCACGCGCCAAGGTGTCCGGTGTGACGAGAGCACCGGCGTTGTCTTCGACACCGTCGATGCCGTCCGTGTCGGCAGCGAGCACGTAGACGCCCGGTTCCCCCTGCAAGGCGAGCGTGGCCCCCATCAGGAACTCGGTGGCTCGGCCGCCGCGGCCGCCCTTGCTCTTCACAGTGACGGTGGTTTCGCCACCCGACAGGATCACGCAGGGCTTCGCGAAGGGCGCGCCGCGCCGCGCGACCGAACGCGCCAGCGCCGCGTGGACACGGCCGACGACATGCGACTCGCCTTCGATCTCGTCGCTCAGGATGTGCACCGCCATGCCCGCCGCCTGCGCCACCGCGGCCGCGGCTTCGAGCGACTGCTGCGGCGTCGCGATCATGTGAACGGCGTGCCCGGCGAACAGTGCATCGCCCGGCTTCGGCGTTTCGAAGGCACCGCTTTCGAGGCCCGCGCGCGCGGCATCGGGGATCACGATGTCGTAGCGCTTCAGGATGCGCAGCGCATCGGCGCAGGTGGTCGAATCGGCCACCGTCGGGCCACTCGCGATGACTTCGGGCGCATCGCCCGGCACGTCGCTGATGAGCAGGGTGACGACCTGTGCCGGCGCGCACAGCGCCGCCAGCCGACCGCCCTTGATGGCGGACAGGTGCTTGCGCACGCAGTTCATCTCGTCGATGGCCGCGCCGCTTTTCAGCAAGGCCTTGTTGATGGCCTGCTTCTCTTCGAGCGTGATGCCAGCAGCGGGCATCGCCAGCAGGGCCGAGCCGCCGCCGGAGATGAGGCAGAGCACCAGGTCATCTTTCGTCAGGCCTTGCGCGAGTTCGGCGATGCGCTGCGCGGCGCGGCGGCCCGCTTCATCGGGCACCGGGTGCGCGGCTTCGACGACTTCGATGCGGCCGGGCGACGCGCGATACGCGGCCGGCACGTGGTCGTAGCGCGTGACGACGAGGCCCGACAGCGGCGCGTTCTTCGGCCACAGGGCATCCACCGCAGCCGCCATCGCGCCACCCGCCTTGCCGGCACCGAGCACCACGGTGCGACCTTTCGGCGGAGGCGGCAGATACGCGGCAGTGTTCTCGGCCGGCAGGGCACGCGCGACCGCGGCGTCATAGAGGGCGCGCAGAAAGCCGCGCGGGTCGGTGTGGGGCGATGGCGTGCTCATGGCACCGGATTATCCAGGCATGACCTGATGATTCGCCATCAGCTCCAGCGCCCGCACCAGGGCCGAGTGATCCAGGTCCTGCATGCCGTTGGCGGCACACACCTGCATCAGTTGCGCGGCGCCTGCCGTCTGCGGTAGCGCGACGCCGAGTGCCTTGGCACCGGCCAGCGCGAGGTTCAGATCCTTCTGGTGCAGGCCGATGCGAAAGCCCGGCGCGAAGGTGCGCTTGACCATGCGCTCGCCGTGCACTTCGAGGATGCGGCTGGCTGCGAAACCACCCATCAGCGCTTGCCGCACCTTGGCCGGGTCGGCTCCCGCCTTGCTGGCGAACAGCAGGGCTTCGCCAACCGCGGCGATGTTGAGCGCGACGATGATTTGATTCGCGACCTTGCAGGTCTGGCCGTCGCCGTTGCCACCGACGAGGGTGATGTTCTTGCCCATCAGTTCGAACAGCGGCTTGGCCAGGGCGAAGGCCGCTTCGGGGCCTCCGACCATGATGGTCAGCGAGGCCGCCTTGGCACCCACCTCTCCGCCCGAGACCGGCGCGTCGAGGTAGTCGCAACCGAGTGCGTTGATCTTCTTCGCGAATTCCTTGGTGTCGATCGGCGAGATCGAGCTCATGTCGATGACGAGTTTGCCTTTCGACAGCCCCGAAGCCACGCCGCCTTCGCCGAACAGCACTGCGGCCACGTCGGGCGTGTCGGGCACCATGGTGATGACGATGTCGGCACGTTGCGCGACTTCGGTGCTGCTGGCGCAGCGCGTGGCGTTGGTTTCGGCGATGCTCGGGTGCAGCTTGCCGTGGCTGTAGACGAACAGCTGATGGCCGGCGTCGATGAGGTGGCGGGCCATGGGCGCGCCCATGATGCCCAAGCCAATGAAGCCAATCTTGAGTGAGGTGGTCATGACGATCAATTCGTGAGATGAGGTTCAGGCGCGGCGCATCTTTTCGAGCCACTTCAGGCCCGCTTCGGTACCAGCCAGCGGCTTGTATTCGCAGCCGATCCAGCCCCTGTAGCCGATGCGGTCGAGGTGCGCGAACAGGAAGGGGTAGTTGATCTCGCCCGTGCCCGGTTCGTTGCGACCCGGGTTGTCGGCGAGCTGGATGTGGGCGATGCGCGCGAGCTGCTTCGTCATCGTCGCCGCCAGCTCGCCCTCGAAACGCTGTGCGTGGTAGATGTCGTATTGCAGGAAGAGGTTGTCCGAGCCGACCTCGTCCATGATCGAGATCGCCAGCGCCGTGCGGTTCAGATAGAAGCCCGGAATGTCGTAGTTGTTGATCGGCTCGATCAGCAGCTTGATGCCCGCCTTCTTCAGCTCGGCCGCGGCGTACTTCAGGTTCGCGACGAAGGTCTTGCGCAGCATCTCGTCGCTGGCGCCCATCGGCACCTTGCCGGCCAGGCAGTTCACTTGCTGCGTGCCGAGCGCGGTCGCGTATTCGATGCCACGCGCCACGCCCTCGCGGAACTCGTCCACGCGGTCGGGCAGGCAGGCGATGCCACGCTCGCCACCGTCCCAATCGCCCGGCGGCAGGTTGTGCAGCACGAGCTTCAGGCGGTTGCCCTTCAGCCGCGCATTGATTTCCTCGGCCGTGTTCGCGTAGGGGAACAGGAACTCGACGGCTTCGAAGCCGGCGCGCGCGGCCCGCTCGAAGCGATCCAGGAAGGGCACCTCGGTGAAGAGCATCGAGAGGTTGGCGGCAAATTTTTGCATGGGGTCGTCCTCAATCCAGAAGGCCGACGGCGGTCGGTGCGTCCTGCGGGCCGATGGCCAACTCTTCGAACTCGTTGATCGCATCGATCTCGGTGCCCATCGAGATGTTGGTCACGCGCTCCAGCATCACTTCGATCACGACCGGCACCTGGTGCTCGGCCATCCAGGCGTTGGCCTGCTTGATGGCCGGCGCGATCTCTTCCTGCTTGTACACCCGCACGAACTTGCAGCCCAGGCCTTCGACGACGGCCTTGTGGTCCACGCCATAGCCTTCGAGTTCCGGCGCGTTGATGTTGTCGAAGCCGAGCTGCACGCAGTAGTCCATCGTGAAGCCGCGCTGGCTCTGGCGGATCAGGCCGAGGTAGCTGTTGTTGACCACCATGTGGATGTAGGGCAGCTTGAACTGCGCGCCAACGGCCAGCTCCTCGATCATGAACTGGAAGTCGTAGTCGCCCGAGAGCGCGACGATCGTGCGCTTCGGATCCGCCGCACGCACGCCGAGCGCCGCCGGAATCGTCCAGCCCAGCGGGCCGGCCTGGCCACAGTTGATCCACTGCCGCGGGCCGAACACGTGCAGGAACTGCGCACCGGCGATCTGGCTCAGGCCGATCGTGCTGACGTAGGTCGTGTCGCGCGGGAAATTGTTGTTCATGCACTGGTAGACACGCTGCGGCTTCATCGGCACCGCTTCGTAATTCGTCTTGCGCAGCATCGTGCGCTTGCGCTCGCGGCACTCCGCGACCCAGGTGCTGCGGTCCTTCAGCTTGCCGGCGGCCTTCATCTCCTTGGCCACCTCGACGAAGAGTTCGAGCGCCACCTTCGCATCCGAGGCGATGCCGAAATCGGGGCTGAAGACCCGCCCGATCTGCGTCGGCTCGATATCGACGTGGATGAACTTGCGTCCACGCGTGTACACCTCCGGCGAACC
>JANYJL010000224.1 GCA_025361845.1 Rhizobacter sp.
GTTCACCGGGATCTGCACGATGCCGTTCAACTGGTACTCGACCGGGTCTTCGATCGTCACGATCTTCTCGGCGCCGTGGTTGATCTCGGTCAGCGCGGCGTAGAGCGTCGTTGTCTTCCCGCTGCCGGTCGGGCCGGTGACGAGCAGCAGGCCGTAGGGCAGGCGCGCCAGCTCGCGCAGTTGCCGCACCGTCGGTTCGTCGAAGCCCAGCGTCTCGAAGGTCAGGCCGCGCATATCGTCGGCCAGGCGCTGGCGGTCGAGGATGCGGATGACCGCGTCTTCACCGTGGATCGCCGGCATCACCGACACACGCAGGTCGATGTCGCGGCCGTCCAGGCGCACCTGGAAGCGGCCGTCCTGCGGCACGCGCCGCTCGGCGATGTCGAGTTCGGCCAGCACCTTGATGCGCGAAACCACCTGCTCGGCGGTGGCGCGGCCGTCGATGCGCCCGGCCGCATCGAGCACGCCATCCACGCGCACCTTGATCGCCATGCCGGCGGGGTCGCTCTCCAGGTGCAGGTCGCTCGCGCTGGCTTTGAGCGCGTCGAAGATCATCGAGCTGACGAGGCGCACCACCGGGCTGCTTTCGGCCGCGATGCCGCCGAGCGACAGGTCTTGCGATGCGTTGTTCTCCGCATCGATCGTGTCGCCGCCGACGCCACTGAGCGCCCCTTCGGTCGCGCGCTGCGAGGCCTCGTGCCGCTTCAGCCAGGCATGGATTTCATCGGCCGTGGCCAGGGCGATGCGGAAGGGCCGCTGCACGCGGTGTTCGATCCAGTCGATGCGGGCGGCGTCGAACGGATCGTCGATGACAAGCCAGGTTTGTTCGATGCGCACTGACACCTCGTGCGCCAGAAACACCAGCCGTCGCTCTGCGTCCGCAAAGGCCAGCAAATCGAAAGCGGGGGCCAGGCCGTGCAGGCGCTCGGCATCGAACACCGGCAAGGAGGCGGCCTCGCCGCAAGCGGCCAGCGTTTCGGCCGGCGACAGGCCGAGCGCCTGCGCGGCGAGCGTCACGAAATGCTGACCGCTCGCCCGCGCCTGCTGCGATTGCGCCGCGAAGAAGCTGATCGACGGTGCGGTCACCGCGGCATCGCGCTTCATTGCACCATCTCCGTCAGCTGGAAGATCGGCATGTACATCAGCACGACGACGAGGCCGATCACCACGCCCATCACCAGCATCATCACCGGCCCGATCACGCGGCCGATCCAGTCGGCGGCGCGAGCCACTTCTTCCTCATGGAACTCGGCAGCGCGGTCGATCATTTCGGCAAGCTTCCCGGTGCGCTCGCCGACGCGAAAGAAACGCTCGGCCACCAAGGTCGTGAGGCCTTGTGCGGCGAGGCTGTCGGCGAACTGCTGGCCTTCGCTCACGCGTTGGCGCGCGGCCTTCAGCCGCACCGCGGTGGCCGGCGGCAGCACGCCAGCCGCCATGTCGAGCGAAGCCACCAGGGGCATGCCACCCGAGAGCAGCAGCGCGAGCGTGCGGTACAGGCGCGCCATCTCGACTGTCGTGAGCATCTCGCGCAGGCGCGGCACCGCGGCACCGATGAGGCGGAGCAGCAGCCTTCCAGCGCCGAGACGCCAGGCCACGACCGCGCCGAACAGCAGGCTCGCGCCAATGCCGGCGGCCAACGCGGGGTGCGCCGCGAGCGACTGGCCCAGCACCATCAGCACACGCGAGGCCGGCGGCATGCGGTCGCCCATGTCTTCGAAGACCTGCGCGAACCGAGGCACGACGAAACCGATCAGGAACAGCAGCACCAGGCCGCTCACACCCAACAGGATCATCGGGTAAAGCGCCGCGGCGACGAGCTTGCCGCGCATCTGCTGCGCGAGGCGCTGGTATTGCACGAAGCGTTGCAGCGCGGGGGCGTAGTCACTGGTGCGTTCCGCGGCGCGCACCGATTCGGTCAGCAGCACCGGGAACACGGCCGGCTGGGCAGTCAGTGCGGCCGACAGCGGCAGGCCCTCTTCCACGGCCTTCAGCAAGGCGCCGATCACGTTGCCACCGGCGAGTGCTTCCTTGTCAGCGAGTGTGTGCAGCGCCTCGCGCACCGTGATGCCGGCCTGCACCATCGCCAGCAACTCCTGGCAGAACAGGTCGAGCGCGAAGGCCCGCGTGCGCACGCTGCGGCCTTGCAGCCACGCTGAAGCCGAGCCGACCGGCGCGATGTCGAGCACCGCGAGGCCACGCGCCGCGGCGCTGCGCCGAGCGGCGGGCAAGTCGTGCGCGTCGAGCACCAGCCGGCATTCGGCGGCCTGCCCGTTCAGCGCGACGATGCGGAATTGCATGATCGTGTCCGCCGTCGGCTCAGCGCTCGATGCCCACGTCCTGCGCATCGCCCGTGCCGCCGGGTTGCCCATCGCGGCCGAGCGTCAGCAGGTCGAACTCACCCTTCACTCCCGGCGTGCGGTAGATGTAGGGCCGGCCCCAGGGGTCTTGCGGCAGTTCACGCTTGAGGTAGGCACCGGCCCAGCGCGGTTCGTCCTCGGGCTTGACCATCAGCGCCGCCAGCCCTTGTGTGCCGTTCGGGTAGTGGCCGGTGTCGATGCGGTACTGGTCGAGCGCCTTCTCGAGCGAATCGATCTGCGCCCTCGCCACCTGGGTCTCGCTCTTGCCGATCTGTGCAAAGAACTTCGGCCCCACGAGACCGGCCAGCAGGCCGATGATGACCATGACCACCAACAACTCCAGCAGGGTGAAACCGGCCTCGCTGCTGCTGTCCGCCAGCAGGGGTTTGCGCATGCTCGAAGCCCCCAGCAGCTTGATCGAGATGGCCTTCGACACCGCCTGCGCGCGGTTGCTCGCATTCAGTTTGCGCAGGATCTTCTGCACATGGTTCTTCACCGTCAAAGGGCTGATGCTGAGGATCATGCCGATCTCCAAATTGCTTTTGCCTTCACGGATCCAGCGCAGGATTTCGACCTCGCGGTCGGTGACACCGGCATCGCGCTCGCCGGTCTGCTCCACCTCGGCCGCGGGCCGCTCGCGTGTCTGCGCGCGGCTGTAGGCGCTGAAGACATGCGGCACCAGCATCTGGGCCAGTTGCCGGTCACGCTCGCCGGGCATGCTGCGCATGGAGACGAAGGCGAAGAAACAATGCGCCGATGCCGCCGTCTGAGCCTTCGGAATGCCATGCACCACACAATCGCCGAAGCCGATCGAGGCCAGTTCTTCACCGAGGCGCACATCGGCGCTGTACTCGGCGTCCTTGCTGATGAGCAGAGGCTCATAGCCGTCGCCGATCCAGCGGTCCATCAGGTCGTTGGCCAGCCCGTCGCGGGGGTGGCAAAGACGGGCGAGGGCCTCGGGGTCGATCGGGATGCTGTAGTAGTAGTCGTAGAACATGCGCGCGCTCTGGCTGCGTGGCACACCGCACACCAGCACGTCGTGCGGCAACACCGACTGCAAGCGCCCCTGCGCCCAGACGAAAAACTCGTAGCGGCGGCGCACCAGCACGGCGTCGGCCATGACCTTGAGCAGGGCATTCACGTCACTGTTGCTCAAGACGGCCTGGATCGCCGCGGAGGCTTCGGTCTGCGTCTCGTCGCGCAAGGCCGGGACGGGCGGCTCGGCGGCGCGCGTCGGCGCGCGCGCGGCTGCAGCATCAGTAAGCATTGGTTTGCCTCAGAACGATCTTGACGGTGCGCAGAAGAATCTGCAGGTCGAAGCCGAGCGACCAGCGTCGCAGGTAGTCGAGGTCGAATTCGATGCGCTGGCGCATCTTGTCGACGGTGTCGGTCTCGCCGCGCAGGCCGTTGACCTGGGCCCAGCCGGTGATGCCGGGCTTGACCTTGTGCCGCATCATGTAGCCCTTGATGAGGTGTCGGTACAACTCGTTGTGGGCCACCGCATGCGGGCGCGGGCCGACCATGCTCATGCGGCCTTGCAGCACGTTGAACAGCTGCGGCAGTTCGTCGATCGAGGTCTTGCGCATGAAGGCGCCGAAGGGCGTGATGCGCTGGTCGCCGCGCGTGGCCTGCGTGACCTCGGCGCCGTCTTCGGCCACCGTCATGCTGCGGAATTTGTAGACCACGATGTCCTTGCCGTCGACGCCGTAGCGGCGCTGCCTGAACATCACCGGCCCGGGCGAGCTGAGCTTCACGCCGATGGCCGCCAGCAGCATCAACGGCGACAGCAGCGCGAGTGCGAAGCTCGCGATCAGCAGGTCGCTGGCACGCTTGACGATGCCGTTGACACCGACGAAGGGGGTCTCGCAGATGGCCACGACCGGGATACCGTTCACATCGTCGATGCGCGCCTGGATCAGGTCGAAGATGAAGATGTCGGGCACGAAGTAGATCGACGCGGTGGTGTCCTTCATCTCGTCCAGCAGCTTCAGCACGCGGGGCTGTGCGTTCATCGGCAGCGCGATGAAGACAGCCTCGATGCCGTGCGCCTTGACATAGCCGGCGGCCGTGTGGATGTCGCCCAGCAACGGGCCTTCCTCAGGGGCTGCACCGGCACCGTCTTCACCCGTGTCGTCGCCGAAGAATCCCTTGAACTGGAAACCCAGCGTCGGCTCGTTGCACATGTCGCGGGCGAGCTTGCGACCGATGTCGTTGGTGGACACGATCACCGCACGGCGAAAGCCGTCGATCGCCAGCAACTGGGGGACCAACAGCGGAATCACCCTGTGGGCGGTGTATTGCAGCAGTGGCGTCAGGCCGATCCAGGTGAACAGCATCGCCGGCTCGAAGTGGCCGATGAAACGCGTGGCGTAGCCGAAGAAGACCATCAGCCCGGCCACCATGAGCCAGTTCGACAGGATGCCGCCGAGCAGGCCGCGGCGGATGCGGCTGATCGACACCTCGCCCGGAAAGGTGAGCGAAAACGCGATCAGCGCGAGCACCAGTTCCGCCCCGACGAAGGGGGTGTCGGTCACAGCGCAACTGATGAACAGTGCCAGCACGATCAGCACCGGGTCCACTGTCATGCGCACCAGCCCGATGACGGAGCTGCGGCCGCGGGCGATGTCGGTGGAGCGGGAGGTGATCAGCATGGACGGCATGGGCGGGGAAGCGCAGAAGGTAGCGGGCTTGTGTGACGGGTTGCTGAACCGACCGTGTCGCTTCAGGCAATAGAAATGCGTGCTGACACGGTCTTGTCACCAAGCCTTCATGCGGACGGGTGCGCGCTCTTGCGCCGACGGCGCAGGCCCAGCCCCAACACGCCGAAGCCGGCAGCCAGCATCAGCACCGAACTCGCTTCGGGAACGGGCGCCACGGTGCAGTTGAAGCGGATCACCATGTCGTCGTAGTCGTAGTCGGAGCCCAGGCGCGAGCGGCCGTCTTCGAACAGCAGGCGACCGGAGAGGCCCCCCTGGTCGAGCACGATGCCGACGTTGGCGTCGTTCCACGCGTAGTTGTTGCGGTTGCTCGACTCGGCACGGCCCGCGCTTTGAAACGCGATGTCGAGCAGACCGACGTCGGCCCGCGTCGTGAGGGTCGTGCCCAGGCTCGCGCGGCTGTCGATCATCGAGGCGCCGTCGGGCCCGAAGAACTGGTTGCGTTGTGCCGCGTCCGAGCCTTCGAAGGTGTAGCTGATGAAGGCGCGTTGACCCGGGTCGAGCGTCAGGCGCAACTTGCCCACGGTGAAGTTCAGGCCGCTGCCGACGATCTGGTTGGCACCGGTGGTGTTGCGGGCGGCCGTGCCTCCGATCACTTCGAGAAAACTTTCGGCCTTGGCGGCCGGAAGCAAGGCGGCCAAAGCAAGGCCGAGTGCGAGCAGACGAAGTTTCATGGGGGACCCTTGTGGAGTGATGAGTTGGTGTGATCCGCGCTCGCCGCTTTCCGACAGCACACGCGATGACAGCGTGATGACGAGACGCATCGGACTCGGCGGTCCGCGTGGAACATCACCGCCATTGAAGAGTAGGCAAGCGCGCTGAAGCGCTCTATCTCGGATCGGTGGCAATTGCCGAAGGTCTACGCGCCGTTCGGACTACCTGAAACACATTCGCTTGCGGGTTCCCGGCCGATTCGGTCTGCGCCGGATGGCGGACCCCGCGAGTCGGGGGGGGGGGTGGAGGCGCCGGTGTGTTGTTGTTTGTGGAGGACATCAAACCGTCAAGTTCGACCTCTAGGCTGCGCTTCTCATGAAACGTTTCGCCTTTCGTTCACCGGCTTTCGTTCGTTGCCTGCCCTTCGTCGTCTTCGTCGTCGCGCTGGCTGCGCGCGGTGCCGCCGACGGCCACACCGACACACGCTGGCTCTACCCATTGCAGGCGGGTGCGAGCGCACTCGCGCTGGCTTTTCTGTGGCGCCACTACAGCGAGTTGCGGGCGGACCGGCGTGCGGCGGCGCGGCCGGCGCATTGGTTGTTGAGCATCGGCGTGGGGCTGGCGGTGTTCGTGCTGTGGATCGCCCTGACCGAGCCCTGGATGCGTGTGGGCGAGCCTGTCGCCGCGTTCGTTCCGGTGCAGGCCGATGGCAGCCTGCAATGGGGCTTGATCGCGTTGCGAGGCATGGGCGCGGTGCTCGTGGTGCCCTTGATCGAGGAACTGTTCTGGCGCTCGTTCCTGATGCGCTGGATCGACAACCGCGACTTCCTCGCCCACGCGCCGCAACACACGAGCCTGTATGCCTTGCTGGCCAGCTCGGCCGTGTTCGCGCTCGGGCACGACCTGTGGCTGGCCGGCCTGCTGGCGGGCCTGGCCTTCGGTGCCTTGTACCGTCACACCGGCCGCATCTGGCACGCCGTGGCGGCACATGCCGTGGCGAACCTGGCGCTGGCTGTCTGGGTGGTGCACCAACGCGCCTGGGGCTTCTGGTGAGGCGGCGCGACTTCGCGGTGGCTTCGGCCACGGCGCTTGCGATGCCGCCGGCCTTCGCGCTGATGGCTGGCGCCGCACCCGATTCACCGAGCGCGCGGCTCGACGCCAACCGCGCCGACTCACCCTACGCCTGCGTGGCCAGCCTGATGGGTGGCGGTTGCTACAGCGCGGTGTGCATCGCGCCGCAATTCGTGCTGACGGCCGCGCATGTGGCTGCCAAAGCGCCGGACCTGTTCCTCTACCTCAACCTCGGGCGCGACCTGAGCCACCGCTACGCCATCAAGCGTGTGGCCACACCACCGCAGCCCGCGACGGCGGACCCATCGCTGCCCGTCGGCGACCTCGCCCTGCTCGAAATCGATGGCCGCCTGCCCGAAGGCTTGGCATTGCCGCCTTTGGCCAGCACGCCGGCACGCGAGGGCCTGCGCATCGAGCTCGCAGGTTATGGCGCCTCGGGCCACGGCGACCGCGGCGTGACGGTCGGCAGCAACCCGATGCTCAAGCGCATCGGCGCCAACCGCATCGACCGCGTGCTGCGCAGCGACGATGCCAGCGCCACGCCGATGCTGTATTACTTTGGTTTCGATGCCGCGAACGCACGCGATGGGCGTTCGCTGGGTAACGGCATCGAAGCGGGTCTGGCCAGCGGTGACTCGGGCAGCCCGGCCTTCGTGCGTGAGAACGGCCGGCTCGCGCTGCTGGGCATCAACAGCTTCGTGATCCGCAGTGGCTCGCCGTCGGCGCCCGCGAACGGCTTCGGCACGGTCGGTGGCGGCCAGGTGCTCGCCGCGCACAAGGCCTGGCTGCATTCGGTGCTGGGCGAAGGTGTGTGGGCCGGGTTGGCCTGAAGACCCGCCATGTCCGCACGCACCCGCCTCATCGTCTTCGTCGCCGTGTTCCTGCTGCTGTACGGCGGCTTGCAGTTCGCCACCGGTTTGCAGCGCTGGTTCATCGACGATCTGACCGTTCCTCTGGCGGCCTGGGCGATCAACACCACCGGTGTGTCACCCGTGCCCGTGCATGCCAACGGCTCGCGCCTCGTGGCCTCGGGCGGCGGCTTGAATGTCTTGCAGGGCTGCGAAGGGCTGGACTTGCTGTGCCTGTGGATCGCCGCGGTCAGTGCCGGCCCGTTCACCTGGCGGGCCCGCCTGCTGGCGCTGACGCTGGGCTCGGCCGTCGTCGTGGCACTCAACCAGATCCGGCTCGTCAGCCTTTATCAGCTCTACCGACAGCACCGCGCATGGTTCGACGATGCCCACGGCTTGTGGGGGCCGCTGGCCCTGGTCGTGCTGGTGTGGGCGCTGTATTCGCTGTGGCAGCGCGCTTCGGGCACCCCCTGGGTCACGACAGCCCAAGCGGCCACGCCGTGATGAAGGCCGTGCTGGGGCGCGGGCTGGCCGCGCTGCTGTTGCTCTCGGCGCTCGCCTCTGCGGCCCAGCCGGTGTTGATCGCCGGGTTGATTCCGCTCTGGCGCCTTGCCATCGAAACCCTCGAACCGGACTTCCGGGTCGTCGACATGCGCGCAACGTCGACCGAGATCGAACTCCTCGTCACCCCCGCCCGCATCATCATCGTCGGCACCCGCGCGATCGTGCCCGAGGGGTCGGAGCAGGCGGCGGCATCCATGTCACGCGGCAACGTGTGGTTGCTGCTGACGGTCTTCCTCGTGACGCTGGTGGCTTGGCCTGTCGTGAACCCGATGCGACCCGCAGGCGCGTGGTCCCTGCGGCTGGCGCTCGGTCTGCCGGCGCTTGGCCTACTGCTGGCGCTCGATGCGCCGATCACGCTGCTCGGGCCTTTGCGATCGCTGATCACCGGCATGGCTTCGGCGGAGGCCGACATCTGGGTCATCGGTGCGCGCTTTCTCCGCGGCGGTGGCCGCTACCTCGTGGCCATTGCGGGTGCAGCCCTGATCTGCCTGCTGAGCCCACCCTTCTTGCTGCGAAATGACACGCCATGAACCGCCGACGCAGATCGATCTTCCTCGCCGGCAGCCTGGCCTCACTGGCCGTGGCCCGCCCCGCGCACGCGCTGATGGCCGGCGCCCTGCCCGACACCGCGGTCGCGCGCATCGACCCCAACACGCCGGCCTCTTCCTGGACCTCGGCGGTCGCGGTGATCGCCAACGGCGGCACCTATTCGGGCGTGGTGGTCGCACCGCGCTACGTGCTGACGGCTGCGCACGTGCCCGGCGCGGCGCTGCCGGCGGCCGTGTCGGTGCAGGTGAATGCGCAGAGCACGCCGGTGGTGATTGCCGCGACGGCCATCACGATCTTTCCGGGCGCGAGCTTTCCGTACGACGACCTGGCCTTGATCACGCTGGCCACGCCGGTGCCCGACACGGTGGAGGTGTTGCCGATCTATCGGCAGGCCTTGACGGTGCGCCAGACCGTCACCCTCGTGGGCTACGGTTCATCAGGCAACGGCGACATCGGCCCCAGCGTGCCGAGCGTGGCCGGCGTGAAACGCAGCGGCCTGAACAGCATCGATGCCGTGCAGACGACGATCGACGCCTCGGGCCGCACGAGCCTGTTCTACCTGATGGACTTCGACGGCCCCACGGGCAACGGCGGCTTCGGTGCGGCCACCCTCGGCAATGCGCTGGAAACGGGCCTCGCCAGCGGTGACTCCGGCAGCCCGGCGTTTGCCACCATCGGTGGTCAGCGCTGGCTCATGGGCATCAACAACTTCACCGCAGCCTCACCCGGCAACACCACAATTGATTTCAAGTTCGGCACCCTGGCCGGCGGCATGCTGCTGAGCGACCCACGTTTCATCGCCTGGCTGACGACGCAGACGCAGAACACACTCGGCCAATCGAGCGCGAGTGCCGGCGATGCGCCGCTGCCGGTGTGGGCGATGGCGGCGTTGGCGGCCGCGCTGGCCGGCAGTGCGGTGGCCCGCCGACGCGGCGCGCAGCCCTGACCCCGCGGCCGCACCCGGTCAAGCAAACCAAGGCGTCACGGCCGCAGCGCGACGAGCTGCAGCACCATCGTCATCGCGCGCTCGTAGACCGCGTCGGGCGACATCCTGGAAGCTTCGGCGGGAGTAGCTGCGAAGGCTTGTGGCCAGGCGCTACGCAGGGCCGAAGCAGCGAGCAGCGTGGGCCGACCATCGACACCACGCAAGGCCATGCCGATGAGACGCCCTTCCCGGTCGAACACCGGCCCGCCATGCGGCCCGACGCTGGCGAGTTCAGAACCGAGGGCGTACACACTCGCCGTCCGCCACGAGCCGACGAAGCCAGTGTGCAGCAGCGGCCACATCGGCGTGACCAGTGCATCGGGACGCGCCGCGAATTCCACCGCCATCTGCGGGCTGCCTGGAAACGCATCGCGTTGAGCGACGGGAAACAGCGGCGTCGGATCATGCAGCGGTGAATCAAGCGCCAGTTCGGCCAGGCCCAACTCCGGCAGCACACGCGCGAGCCTTGCCGCGACGGTATGGCCTTGCGCGTCGCGCACCCAGAGTGACGAGTTGGGGGCGACGGCTTCGGCCGGTACCAGCGCCTGCTGGCCGCTCGGCAAGAGCAGGCCAGTGCTCATCACACGCGCCTGCGACGGCAGGGCGATGTCGGCATACGGTGCCTGGCGCGTGGCGCCTGCCAGCAGCCGTTCGTCGGGCGGCGCGGCAGGATCGCGCAAGCGTTCGGCCGTGGCGACCAGCAGCGGGTTGCCGGGCTGGCGTTGCATCGCGGCATCGAGCGTCTGCTGCGCCAAGGCGGTCTGACCGCCGATGTGCAGGAGCCACGAATACAAGCCCGCACCTTCGACCACATCGGCATGCGCGCCCGCCGCGTGGGCCGAGAAGGCCAGTGCGCGGCGGTACTCGCCCGCCTGCATCCAGCTGCGCACCAGGCCCCATTCGGCCACCGCGTCGTGGCGGAGTGCCGCGGCGCGTTCGTAGGCCCGCAGCGCAGCACCCGCATCGTTGGCACGCAGGGCCTGTTCGCCTTCTTCGACGAGACCGTGAAAGTCGCCGCCGGGGTCAGCGAAGGCGCTGCCGCTGACCGCAACGGAGAGTGCCAGCAGCAGCCGCGCTGCCGCGCCGGGCCAGCGTTTCACGCGCGGGCGATCACGGGTTGGCGAGAGCACCGGTCGGGCAACCGGTCGTGGGCACCGGCGCGTTCACACGTGCGATGCGCGGCGCGCCGAGCGAGGTCATCGCCACCGAGTTGTAGGCTGGGCTCGGCGTCTTGTAGTTGGCGAGGTAGGCGACCAGGGCATCGATGTCCTGCGCGCCGCCGAGCAGATTGGTACCGGCCAGGAAGGTGCTGAAACCGTCACCACCGGTCGACAGGAAGTTGTTGATCGTCACGCGGTAGGTCTTCAAGGGATCGGGCAGGTTGCCAGCCGCATCCACCAGGGTCTCGGTGCCGGCGCCGGTTGCGAGTGTGACATTGCGGATGCGTGCATCGCAGGCCTGGCTGCCGTCCCAGGTGTAGCGGAAGTTCGCGCTCGGAATCAGGATGCGCGTGGCCGTGGCGGCCTGGCCGCGGCAGCCGGCGAACTGCTGTTCGAGCGTGTCCTTGATGTTCTTCGCCGTCAGCGTGATCGTGACCAGGGCGTTGCCGAAAGGCTGCGTCGTGAAGGCTTCGCCGTAGGTGATGTTGCCGTCGCCCTCGCCGGCCGGGCTGGACGGGAAGGTGAAGCCAGGGCTGCGCACGCCGCCGCGGTTCATGAACGCGAACTGCGCGCCGCCAAAGGGCGCGGGGGCGGTGGCGGCCAACTGCGCATCGGCGATCAGGTCACCGGCCGGCATGTTGCACGCCGCGTCGAAGCTGTTGGCCTGCACGAGTGCCTGCGTGATGCTGCCGATCACCGTGTTCGCGATCGGCGAGACCAGGTTGTTGTAGGCGGTGACGATGCCGGCCACCGCCGCACTCGGTGTCGTGGCCGGGTCCGTCCGGTCGACGACGCGGTTGGTGGCGGTGACGGCGACCACGTGGCGCGTGCTCGGGTCGAGTGTCAGATCGATGTCGCTCACCACGCGACCGAAGGCACCCGCCTGCGTGACCGGCACGAGCCGGCCCGCGGCGTTCGGCAGCTTGCAGTTGTAGGCCGTGTGCGTGTGGCCGCTGATGACCAGGTCCACCGCGTTGTCGAGCCGCGCGACGACTTCGGCGATGGCCGAGCCCGCGAGGTTGCCGGCACAGCCATTGATGTCGTTGCTGCCGCTCTGGAACCCGCCCTGGTGGACCAGCACGACGATGGACTCGACCCCTTGCGCACGCAGGCGCGGCACCAGCGCGTTCACGGTGTCGGCTTCGTCCCTGAACTCCAGGCCCGCCACGCCGGTGGGCGTGACGATGGTCGGCGTGTCGCGCAGGGTCATGCCGATGAAGGCGACCTTCACGCCGTTGAAGGCCTTGATGCCATAGGGCGGCAACAGCGTCTTGCCGGTGGCGGTGGAGAACACGTTGGCCGAGAGCCACTTGAACTTGCCGCCTTCGAACGGCGTGGGGGTGCCGACACTGGCGCCCTTGCAGCTGTTGGGGTCGGTGGCGCCGCCGCTCAGCGTCGCGCAACCGCCTCGTTGCAAGCGCAGCAATTCGGCCGAGCCCTTGTCGAATTCATGGTTGCCGACGGCGTTGAATTCGAGGCCCAGGCGGTTCATCACCTCGACCGTGGGCTCGTCGTGGAACAGCGCCGAGACCAGCGGCGAGGCGCCGATGAAGTCGCCCGCACCGACCACGGCGTTGAGCGGGTTCTGCGCCTTCAGCCGCGCCACGAAGCCGGCGAGGTAGTCGGCACCACCGGCGGCTACTGCCGAGGCGGCCGGTGCGGTCGGGGTCGCCGCGCTGTTGCCGGTGCCTTGCGTGGTCGCGTTGAAATTCCCGGGCGACAGCAAGGTGCCGTGGAAATCGTTGAAGCCGATGATCTTCACGTTGAAGGTCGGTGCAGCCTGCGCATGGGCTTGCGGCATCGCGAAAGCAGCGGCGGCACAAGCCACCGTCGTGGCAAGCGCGATGGCGAGGTCGTGGCGTTTGAACATGGTGGACTCCTCGGGGTTGGCGCGGCGGCGGACCGTGCAGGCTCAGGTGCGGCGGCGTGCAGTGACGCCGAGGACAGCCAGGCCGGCGAGCAACAGCACCCAGGTGCCGGGCTCGGGCACGGCGGCCAGCATCACTGCACCGATCGTCGCGTTGAGCGGTGCACCGGCGTTGGTCACGCTTTGCGCGAGCACGCCGGTCACGGTGTAGGTGCCCGGTGCAGTCAGCAACCAGCCGCCGCGGCTGAAGCTCGGGTCAGCCCAGGCGGTGTCGAAATTGGTCACAGCCGTTTGCGTTCGCGAATACGCCGCCACAGGCACGGCGCTGGTGAGTTGCGAAACGCCGTTCACGCTGACGTTGAAGGTGTCGCCGGCAAAGCCGGCATCGAGCACGCGCAATTCGACGGGTGCCGCCACGGTGAAGGTGAAGGACAACATCGAGCCGTCGCTGTAGTCGATCCATTCGACACCACCCGACAGCGCCTGCACATCGTCCACATCGAACTCATGCCACTGGCCGTCCACGGCCAACGGGGTGATGGTGGCGTGCGCCATGCCGGCAGTGCACAGCGCCAGGGCGACGGCCGCACGGGCGGCAAGCGGGTTCAGTTTCAGCAGGTTCATGGCAACTCCTCGACGACCGGCACCAACACGATGCATGGAGGTGACTGTCGGGTCCGCATCGAGCTGCGTCTATCCCGGCGGCATGACAAGGCCGAAGGGCATGTAGTCCGGATGGCGCGGATGCGAGTGGCGACGCATCACACCGATCCAGACCGGAACGCGTCACACGGCTTTCATCATGGTCGGTTCCACTGGAACATCCACCCACACTGGCCGGACGACGCTGCGATGCGCGGGCCCACGCACCATGCGCACGCCATCGCGGGCCCAGGTTCTTCCCACAACATCCGGCAGTTCAAGCGCTGAAATGACCCTCGTCGATGCCTGGTACGCCCAGGCCCTGCAAGCCTTCGGCGCACGCGGGTTGGATGAGGCCATCGCTGACCGCTGCTCCGCGCACTGGGTGCGGTGGAGCCAGCGGCTGCCACTGCTGCGAGGCATGCTCTGGTTCCTCGTGTCGCGCCACGCCGAGCGCATCGTGTGCCCCTTCTCTGCCCGCGGCCTGCCGACCTTGCTGGTCCTGCACCGGCTGTTTTCAGCGCGCCCGCCGCGGCTCTATCTGGTGGAGTTCCTGCGTGGCGAGCCGAACGGAACAGTCGCACGCATCAAGGAAGCCGTGCACGTGTGGCTGTTCGCGAACCTGCTGCCGCGCGTGCTGGTGGGTGCGCAAGTGATGACGCCGTGGGAAGTGCAGGCCTACGCGCGCAAGTACCGTCTGCCGCTGGAGCGCTTCACCTTCATTGCCTTTCCGATGGTGCGCACATCGAGCCAGGCCTTGCCCGCGCCGGCCTGCGTGCCGCGCCATGTGCTTTCCTCAGGGCGTGCCGCCTGCGACTGGCCCACGCTCATCAATGCCGCGCGCGGTGCCACCTGGCCGCTGACGATCGTGTGTTCGGCCGAAGACCGCGCGGAGGTCGATGCGCTGAACCACGACGGCCGCGCCACGGTGCTGAGTGAAATCACGCATGAAGAACACCAACGCCTGCTCGACAGCGCCGAGGTGTATGCCCTGGTCTTGCGCGAGCAGCGCGCCAGCTCCGGCCAGGTGCGCCTGGCCCGCGCCATCGAGGCCGGCGTGCCGGTCGTGGCGACGCGGGTGCAGGGGCTCGAAGGCTATGTGGACGCGGGCACCACGGCGCTCGCGGTGACGGTGGGCGACGCGGCCGCATTGCGGGCGGCGATCGACCGTCTGTTGCTGGACGCGGCGCTGCGCGACGGCTTGCGGCGCAAGGCGCATGCGGCCATGCAAACCCGCTCGCTCGAGGCCTATGTGGACCGCATACGCGCCTTCGTGTTCGACACGCGGGAGCGCGGCCTTCGCGTGGCCTTCTGCGGCCCCATCGGGGCCGTCGGCAAACCGGCCGGCGGTGGCTACGAGTCGGCCAACCGGCGCAACTGCGACGCGCTGCTGCGGCGCAGTGTGACCGTGACCGAACTGCCCTACCCGAAAGTCACGACGCAGCCTGCTGCGAAGTTGCTGCGCTACGGCGCGAGCTTCCTGCGAACTGCGGCCTTTCTGATCGCACGGCGCAAACACTACGACCTGCTGCACCTCACGCCCTTGAACATGCACTTCGCGCTGGCCGAATCCTGGCTGGTCGCGTGTGCGCGGTGGGTGGGCAAGCCGGTGCTGCTGGACATCCACGCCGGCAGCTTCGTGCGCCACTACGAAGGCGGCAGCGTGCTGTACCGCGGCACCATCGACCGCACGCTGCGCCTGGCGAGCCAGGTCGCGGTCGAGGGTCAGGCCTACATCCCCTTCGTGCGCGAGCGAAGCCCGGCACCGGTGCTGCACTTTCCGAACTATGTCGATGGCCCCGCACTGCGGCAGACACCGGCGGTGCGTTCTCTCGACCGCAACACCCCGGTGCGCCTGATCTACTTCGGGCGCCTCGTTGCAGAGAAAGGCATCGAGACGGCCTTGTCCACCTTGGTCGTGCTGCTGGCCCGCGGCCACGCAGTCGAACTGGAGCTGATCGGCGACGGGCCCGCGGCCTTCGTCGCCGAACTGCGCCAACGCCACATGAAGCTGCCCGTCACTTGGAGCACTGCTTTGCCGGTGGAGGCGATCTTGCAGCGTGCCGCATCGGCGCATTTCTTCATCTTCGCGTCACGCCACGATGGCGAGGGCCACTCCAACGCCTTGAACGAAGCCATGTCGCTCGGGCTCGTGCCGGTGTGCAGCGACCAGGGCTTCACCCGCAGCGTGGTCGGTGATGCCGGTGTGGTGCTGCCGGTGGCGGCACAGGCTTCGGACTACGCCGCGGTCATCGAGGACATCCTGCTGACCGACAGCTGGGTCACGCTGTCTCAGCGCGCCCGCCAGCGGGTGCGCGCGCTCTACAGCGAAGAGGCCACACTGCCGCCCTTGATCGACACGTACCGACGCATGTTGGCCGACCGGCGATAGCCCCGCCAGCTCATACCGCGAGCCGCGACTGCCGAACCCAGAGTTCGAAGTTGAGCAGCATCCACAACAGCTTCTCGTGGTTCTGCCGCTCTTCGAGGTGTTCGAAGACATAGCGCTTCACGGTGCCACGGTCGAGCAACTGGCCGGTGACGGAGGCCGGGCCGAGCAGGCAGTCGATCAACATGTCGCGCATCGTCGTGTGCAGCCACAAGTGAATGGGCATGCGAAAGCCCACCTTGCGACGCGCCGATATTTCCGCCGGCAGGAAGGCGCCGACGGCCTCGCGCAGCACGCGTTTGGTGGCCGTGCCGCGCACCCGCTGGTGGTCGGGCAACGAGGCCGCGAGTTCGATCAGCTGGTGATCCATGAAGGGCATGCGCGCTTCGATGGATGCGGCCATCGTCATGCGGTCACCACGCTCCAGCAGGTTGTCGGGCAGCCAGCTGGTCTGGTCGAAGAAGAGGATGCGCCGCAACGCGGATGCATCGGCAGCCGACTCGAACGGGTAGCTGGCGCCATTCACCAGCCGGGCCGGTGCGCGCCCGCACAGGTGCGCGACCTCGGCGCTCGACAAGGCGCCGAACCAGCGTGGCATGCGCTCCTCGAAACCTTCGACACCGAGCGCGTCGACCGCGATCTTGATGCGCCGGGCGCCATACGGCAGCGCGCGCACGAGCGGCTCCACCACGCCGCGCCGCAACCCACGCGGGAGCGCCAGATAAGGCGCGGCGAGGCGCTCGTACACATGTTTCGGGTAGCCGCCGAGCGCCTCGTCGCTGCCCTCGCCGGTGAGCACCATCTTCACCGACTTGGACGCTTCGCGCGCCAACAGATGGATGGGCACGTCGGCGGGTTCTGCGACCGGCGCATCGCGCATCGCGGCCACTTGCGGCAGCCAGTCGATCAGCTCGCGGTCATGCACCATCAGCTCGGTGTGCTGGGTGCCGAAGCGCTTGGCCACCGTCGCCGCATAACCGAGTTCGCTGAAACCCTGCTCGGCGAAACCGACTGAAAAGGTGCGCACCGGCGAAGAACTGTGCCGCGCCATCAGGGCGACGATGGCTGAAGAATCCAGCCCGCCAGAGAGGAAGGCGCCGTAGGGCACATCGCTGTCCATCATCAGGCCCACGGCTTCGTCGAGCTTGCTGCCGAAGGCGTCGGCCGCTTCGGCATCGTTCATGCCAGCGGGCAGGCCGGCAGCGCGCGCCGAACCATCGTGTGGGCGGTAGTAACGTGCCTCGTGCAGGCCGGTGGCCGTCCACGTCAAGTGGCAACCCGGGCTCAACTTGTAGACGCCTTGCGCCCAGGTTTTCGGCCCAGGCAGGTAGCGGTACTGCAGGTAGTGCGGCAGCGCTTCGGTGTTGAGCCTCGCCGAAAAGCCGGGCCAGGCATGAAAGGCCTGAACCTCGGAGGCGAACACGAGGTCGCCATTGATTTCGGCGTAGTACAGCGGCTTCTCGCCGAAGCGGTCGCGCGCGAGGAAGAGCTGCCGCTTGGCTGCGTCCCAGATCGCGAAGGCGAACATGCCACGCAGGTGCTCGACACACTTCGAGCCGTATTCCTCGTAGGCGTGCACGATGGTTTCGGTGTCGGAGCCGGTAGCAAAGTGATGGCCACGCGCGCGCAGCTCGGCACGCAGCGCGCGGTGGTTGTAGATCTCGCCGTTGAAGACGATCTGCACCGATCCGGTCTCGTTGGCGATCGGTTGGTCACCACCGGCCAGGTCGAGGATCGCCAGGCGGCGGTGGCCGAGGCCCACCTGCAACTCACCGTGGGCGAAGAGCGCAGCGTAGTAGCCGTCGGCGTCCGGCCCGCGGTGCGCAATGGAGTCCGCCATCGCACCGAGCACTGCTCGTGCATCCGGTCGGGCTGTACCGACAAACCCGACGATCCCGCACATGTGTGGTCCTTGAAACGGATCGCGCGCTGCCCGCGGCGTCGCGCACATGGAGCCGTGTGCCCATGCGTTTGAATCCGATGCTAGTTCGCGATTGCGTAAATTCCGTTACAGCCACGCGAACGCGCCCGGCCATGTGGTGCACGCGCCTACAGGCATCCCACTTCACTCGACGAATCCGAACCGATCCGCCAGGCGGCCGAGCATGTCCTGCTTCATCGCGCTGGTGACCTCGCCCCCGACCGTGTACTCACGACAGAACCGCGGGCCGTGCGCCAACTGCTCCTGCCGCTTCTTCAGGTAGTCAGACGTCGAGGCCACGGCGCGCGCCGGGTTGCCGACGCACACCTGGCCCGGTGCCACATCGGACGTGACGACGCTCCCGGCGCCGATGATCGAATCGCTGCCGATGCGAACACCCGGCAGGATCAGCGCGTTGCCGCCCACGAAGACCCGATCGCCGATCGACACCCTGCCGATCCGCGTGTAGCCCAGCGCCCGCTTCGTGCTGGCATCATGGGCCAGCACGACGACACGCGGCGCGAGCGTGACGTCGTTACCGATGTCGATCAGCCAGGCATGGCTTTCGTCGAGCACGACCCCCGGCTGCAGACTCAGGTTGCGGCCGATCTGCATGCCCATGCGTCGAAGGCGTTCGACCGGATCGGGTCGCCACGGTAGCAGCATCCGGCGTATCCATCGCCGCGCCCAATTCATGTCGATGGCTCGAATGCACCGATGGTGGGAGCGTGCCCGAACGGCCGCCCCGATTTGTCGGTGATCGGTGCGAGCAGGGCCTCGGGATGAGGCGCCCCAGCGCCACGCAAAGGGGAAGACGCATAGGGCGCCAGGTTCGCATCGAGTTGCGGATAGAGCAGCACATCATCAACACCTGGCGGGATCTCCTTCAAGGAGCCCACGCGCGCCGCACAGCGCGCATTGCGTTCCCGGCCGAGAGCCAGGTAAGGCTCCATCGCGCCGATCAGCAACTCACCCGCCGCGAACCGCAACGACGAGAACGGGCGCAGCACATGCACCTGCACCTCGTCGTCGCTGTGCTTCACCGAGACCACGGCCAGGCCGCCGTCACCCTGCAGATCGGCCCGCTCGCGCACGAAGAAGTTGCGGCCCGCCACGGCCCAGCGCACCAGCGGGAACTGCCCCGCCCCCGACAAGATCACCACCGTGCCCTGCACCGCACTCAAGGCCACCTCGCCGGAGGTCGCTTCGGGCAGAGTCCAGCCGTCCGTGCCGAGGCCATAGTGATCCCAATCGCAATCGAAGCTGAGGTTGTTGAGGTAGTGGTTGCCGCGCGTTCCGAGGCCGACGCCGTCGTAGTAGCCCATCGTGCAACCGACAGCGGTGTTGTTGAAGATCCAGTTGTCGGCACTCTTGTCGCAGGCCACCCCCGAGCCGTTGTCGCCGAGCACGTTCGCATAGACGTGGTTGCCGTGAGCGAAGTACAGGCGGATTCCGGAACTGGGCGCGTTCGAGCTGTTGGGGTTGTCGTGCTGTTGCGCCAACCAGTCGGCGTAGCCGGCCCCGCCGGCACCCCGTGCGCCGCTGCACACATTGCGCCGCACGACGCAGCCCACCGCGCCGGCCGTTTGCATCTCGTCGGTCGCTTCGTCGAAGATGTCCATGAACAGGTTGACGCCGTCGAAGAGGCCGGTGGTCCAGTTGTCGCGGCACTCGTTGTCCTGCACCAGCGCGCCACGCAACCCCATCAACTGCAAACCGCCGGTGGTGCCGTGCAGACGCCCGTTGCCGATCACCCGGTTGCGCTGGATCGTTGTGATGCGGTGGGTGTCGCGCACGTTCGAGCCGATCGACGCGCCGGCGCCACCGTTGTTCTCGATGACGTTGTCCTCGAACAGCAGGCCGTCCCAGCCATAGTGCCTGGCCGCGTCGATCGTGATCGCGCCGTGGAAACCGCAGCGCAGGAACACGCCCGAGGTCGCGCAGTCGTGCCAGCGGTTGCGCCGGAACGCGGCGTCGACGAACCTGCCCGCGAAGCGCAGTTGATCGTCGTCGCTGCTCGACCCGGAACGGATCAGCATGCCCAGGCCTGCCGGGTGGGTGATCTGGTTGTCTTCCCACACCATGCCGCTGACATCGAAGGGCCTGCCACCCGAGGTGGCCAGGATGAAGACGGCCGCAGACGCACCGTAGGTGTAGCTCAGTGCCCGCGCGCACGTGAAGGTGCAGGCGCGAAAGCTCAGGCCTGCGCAATCGGCGCTGATGTCGGCGTAGAAGGAACCGTCGTCACCGACAAAATCACAAACCTCGAACACAGGAGCCCGCAGCAGCGGCCTGCGCACTGTCAACCTGAACGCCGGGCGGCCCGTCTGCCCCGGCGGCACGGCGAAGACGATGTTGCGAAACACCAGGCCTTCGAGGTCGCCGGTCCAGACGATGAAGTTCGCGGTGGCACTCAAGGTCCACACCGGCTTGGACGTTCCGACCGGATCGCTCGCCAGCGCGTAACTGTCGAAGCGCACATCGGGCACACGCGGGTCGTAGTCGCCGAGTTCCACCAACGTCGTACCGCCGCGCAGCAGCACCGTGTCTCCGGCGGTCAGTGTCGGAAGGGTTCGGCGCGGCGTGTCTGCCGCCGTTCCTCGCGATGCATCGCTGCCTGCGGCGGGGTCAACGTACCAGATGCGTCCACCCGGCAACGGCGCGGGCGCGGGTGCAGGCACTGCCTGTTCGGCACCGCCCGAACACGCGGCCAGCGCCAGCGCGCCCAGGCCGAGCACGGCGTGCCGCCTCGTCAAGCCTGGATCAGCCGCCGGCAAGGACTTCATGACGCAAAGGCTGCAAAGCGAGAACTCGTGAACGACGATGAGCGGACCTTAGACAGCCCCCATGTCTGCCGCGTGACACGGCGTGTCACGCCGGTGAAACAGTGGCCGACTAGATTTCATCCTTGTCCACTCGGCGCAGTGTGCAGCCCGCGGGATCGGTTCAGCGCCAAGCCGAACTGCCTCCATCCGTTCATTCCCCAGCTCCGGCCCGCCTGTGCAATTGCCCCTTTCCTTTCGGCGCCAGCTCCCCGCCGTCGGCGTCGTCGGTGCCACGCTGGGCGCTGCGATCTTGCTCGGTGCACTGGCCGCCTTGTCGGGCGAGCTCGCGCTGCTGTTCGGCCTGGTCGCGATGCTCGCGGCCAGCGTTTTGCTGGCGCACCGCTTCGGCGTCTGGTGGATGTGCCTGCTGTTCCCGCTGGCGCAGACGGTCGTGGTGCCGCGTCAGGTGATGGGCGTTACCGGCATGAATCCGGTGAACATCCTCACCGCGGCGACCCTGGCCTCGCTTGCGCTGGCCTGGCTGAACGCCAGGTTTCGCCACACCGCGCTGGGTCTGCCCCCGATGCCACGCGTGCTGCTCTGGCTGTACGTGCTGCCGATCGGCCTGGCGGCACTTCACGGTTTTTCTTCGGTGGATCAGATCCCGGACTACTACCACCAGATCCGCGCGATCGCCTTCGAAGACGGTGGCGGCTACCTGCGCGATGTGTACACGCGGCCGATGTTCCTGGTCGTCTTCGCCCTGCTCGTCGCCATGGTGTTCCGCGATGCACCGAACCCCCGCATCTACATCGTGCCGAGCCTGTTGGCCGCGCTGGGCCTGTGCGGCCTGGTCGGCTACGTGCAGGTGGAGTCCGGCCTGAGCCTGAACGTGCTCGGATCGACCCATGCGCGCGGTGTGCTCTCGGGCCTCGGCATGCATGCCAATGAAATCAGCCTGCTGCTCAACACCGCGCTGGCGCTGGCGCTGTTCTCCCTGCGCGGTGCACGCGGCCTGACGTGGCTCGCCCTGGCGGTCTGCGCGGCGACCTTCGGCGGCACGGTGCTGCTGACGTTTTCGCGCGGTGGCTTTCTCGGCCTGCTGGTGATCTTCGTGGCCTTCCTGCTGCACGCCAACAGCCCGCGCTCGGCGGCGGCCGCAGTCGTGCTGGCAGCCTGCGTGGCCTTCGCACTGCCGGACGCAGTCGTCGAACGGGCCAGTACCGGCGTGTCGGCCGGGGACCAATCGGCGATTTCGGCAGGACGTGCCGATGCGATCTGGCCCCATGTGATTCCGGTGATCCTCGATTCGCCGCTGGTCGGCGGGGGCCTGATGTCGATCTTGTGGTCACCGCCCGCGCGCAGCGGGGTCATCTCGGTGGCGCAGACCCATAACGCGTACCTCGGTCTGTTGCTCGACATGGGCCTGCTCGGCTTCGTGGCCGTGATGGGCTTCTTCGGATGGGCCTGGACCCAGGTTCGCGCCGCCAGCCGCGAGGCCGACGATCCCTTCTTCCAGCACTTCTTCGCCGGCGCGGCCGTGACGATCCCGCTGCTCTTCGTGCAGGGCATCAGCGACGATCGGTTCACGCCCACCGCAACACAAACGCTCATGTGGTTCGGCATCGGCGCAGCGCTGGGCTACCGCGCGCGCATGGCACGGCGACGCGCGGCATCGGACCTGCCCACCGCAGCGCCATGAGCCCGCGTCGGCCCCGACTGTGCTTCGTCAACCTCGATGCCTTCCCGGCCTTGGTGCCGGGCTACGAGGCGCATCGCATCGGCGGGGAGGAAGTCCAGCACAGCCTGCTGTCCACGATGTTCGCGTCGGCGGGCCACGAAGTGAGCCTGGTCACGGCCGATTTCGGCCAGGCCGACGACATGCAGGCGCACGGCGTTCGTGTGCTCAAGAGCTTCCGCGCCGACGCTGGCTGGCCGGTGCTGCGTTTTGTGCATCCGCGCTGGACGCGTTTGCACAGCGCGCTCCGGCGTGCGGACGCCGACGTCTACTACGTGTCGTGCGCCGGCGCTCTGGTGGGTTGGGTGGCCTGGTTCGCGCAGCGCCACCGCCGACGCATGATCTTCCGCGTGGCGTCCGACACGGACTGTGATCCGGACCGCTTGCTCGTCAAACACGCCCGCGACCGCTGGCTCTACCACCGTGGTCTGCGTCACGCCGACTGGGTGCTGGCGCAAACCGAGCACCAGGCCGGCTTGCTGCGCACCCACTACGGCATCGAAGCCGCCGTGGTGCCGATGGCCATCGATTTGCCAGCGGCCGACTCCTTGCGCGGCGAGCGCGACATCGATGTCCTGTGGGTCGCCAACATGCGCACTTTGAAGCGGCCCGAACTCTTCGTGGAGGCAGCTCTGCGACTGCCAAGCCGCCGCTTCCACATGGTCGGCGGCAGCATGCGGGACGAGCCCGAGGTGTTCCTCAAGGTCCGCGCGCTGGCACAGGGCATTCCGAACCTGACCCTGCATGGCCGGGTGGGCTACCACGACACGCTTGCACTCGTGCGGCGGGCACGCCTGTTCGCCAGCACCTCGCTGATCGAGGGCTTCCCGAACACCTTCTTGCAAGCCTGGGCGCGCGAGGTGCCGACGGTGTCCTTCTTCGACCCGGACGGTCTGGTCGCGCGGCACGAATTGGGCGTGCGTGTCGAGTCGGCCGAGCAGATGGCGGCGCAGATCGAGACCTTGCTCGGCGAGCCCGAGCGCCTGGCCCGCATATCCCGCGATTGCGGCGAGTTCATGCGCAAGCGCTACGACCGCGAGTCGGTGCTGCAACCGTATCTTCAAGCGGTGTCGAAGGCACTCGCCTCGTGACGAACGGCATGACAACCTCTCGCCCGACGCGGGTCGACATCGTGCTGAATTCGCTCGGCATCGGCGGGGCGGAGCGCCATTCGCTCGCGCTGGCCGACGCGCTGACGGCGCGAGGGTTCGACGTGCGTGTGATCGCGTTGTCTGCCGCCGAGGGTCTGCGACGACAAGACCGTACGCCCGCCACCCTGAACGCCGTGCAGCTCACTCGGCGCGGCGCCATCGACCTGGCTGCGCTGCGCGTGTATCGCCGCCTGATCCGGGCCGACGCGCCCGACGTCGCGATCACCGTGAACCAGTACCCGCTGGCCTTCGCGTGGCTGGCAACGCTGTTCTCGAAGCGCGCACCGATGTTGCAGATCATGCACACCATCGAGTTGCCGCACGAAGACAGCGCGCTCAAGCGCTGGCTCTATCCGCGGCTGATGCGGGTGCCCGGCGCGGTGGCCTACGTCTGCGAGTTGCAGCGCCAGCATTGGCGGCGAGCAGGCATCCGGGCCCGGCCGGACCACTGCGTGCACAACGGCATCGACGTGGAACGCTTTCGTCCGCAGCCAGCCGAGGCCGTCGCGGCGACGCGCGCCGCATTGGGCTTCGCAGACGACGATCTGGTGGTCGGCCTGTGCGCCGTGTTGCGCCCCGAGAAACGCCATGATCTCTTGCTGCATGCGCTCGCCCTGCTTTGGCAACGAGGCGAGGCCCTGCACGCCCTGCTGATCGGTGATGGCCCGGAGCGTGAGCGCATCGAGGCGCTGGCGCAAGCGCTCGGCGTTGCGCACGCCGTCCACATCACTGGCTACCAGCAAGACGTTGTGCCCTTCATCGGCGCCTGCGATGCGATGTGCCTGGTGTCCGACCACGAGGCCTTCTCCCTGTCGATACTCGAATCGATGGCGATGGCCAAGGCCGTGGTTGCCACGCGCGCGGGCGGTGTGCAAGAGCAGATCACCGACGGCGAGACGGGTCTGCTGATCGCACGCGACGACGCAGCGGCCCTGGCCGACGCACTGTCGCGACTGCGCGACCCGTCAATGCGCGCGGCGCTGGGCAAACGCGCGATGGCCAAGGCACGCAGCCAGTTCAGCGCCGACACCATGTTCGCCCGCTACGCCGGCATCGTGCGGCAACTCGCGCCCGTGCCCACCACCGCAGGGCAGGCGGCGTGAACCGGCGCGCCACCTTCTGGCTGGGTGCCGCCAGCGCCGCGGACTACCTGGCCCAGATGCTGCTGCCCGCGCTGCTGGTGCGCACACTGGCACCCGAAGAATTCGGGGGCTATCGCATCCTCTGGATGACGGCGCAAACGGCGGCGCTCGTGTTGTCCTTGAACATGGCCCTGAACCTGATCTACCTCGCGCCACGCCATCCGCTGGAGCGCCGTGGCGCCTTGTTGGGCAACACGCTCACGTACCTGGTGCTGGTGGGTAGCTTGGCGGGCCTGTTCGCGACACCCTTGCTGCGCCTGTTGGCCGGGCCGCATGTGCAGCAGCTGTTTCCTCCGTGGGCCGTTCCCATCTTCGTCTGCGCCTGGATGGCGTCCCTGCCCTTCGACCACATCGGCCTGATCGCGGGCCAGCCTCGCAGCCAGGCCCGGCTGGCCATGGTCCAGACGCTCTTGCGGGTGACCCTGCTCGGTGGTGCGGCGTGGTTCACGAAGAGTCTGAACGGCATCGTGATCGGCATGATCACGCTCGCCGCGGCGCGTTTGTGCCTGGTGGTGTGGTTTGCCCGATCGAGCCGCGCCTTCGGCAGCCTGCGCCTCGATGCCCGGCTGGCCTCGACCCAGGTGCGCTACGGCATCGGCTTCGGCCTCGGCGCCAGCCTCTTTGCGCTGCGGGGTCAAGCTGACGCCTGGGTCGCTGCGAGCTTGTTCGATCCGGCCGGCGTGGCGACGATCTCGATCGCGCTGGCCATCGTTCCCATCATCAGCGTGATACGCCAGACCTTCACCAGCGCCACGGTGTCCGAGGTCGCGCGGCTGTTCGCTGCTGGCGAACTGCAGGCTGCATTGCAGGTCAACCGCCGAGCGAACCTGGCGACAGCACTGGTGGTGTTCCCGCTCATCGGTGCGTTCGTGGCGGTGGCGCCCGATGCGATCTCGCTGGTGTACACACCGGCCTACCTGAACGCCGCATGGCCTGCGCGTTTCTACGCGATTGCGTATGCGGTGTGTGTGCTGGAGATGAGCACCGTCGTGCAGGCCCTCGGCGACGGCCGCTTCGTGATGCGTTCGGGCGTCGTGCTGCTCGTCGGTGGCAGCGCCGCTGCTTACCTGGGTGCCAGCCACGCCGGCTTGCCGGGCATCGCATTGGGCAGCCTGGCCGCGATGTGGCTGGGCTCCGCCTGGAACATCGCCCACGTCGCGGCCCGTTGCAACACGGCTTGGGCATCGATCCAGGCTTGGCGCGAGATGGTTTGGCTGGGCGGCCTCACCGCGATCGCAGCCACCGTGACGGGTTTCGGCCTGTCCCACATTGCGGTCGGCAGCGCACTGGCGCGGGTGGTCTGTGGCTCGGCAAGTTTTGCCGCCTTGTACATCGGCATGGCGGCACTTTGGAGAACGACACGCACGCTCTACACGAACCCGTGGCTCCGCCGCAGCGCGTACGCGCCGCCGTTGGCCGGTTCACACCCCTGACACCGCAACACGCGACAGTTCGAGCCATGCCAGCCGACCGCCAACGCCTGCAACAAGGCTTCGAACTCGCCCGCCTTTTCTTCGAACTCGCCACGAGCTTCGGGGCTGCCACCGCCTGGCACATCGCGCGCAGCCTGCGGCATGCGATGCGCAAGTCGGGGCGCACCATGCTCGCTGTTCCCGGGCTCTCCGCCGGCGTTGAATTGCGTGGATTGAGCAGCGACGCCGCCACCTTCATCCAGATCTTCCTGCGCGGCGACCTCGATTTCGCGGTGCCGGGGCCGGCACCCCAAACCATCGTCGATGTCGGCGCGAACATCGGTCTCGCTTCGCTGTATCTGGCACGGCGCTTTCCCGCCGCCCGCATCGTCGCCATCGAGTTCGAGGCCGAGAACTTTGAGCAACTGCGCCGCAACACCGCGGCCTATCCCAACATCGAGTGCGTGCATGCCGGGCTCTGGCCACACGACGGCGTCGTCGCCGTGGCCAACCCGGGCGCGGCGAAGTGGGCGCATGTGCCCACCGCAGCGGCGGACGATCGTGGCGCCACCGAAGCCGTCCGCGCCGTCAGTATGGAGACGCTGATGGCCGAGCGAGGCATCGCTTCCATCGACTTGCTGAAGATCGACATCGAGGGCAGCGAGTACGAGTTGTTCGAAGCGGCGCCCGACTGGATGAACCGGGTGCGAACCGTGGCGATCGAGTTGCACGACCATCTGCGCCCCGGCGCCGGCGCCCGCTTCCTGGCCGCCCTGCGCGCGCGGCCCGTGCTGCTGGCCAGCCGTGGCGAATACCTGATCTGCACCTTCACCGGCTGAGCGGCGATGGACGCGCCCCTGGTAAGTGTGGTGATGCCGGTCTACGGTGTCGAAAAGTATGTCGGCGCGGCGATTCACAGCGTGCTCAGCCAGACGCTGCCCCAGTTCGAGCTGATCGTGGTGGACGACTGCACGCCCGACGGCAGCATGGCGGTGGTTCGTTCGTTCGACGACCGTCGCGTGCGCATCGTTCGGCACCAGCGCAACCTGGGCCTGGCCGCGGCGCGGAATACCGGCATCGCCAACGCACGCGGCCAGTTCATTGCACTGCTCGACTCCGACGATGTGTCGCCACCGCTGCGTCTGGCCACACAGGTGGCTGCGCTTCAGGCCGACACCCATCTCGTCGGCTGCGGCGGTCGAATGCAGTACATGAATCCGGAAGGGCTGCTGTATGGCCCGGTCCATCAACCGGAGGCCGAGTCCGCGCGCATCCCGCCGACCTTGCTGTTCCGTAACGCGTTCTTCGTGTCGAGCATGATGTTTCGCCGGCGGGTGTTCGAGACGCTGCGTTACCGCACCGACTACCGCATGGCCGAAGACTACGAGTTCATGGTTCGCGCAGCGCGCCTCGGGCGGATGTGCAACTTGCCAGAGTTGCTGCTGCACTACCGCATCCACCCCACCAGCCTGACTTCGACAAAACCCCAACTGATGGACGAATGCCGGCAACGCATCGCGACCGAGCAGTTGCGGTTGATGGGGCTGGAACCCAGCCCGTTCGAACTGGGGCTGCATCTGCACGCCGCAAATCCCGGCGCCCCGGTGAGCCGCCAGAAGCTCGGTGAGGTGTTCGATTGGCTGCGGAAGCTGTCGCTGGTCAACCATGCGGTGCAGATCTACCCGCAGCAGGCCCTCGACGACGTGATCGCCAGCAGCTGGTTCGAGGTGTGCACTCTCGCCTCCGGCCTGGGGCCGCAGGTTCTCGCGGGCTACTTCGGCAAGCGCCTGGAAGGCCGTGCCCGCATCCCAGCTCGCAGACTGATGAACTTCGCGATCAAGTCGCTGCTTCAGCTGAACAGAGAATCCTTGCGACGCTGAGCAGCGTGTGCTGACCGACGGCGCTCAGGCGCCGGAGCCACCAGCCAACTGGTGACGAACTGGCGCGCTGACCGCGCCGAGCAGACCGCGCAGGAATTCGTCTTGCGCAGCAAAGCTGGCCGGGGCATCCCTCGAGATGCTGGAAACGCGCACCAGCAAACCGTCGGGGATCTTGCCCGCCAGGCCATAGCCGATCTGCGCGATCAATCGGTCGAGCCGCCCGATGACCACCCGGTCCCCCATCGTGAACCAGTAGGACACCGGCTCCGAACGATCAGCCTTCTCGGCATGCATGCGCACCAGCGGCACCGAGGCGCCTGCCGCGTTCAACGTGTCCTTGTGCACGTCGCGCACGATGAAACCCTGCGCGGTGTAGCAAACCTCCTGGCGGTGCGCCTTCAGGCTGTCGGACTGGTCACCACCGTAGGCCACCACCAGCATCATGCGTTCGCCTCGATCGTTCACGTAGGCCCGCGAGACGATCTGGCCGTAGAGCTTGTCCAGGTTCTGCTGCACGTCGGGCGTGGGCGAAATGGGAATCACGCTGGCATCGACACGCCAGCCACCGAACTGCGCGGGGATCAGGGCTTCGAGTTGAAAGCCCGGGTTGGCCACGGCAACAGGGCGCCACGCACTGGCCAGCGCGGCGCAACAGAGCATTGCGACACCCGCAATCCACGAGACGGGTTTCACGTTCATTCGGCACTCCGGCTCGGGCGCATCACACGCTTCATCAATTCATCCATGCCCAGCAAGGCCAGCAGCGCGAAGACGAAGAGCAAGACGCCGGAGGTGCTGTGCAGGAAGCCCTGCCCCGCTTCGTCGCCGAAGTGGTAAGTGATGAGGATCAACACCATCACGCGAACCACGTTGGCGACACAGGCGATGGGCACGATGGCGGCCAGCAGCACCCCGTTTCGCAGCCAGCCTTTCTGGTAGGTGAGGTGCATGTAGAGCACGCCGAGCGCGGCGAGCGAATAGATCGAGTTCAACCCCGAACAGGCGTCGGCCACGAGCATGCGATAGGGCCCGATCGAGATGACGACCCCGTCGCGCGCGATCGGGTAGCCCGCGTGGTACAGCAAGGTCTCGGCCGCGACCGACACGTACTGCTTGAGCCGCGAGGTCATCGCCACCAGCACGAAGCCCGGCAGCGGAATCATGAACACGAGAAAGAGCAAGGGGAACCACAAGGCGCGCAGCGCCGCCGGGCCCCAGACCAGCAACAGCACACCGGCGAGGATCGGAATGTGCGCCGTGACCTCGAACAGGGGCAGGTTCTGCGAACGACCGACGAAGTAGAAAAACAAGCCGATGAACAGGACGATGCCACCCGCCACCGGCGCACCGGCCGTCGGCAGGACTTGAAGCTCCTCGCGCTTGCGCCAGGCGAGCCACCAGAAAACCAGGGTGACGATGATGCCGTGCTCATAGGCCTCGTCGTTCCAGAGCGTGCCATTCAGGCGCAGGTAGGTCGGCAGCAGCAGGGCCAGCACGCCCAGGGCCAGCGGCGCCCAGGCCAGCAGGGCGGGCAGCGGGCGGGCCGGCACTTGTTCGAGGACAGAAGACATGGTGTGGGTTTCAGCGTTCGTTCATGACGCCGCCGAGCACTTCGACGCTGTGCCGCGTGAGTTTGTCGGACAGGCGCTGCGCATCGGCCAGGCGGGTGCGGTTGCGCCGCGTCACGAGCAGGCAGCCGCTGGCGCGCACGGCGGCCGTCAGCGCTTCGCTGTACTGCGATGCGGGGGGCGTGTCGATCAGGATGAAGGCATAGCGCTGAGCGAGCACGCCGAGCAACTGCGCAAATTGCCGGCGCTCCAGCAACGCCTGCGCATCGGGCTTGGCCGAGCCCGCCGGCAGCAGGTGCAAGCGTGGCTGGCCGGGTACGGCGCGGATGGGGGCGCGGGCCACGTCACGCGCCAGGTAGTCGGTCAGGCCGCTGCGGTTATCGACACCGAAGAAGGTGTGCATCGATGGCTTGCGCAGGTCGGCATCGATGACCAGCGTGTCTTCGTCGAGCTGGGCCAGCTGCATTGCGAGGTGCGCACAGACATGGCTGCGGCCTTCACCGTCGCCATGGCTCACGATGGCCAGCGTGCGCTGTTCGGGCTCAGGGCCGAACCAGCGCAACACGAGCTGCGAGCGCACCGAGCGGAACACTTCGGCTTGCGCATCGCGGCCCTGCGTGGGCAGCAGCACCGCCGCTTCTTCGTCGAAGGTGGAAGGAATGAAATCGACATCGAACTGCCGTGCCAAAGCCAGGTCGATGTCGGCACGCACCACCATGCCGAGCGCGATCGCCAACTCGCCGAAGCGCCGCGGGTTTTGCGCCTGCTGCGCGAGCACGGCATCGACCTGCGGCGCTTCGAGCCGGCCCAGCTCGACCAGGATGTTGCCGAGCCGGCTCATTGGGACACCTTCGTGCTGCGCACTTCGGTATTCGCCCTTGGAGCGGCCCGGCGGGCTCATGCCGACAGTCGCACCTGCAGGCGCGGAGGCCGGGTTATCTTCGTGTTTGCCGGTGGACGGATCGAAGATGGTTTCGGGCCAATCAGCCGGTGCGATTTTCAGATTGCGTGCCACGTCAGCTCCCCTGCGGCGCGGCAATCGGGCCGCGCCATGCCAAGGCAGCCGGGTCGCGGCGGCGCGGCGCGGCGCGCGGAACAGAGCCGAGCATCGGCAACTTCAGGCCCGCTTCCAGATCGTCGGCACTGCGTATGCGGCGGTCAACCAGTTCCACCAGGAACGCCGCGGCCAATCCCATCAACAGACCGAGCACCCCGCTCAGCATCAGGTTGCGTTGCACTTTCGGGCTGCTCGGTTCACCGGGCACCGCGGCCGAGTTCAGGATGTAGGCATTGGTCTGCGTGTTCTGGCTTTCCAGGCGCGTCTGCGCCAGGCGCTGCAAGGCCACGTCGAACACACGTTGAGCGTTTTCGGCTTCGCGTTGCAAGGTCGACATCTCGTCACGCTGCTGCTTGATCTGCAACACACGTTGCTTCTGCGCCGCGACAGCGTTGCGCACGCCGCCCTCGCGCCGGTCCGACACCGCGGCCACCGTGGCCACGCTGACATTCGCATTGCCGAGTTCGGTTTGCAGTCGCTCGCGCAGGCTTGCCAGTTCGGCTTGCAGGCGCTCGAGCGTCGGGTGGGCGGCGCCGTACACCTGGCTGGCTTCCTGCAAACGTGTTTCGGTGCGCAGCAACTCGGAGCGCAGGTTCTGCACCACCGGTGTCGAGCCCACTTCGGGCACGCTGCTCACGCTGGCGGTGCTGGTGTCGGAGCGCGAGCGGGAGTCGACCGATTGCGACTGCGCCAGCACCAATTGCTGCGACAGTTCCTGCAAGCGGATGCTCTCCACATCGAGCCGTTCGTCGTTGGCGACGATGCCGTTGCGTTGCTGATAGGCCGACACCTTGGCCTGCGCGGTTTCGAGGTCGGCGCGCAGGCTTTTCAACTGTTCGTCGAACCACGAGGCGTAGAGCTTCGACGGCTGGTTGCGCAGCTCCAGGCTGGTGGCGATGTAGGTCTTGGCGAAGGCCTCGACCACCTGGGCCGCGAACTGCGGATCGGTGCCCGTGAAGCTCAAGGCCACGACCGAGCTTTCGCGCGAGGGTTTCACTTCGAGCTTCTTCGTCAGCAGGCCTGCGAAGTAAGCGTCGACGGAGCCGATTCCCTGTGTAGTGTCCCGCCACTGCTGAACGGCGGAGGGGTTGCGGTCGATGCCCAGGGACTTCACCACCTCCCGAGCCACACGCTCGCTTTGCAAGACGTCAATCTGCGTCGCGAGATAGGTCTGCGCGAGCATCGGCGTGCCGGCGCTGGCGCCGCTGCCCAGCGCGTCGGTCCCGCGCGGCTCGATCACCATCGTCGTCGTCGCCGTGTACTGCTTGGGCAACAGCGCCGTGATGCCCGCGGTGGCGCCCACCATCGCGCCGCACACCAGCACCACCACCCACCAACGGGCGACGATCACGCGCAAGAATTGACCGAGGTTCAAAACAGACTCTCCCGCACATAGATCACGTCATCGGCTTGCAACTGGGTGTCGAGTTTCACGTCGAGCGTGCGCAGGCTGCCGTCTTCGGCCCGCCGCGTGATGCGCAGGTTCTTCTCGGTGCCGCGCTGGGTGAGCCCGCCGCCGGAAGACAGCGCCTGCATCACCGTCATGTCGCGCTCCAGGCGTTGCATGCCGGGGCGCTGCACTTCACCGTAGATGTAGAACGAGGGCGCACGGTGCACGTAGAGCACGTCGCCAGGCTGCACGACGATGTCGGCCGTGCGCGAGGCGCCGGGGCGGAACATGTTCACCAGGTCGATCTCGATGTTCTTCGATTCGCCGTTCTCGTAGCGGCTCAGGATCGCCCCGTCGGCACCGCCCGCTCCCACGCCGCCCGCCTGCGCGAGCGCACCGCTGACGGTGTAGGTCATGTCGAGCACGTACTGGCCCGGGCGGTTGACATAGCCGAGCACCGCGACCTGCTGGCTGCGGTACTGCAACAAGGACACGCTGACCTGGGGCT
The DNA here is from genome assembly GCA_025361845.1 of Rhizobacter sp. Taxonomy (GTDB): domain Bacteria; phylum Pseudomonadota; class Gammaproteobacteria; order Burkholderiales; family Burkholderiaceae_C; genus JANYJL01. The sequence goes on from JANYJL010000224.1 coordinate 32,336, forward strand.
TTTTCAGCACATCCTTTTGTTCGAGGCCGCGCGCGATGAGCTGCTCGACCTGCGCGGTCGTTTTGCCCGCCACGTCGAACGCGTTCAGGAAGGGGAAGGTGATGCGCCCGTCACCATCGACACGCGTGTCGAGCGTCAACTCGGGGTTCTGGAAGACGCTGATGCGCAGCTGGTCGCCCGCACCGAGCGCGAGGGTCTTGCCCGACACCGCCGGCTGCGCCAATGCTGGCAGTGCCAGGCACATCGCCAAGCCGGCCGCCAGCAGGCAGCGCGCGCTCACGAGAAATCGAGACATGGGGAGTGAAGATTCGCGAGAGGGCTCAGCGCAAGCCGGCCACACCCTTGTCCACCGCTGCCGTACCGCCGCTGGCAACCACGGGCTCGGCCGCCTTGCCCTGTTCCGTCTTTGCCGGCATGGCAGGCGTGGCCGCATCGCCCGCGGCGGGCAGCTTCAATTCGGCCAGCTTGGCGAAGTCACCGACGTATTCGATCTTCGCGCTGTCGCGCAGACGCTTGACCTCGGTGCGCGCCAACTCGTCACGCTTGCGCGTGGTCAGGTACTGCTCGATCAGCGGCGTGGCCTTGGCTTCGTCGAGCGCTTGCTCCTGCGACGCCAGCACCTGCAACACCGTGACCTTGCGGTCGGACAGGAAGACCGCCATCTCCCCGTTTTTCATGGCGCTGATCGCCGGCACCTGCTGCATCGGCAACTGCTCGGCACCGCGCACGGCCGCATTGCCGGCCACCTGGAACTTGTTCTTCTGCAACCAGGCCGCCACCTCGGGCATCGACTTGGCGGCAGCCACCACCGACTTGAGTTCGTCCACCCGTTCGGCCGGCAGGTTGGTGGCCAGTTCCTGCAAGCGGAACACGCGGCGCTGCGAGAACAGGGCCGGGTTGTCGGCGTAGTACTTCTTGACCGCGTCCTCGCCCGGCTTGGCTTGCGCCGTCAAGGTCTTCTGCACATAGGCCTGCGCCAGAATTTGCGCGCGGCTCTGCTCGATCGCCTCCAGCACTTCGGGGTCACGGTCCAGCTTCTTCTCGGTAGCCTGCTGAACCAACAGCTGCTGTTCGATCAAGCCATCGAGCACCTGTTTGCGGGCCAGATCCTGCTGCGCCGGCGGCACCCCTTGCAAGCGCGAGAGCTGCGCGTTCACTTGATGGATCGACAGCTCGCTGCCGTTCACCTTCACGGCCACCTGGGACGCGAGTTTCTTGTCCTTGGCGCCTCCGGAGCAGGCAGACAGCACGACGAGGCAGGCGAGCAGCGGCACGAAGCGGGGCAGAGCAGTCATGAGATTCCGTAGGCAGTGAGGTTCGAAGCCGCGATCCTAAAGAGCGCTCGTGAATGTTCCGTGTCAGTCCCGCAAGGAATCACGCGTGCCGAACGGACTACGCCTTGCGACCCGGACCACATCAGTTGTCACCCCGCGATTGGAGGATTGCCGGATCGCAAACGAACGGTGCCGCGGTGGTGCAGTGCGCGACAAGACATCATGGCGTTCGAGGACAGGCTGCACGCATCACTGGGGCTGTACATGCAAGCGCCCGAGTGGGTGCGCGCGCTGGGCGGCCGTGTGTACCGGGCCGTGCCGCAGCGAGTGCGGCTGGGTGCGCGGCACGGCAGTTTCCTCTCTGACGCACAAGCGCAGCCGCAAGACATCCGCTGGGAACACATCGCTGCGCGGCTCGAAGCAAGCTTGCATGCCGCAGCCGCTGTGCCGGCGCACGCAGACCAAGCCCGGCATTTGCTGAACCTGCGTAGCGATCCGCTGCAGCGCCTGCGCGAACTTCCGCTGATGTCGAAAGCCGCCATCAAGGCCGACCTGTCGGCGCACCTGCACCCGCACTTCGACGCCGCGCAGCGCCTGCCCATGTTCACCGGCGGCTCGACGGCCGAACCGATGTCCTTCTATCTGCACCGGCACGTGTCGCGTTCGAAGGAAAGCGCGTACTTGCGGCACATCGAACACAGCCTGCTCGGTGCATCGCCGAGCGATTGGGCCCTGTCACTGCGCGGCCGCACCGTGGCCCGCGCGGGAGCGCCGGGGGAGCGGCTGTGGGCGACCGAACCGATCAAGCGCCACCTGCTCTTCAGCAGCGACCATCTGGAGCCGCGCTTCATGCCGGCCTACGTCAAGGCACTCGAACGCCTGAGACCGCCGCTGATCCACGCGTTCCCCTCGGCGCTCTACCCGCTCGCACGCTGGCTCGATCGGAACCCGGCACCGGCCTGGACCGACCACGTCAAAGGTGTGTTGCTGACCTCGGAAAACGTCTACGACTTTCAGATGGCGCTGTTGCGCCGGGTGTTCCCGCGCGCCCGCATCGTCACGCACTACGGGCATTCGGAACGTGTGCTGATGGCGGTGGCAACCGGCGCCGAGGCGCGTGCCGAATTCTTCCCGCTCTACGGCTTGCCGGAACTGGTGGACGCGCAAGGGCGTGTCATCGACGAGCCCGGCGTGCTGGGCGAGATCGTCGGCACCAGCTTCGACAACCACGTGATGCCCTTCCTGCGCTACCGCACCGGGGACATGGGCGTGTGGGCCGAGGCGCCGCAGTACGGCGGCGCCACCAAGGGCACCACTCGTTTCGTGATGCAGCGCATCGAAGGCCGCTGCCAGGAGTTCGTCGTCTGTGCCGACCACCGGCTGGTGTCCATCACCACGCTGGGTGCGGCGCACTTTCACGAACTCAGTCAGGTCGATCGCATCCAGTTCGAACAGCAGCGGCCAGGCCGGGTGACGCTGAAAGTCGTCACCGCCCACGGCCTGAGCGCCGCAGACAAGCTGCGCATGGCGGCGGCGGTGCGCGACAAGACCCAGGGTGGCTGCGAGGTCGACGTGCAAGAGGTCGCGGTCATCGAACGCACGGCGCACGGCAAACAGCGCATGCTGATTCAGCACCTGGACCTGGACCACTACCTCGGCGCCGCGATCACACCCGAGCGGGAAGATGCGCTGATCGTCCGCCACGAGGCCCTGGCCGCATGAGTTCCGCCAACGCCCCGACTGTCGAGCGCGGCTCGTTGCGCTGGTACTGGAACCGCATGCGGGTGATGAACCCGCTGGAGCTGCCATCCCGCGCCGCCACCGCCGTGGGCAGCCTGAAGGACCAGACGCTCGACCGCTTCGGCATGCTGGCCCCCGCGCCGGCGAAGCGCCGCAGCTTCCCGGCGCCGTGGTTGGCTGCCGCGAACCACCTGCCCGATCTCGACGCGACACCCTACCTGCGCGAGGCGGATGCCATCGCTTCGGGAACGATCGAACGACTCGACGGTGCGTCGATCGCGCTCGGCGCGCCGGCAGACTGGGATGCCTCGTCGCAGGCTTCGGCGCCGCTCGACGACGTGCGCTTCCAGATGGAGTTGCACCGCCACGGTCACCTGGTTCGGCTGGCGCAAGCCTGGTGCCTGGGGCGCGATGCGCGGCACATCGCAGCCTTGTTGCACCAGCTCGAAAGCTGGCTGGACCAGTGCCCGTATCCACGTGGCGTGGCCTGGGCCTCGCCGTTGGACGCCGGGCTGCGCCTGTTGAACTGGTCGATCGTGTGGCAGTTGCTGCGTTTGGACCAGCCGGACAGCATCGTCCCCGAATCGCTGCGCCAGCGCTGGCTGGCCAGCATCTACGTGCATGCGCGCTTCGTGCGGCAGAACCGGGCGCGCCATTCATCGGCCAACAACCACCTGATCGGCGAGTTGATCGGCCTGATCGTGGCCGAGGCCACCTGGCCGGTGTGGTCCGAGCTCACCCGCTGGGGCAGTGCCGCGCGTGCCGAGTTGGTGGTGGAGGCGCTGCGGCAAACCCATCCCGACGGGGTGAGCCGCGAGCAGGCGAGTTGGTACCAGGCCTTCGTGTTCGAACTGCTCGCCGTGTTCGTGCACATCGAACGATGCAAGGGCCGCGCCGTCGACGAACGCCTGCTGCGCCGCATGGGTGCGATGGCCGGGTTCATCGCAGCAATGCGCGACTGCAAGGGTCACCTGTCCCACCACGGCGACGCCGATCAGGCACGGGCGCTGCACCTCGACCCGAACCCGGCCGACCCGTACGCCCGCATGCTGGCGCTGGCCGTGGATCTGCGCGTGGCGCCCGAGCTGCGGTCGCTGGTCGGCCAAGCCTCGGGCGTGACGCCGTGGCTGCTCGGCCGGGTGGTGCCCGAGCGTGCACCGGCCTCGCCCTCGCGCGCGGAGCAACGCGCCACGCGGGCGCTTCTGCCACGGGCCTACGCGCAGGGGGGCTACCACCTGCTGGGCAGCCAGTTCGGCGAGACCGACGAAGTGCTGATGACGGTGGACACTGGCGCGCTCGGCTACCTGAGCATCGCCGCGCACGGCCACGCCGACGCGTTGTCGCTGCGCCTGTCGGTCGCCGGTCAGCCGATCCTGGTGGACCGCGGCACCTATGCCTACAACGCCGAGCCCGCGTGGCGGCATTTCTTTCGCAGCACCCTCGCCCACAACACCGTGTGCGTGGACGACACCGATCAGTCCGGCTACGGCGGCCCGTTCCTGTGGCTGCGCCATGCGCGCACCGAGCTCGGCTCCTTTGACAGCAACGACATGGCCGGCCATGTCGAAGCCTCGCACGACGGCTACAGCACGCTCGCCCGGCCGCTCGTTCACCGGCGCCGCGTCGAATGGCATGGCAGCGCGCGACGCTTCATCGTCGTCGACGATTTGCGGGGTGACGGGCCGCACGAGGTGGCCGTCGCCTGGCACTTCGACCCCGCCTGCCAGGTGGAGGTCTGCGACGAGGTGGTGCGCGTTCGAGCACCAGGCGTTTCGCTAACGCTGCGCGTGTCGGCACCTCCCGGCTCAGGCGCATGGCACCTGCACCAGGGCGACCCCGACTCGATGTTGGGCTGGCACTCACCTTCATTTGGCATTCGCGTTTCGGCGCCTTCGCTCGTCTGGCGCACGCGCGTCACCGAGACGATGTCGCTGAGCACGCTGATCGATATCCAAACCCAAACCTAAACCCAAGATCGGAGACTCTGATGCGTCAGGAAATTCTCGGCTGCGCGATCGACAACCTGTCGATGCAACAAACACTCGACCGTGTCGGCACCATGATCGCCAGCGGCCTGCCCCACCAGCACGTGGTGCTGAACGCCGACAAGGTGGTGAAGGCCGCACGCGACCCGGCGCTGGCGCGCATCATCTCGCGCTGCGACCTGATCAACGCCGATGGCATGCCGGTGGTCTGGGCCTCGCGCCTGCTGGGCCAGCCGCTGCCGGAACGGGTGACCGGTATCGACCTGTTCTTCAACCTGCTGGAACGTGCGGAGCAGGAAGGCTGGCGCGTCTACTTCCTGGGCGCGAAAGAGGAAGTGGTCAACGAGGTGGTGAGCCGCGCTCGAAAGCAGCACCCGGGCTTGGCCATCGCCGGGTACCGCAACGGTTACTGGAAGCCGGAGCAGGAACAGGAAGTCGTGGACGCCGTGGCCGCCACCCAGCCCGACATCCTGTTCGTGGCGATCAACTCGCCGCGCAAGGAAGAGTTCCTCGCCAAGTACCAGCGCGAGATGCGCGTGCCGTTCGCGATGGGCGTCGGCGGCACCTTCGACGTGATGGCCGGGTTGACGAAGCGGGCACCGGTCTGGATGCAGCGCAATGGCTTCGAGTGGTTCTATCGCTTCCTGCAGGAACCCCGCCGCATGTTCTATCGCTACTTCATCGACGACATGGGCTTCTTCTGGTTGCTGGCCCGCGCGATGGTGCAGCGCCAGGTCGGCTTGCGCCGCGCCGGCTCGCGCATCTGAGGCATCGTTTGCGCCTGCGCATGGCTGTCACACGGCTGCCACAAATCGCTCCTAAGGTCATCGCTCGGCTGCATGTGGCCGTGGAGGAATTGAAGTGAACTCACCCGACGCCGACCTCATCAAGCGCATCCACCGCGACCTGCGTGACAGCTATGACGAGGAGCTGGAGCTCGAACTCGATGACCGCATCGTCGACGAAGCCGTCGGGCCGGCCGACATGGATGGGGGCGAGGACAAGGAAGACCGCAAGGCCTACTTCCGCGAGCTGTTCCGCCTGCAAGCCGAACTGGTGAAGTTGCAGGATTGGGTGGTGGCCACCAAACACAAGGTCGTCATCCTGTTCGAAGGGCGCGATGCGGCCGGCAAGGGCGGCGTCATCAAGCGCATCACACAACGGCTGAACCCGCGGGTGTGCCGCGTGGCGGCACTGCCGGCGCCGAACGATCGCGAACGCACCCAGTGGTACTTCCAGCGCTACGCCTCGCACCTGCCGGCCGGCGGCGAGATCGTGCTGTTCGATCGCAGCTGGTACAACCGCGCCGGCGTCGAGCGCGTGATGGGCTTTTGCACCGACGACCAGTACGAAGAGTTCTTCCGCTCGACGCCGGAGTTCGAACGCATGCTCGCGCGCTCGGGCATCCAGCTCATCAAGTACTGGTTCTCGATCTCGGACGAAGAGCAGCGTTTGCGCTTTCTCGGCCGCATCCATGACCCGCTGAAACAGTGGAAGCTGAGCCCGATGGATCTGGAATCGCGGCGTCGTTGGGAAGACTACACAAAAGCCAAGGAAGTGATGCTGGAACGCACCCACATTCCGGAGGCGCCATGGTGGGTGGTGCAGGCCGACGACAAGAAGAAGGCGCGGCTCAACTGCATCCACCATCTGCTCAGCCAGATGCCCTACGAAGAGGTCGCGCACCCGTCGATCGAACTGCCGCCGCGCGAGCGGCACGAGGACTATTCGCGCCAGCCGGTGCGCCAGGACATCGTCATTCCCGAGGTGTATTGATCCTCGGGCGGCGGCGTGTCACGAACCTGTCACGTTGCACAGTGAGCATGCGGCTCTTTCCTTGATCGGAGATTTCGCATGAATTCGGCTACCGCCATCGCGCCGCCCCTGCCGGCTGCACCCGCACCATCGCGTCCGCACCTGGACCACAAGCCGGGTCCGGTCACGGCCATCGTGTTCATCGGCATGCTCGCGGCCGGGTTGCTGTTCGGCGGCTACAGCCTGGTGTCCGATGTGAGCGAGGCGGGTCCGCACGCCACCACCTGGGTGCCCTACCTGCTGCTCGGTGTCGCCCTGGTGATCGCACTGGGTTTCGAATTCGTCAACGGCTTCCATGACACCGCCAACGCGGTCGCGACGGTGATTTACACCCACTCGCTGCCGCCGAACGTCGCGGTGGTCTGGTCGGGCTTCTTCAACTTCGTCGGCGTGCTGGTCTCCAGCGGCGCAGTGGCCTTCGGCATCATCTCGCTGCTGCCGGTCGAACTGATCCTGCAAGTGGGCTCGGGGGCCGGCTTCGCGATGGTGTTCGCACTGCTCATCGCCGCGATCATCTGGAACCTCGCCACCTGGTGGCTGGGCTTGCCGGCCTCCTCGTCGCACACACTGATCGGCTCGATCATCGGTGTGGGGGTGGCGAACGCGCTGATGCATGGCCGCGACGGCACGAGCGGTGTCGATTGGGCGCAGGCCACCAAGGTCGGTTATTCGCTGCTGCTCTCGCCGCTGGTCGGCTTCTGCTGCGCGGCCTTGCTGTTGCTGGCGCTGCGCGCCTTCGTGAAGAACAAGGCGCTCTACGAAGAGCCGCGCGGCAACAAGCCGCCGCCGCTGTGGATCCGCGCGCTGCTGATCCTCACCTGCACCGGCGTGTCGTTCGCACACGGTTCGAACGACGGGCAAAAGGGCATGGGCCTGATCATGCTGATCCTGGTCGGCACCGTGCCGATGGCCTACGCGCTGAACCGCGCGATGCCAGCGGACAACATGGTGCAGTTCGTCGCCGTCGCTCACGTCACGCAGGAATCGCTGGTCAAGAGTGCCCCGACAGCGGCGCCGACCGCTCCGCGACAAACCATTTCCGACTACGTGCGCACCAAGACGCTGACACCCGAGGTGGTGCCGGCCCTGGCTAAGGTCTTTCCACATTGCCTGAATGTATTAGTCGATCATGGTGAACTTTACCTTGCCAGGAGTGGAAAAATCAATGGTCATGCCCAGGTATTCATGAACCTTGCCTCTTGTTTTGGTGAGCAGTGCCTCTGCGCCGAATTCCCCCTCAAGCCAATTGATGACATCAGAAACTACCGAAGCATCCACATGAGAGATTTTAAGATCATCAACATGCCATAAAATAGTACACTGATTGCCATTCACCGTCTTGTTCATGACGCACCAGTCATACGGGTTCACTTCGAATTTTCACTCCTTTATCTTGCTGGTTAGGCGCTTCCAAAACAAGAGCGCTGCCTTGAGTGTTCCGTAGAGTGCCTTTTTAAGTTCAATGTAGACCACCGGTTTACCCTTTTCCATCTGTATATGCTTCCGGTACAACTTAGGATCAATTCGTACCAGCAATGCAGCCATTTTTCCTTCAAGCCTCATGCGTACAATGTCGTCCATGTCAGCTTGCATAAAGGCCCCAGGAATGTCGACGGTAGCAACATCCCTTCCCTTCTTGGCATCAATAACGCATGAAAGCATCACGGATTCAATCGTGACGGTTGATGAGCTTGCATCCTCCTTTGCTGTGTATGGGCGCTGCTTGCGACCATCTGCACATCCTCTGCCCTTAATGGTGCCATTGCGCTTCTGCTTCAGAAACATTAGGTATTGCAGGGGTGCCCTCTTATCATCGCCCAACATCTTAGTAACATCTTTCGGCTCCAACACCTTGCGATCATGGAGTTGCTGTAGTTCCTTGAGCACGGCATCAATTCCTGCATCACCGAACAGCTTAATGCCCTTCTTCATGTTATGTTGCATCATGACAATGCTTTCAAGAGTGGCGTGTATATGCACATAGTCACGTGGTCGTCTAGGGTGCAGGTCGTACCTGTCATTTCGTTCCCCGTATGCTTGATCCATCTGTTCATCAACACTGGGCATGTCACCTTCGTTGCCAGCACCGCCGTCATTGCCGAAGGAGTCTTGTCGTCATCATCATTCCCGTTATCATTGTCCCCGTCCTTATCATCAGCAGCAGCTTCGACATCATTTTCATGTCCATTGTCATCCTCATTGTCATCATCGCCAGCATTGACATCGCCAGCATTGACATCACCATCATCAGTATTACCAGTATTCTCATTGTTGTTGTAGTCATACACTCCTGCAATAGGCACATTGGGCGCATTCGCTCCTGCAATGGGCGTATCGGGCATATCATCATCATCATCAGTGTCATCGTCACCTGAATCAGGAGCGTAAGACTCATCATCCGGGTCATCGTCGTCGTCATCATAGATTGGGCTGCCGTGCAGGTCACCAAAAACCAGTATGTTGCTCATGTTGGTGCGACGAGCGAGCGCATGCATGCATGCTGTCAATAACCTCCGCTGGCATAGGGAGTGCCGTCCAGCGGTTTCGATTGAGCACACACCCGTGGTGAGACTGTAGAAAAAATAACCACCTTGCGCATTGCCGGTAGGGTGCAAGCAATGGCTCCAGTAGTGCGAGTTGCCGTAGAATTGTCATGCTCCTCGTGTGTTTGGACGTATGTTCCAAACTCAAGCTTGCAATGCTTGGCATAGTCGATCTGCATGCCCACGACCATAGCGCATGGGCTGATTGTATCGGACACACCGTCCAATGCTGGAAAGCAATTTAGCCAAAAGTTACTGAAATATACCATCTCGACAATCATCCGCATGGGCAGACGGGTGAAAGGCACTGTATTGTACACACACCGCACCCCCTCCTTCAAGGTTCGAATTTGCCGCTCAACCTCCGGCACATGCTCGTCGTTGGAGATGGTGTTAAGTGTGATCTGCATGATGGCGAACTCGCCATCCAAATTCTCAAATTCGCCATCCATTAGCATGGCCTTGATGACAAACCCTCGCTTCCTGTAAATGGCATTCACTTGCTTACGGACTTTAATCATTTCAGTAATGCCAAACTTGATGTTGCGCGAAATAGACGCAAAGAATAGAATTTCATTCACAAACATCACATGGCCGGCATGCACCACATCTTCGTTTTGCCTCATGATGCTCGCAGGAATATCAAATGTGCTCACTTCAACTCGGTCAACAGCATGCTGAATGGTCTTTCTCTTGAGTGATCCCACGTCA
>JANYJL010000227.1 GCA_025361845.1 Rhizobacter sp.
CAGTTGTTTGGCGACGCCGTACTCGACCTTGATTTCCTCGGCGTCTTTCGTCGGCGTGCGCAGCGCCATCGCGATGTCGCTCGTGATGAGGTCGCCGGCGATCGGGATCACCGCGGTGTGGCGGATCGCGCCATCGGTAAAGATCGCCACATCGGTGGTGCCGGCGCCGATGTCGACGAGTGCGACTCCGAGGTCCTTCTCGTCCTCGGTCAGCACCGCGTGGCTGCTGGCGCTCGGGTTCAACACGAGTTGATCGACTTCGAGCCCGCAACGCCGCACGCATTTGACAATGTTCTCGGCCGCACTCTGCGCGCCGGTGACGATGTGCACCTTCACCTCGAGCCGGCCGCCGCTCATGCCGATCGGCTCTTTCACCTCGTGGCCGTCGATCACGAATTCCTGCGGCTCGACGAGCAGCAGGCGCTGATCGTTCGGGATGTTGATTGCCTTGGCCGTTTCGACAACCCGAGCCACGTCGATCGGCGTGACCTCCTTGTCACGCACGATCACCATGCCGGTGGAGTTCTGCCCGCGGATGTGGCTGCCGGTGATGCCGGTGTAGACGCGCGTGATCTTGCAGTCGGCCATCATCTCGGCCTCCTTCAGCGCCTGCTGGATCGCCTGCACGGTCGCGTCGATGTTGACGACCACGCCGCGCTTGAGGCCATGGGTGGGCGCCACGCCCAGACCGGCGAGCCGCAGTTCGCCGTCCGGCAGGACCTCGGCCACCACCGCCATCACCTTCGCGGTGCCGATGTCGAGGCCGACCACCATGTCCTTGTACTCTTTGGGCATCGCCTATTTCCTCGTTTTGTCGTTGTTCTCGAAGGTGGTCGAAATGCCCTTCAGGCGCACCGCGTAACCTTCGTTGTGGCGCAGGTCGGCGTACTGAAGCGGGCGCTGGTAGCGCTGCGTCACCTGGGTCACGGTGCTGACGAAACGCTGGCTGCGCTCGATCACTTCGTCTTCGCTGCCGCGGCCGAGTTCGACCTCGGCGCCGGTGTCCAGATCGGCCCGCCACGAGCCGCGGCTCGACAGCGCCAGCGTGTCCACGTGGGCATCGAGGCTGGCGAACACCGGGCCGAGGCGCGTCCACATCGCGAGCATCTGGGCCGAGCTGCCTTCCGGGCCTTGCAGCGTGGGCAGCGAGTCGTCTTCGACGTCGCCGAGGTTGGCCTCGAACACCTCGCCGAAGCTGTTCACCAGCTTGTCGTCGCCGTTGTCGTTGCTCCACAGCGCGGTGGCGCGGTGCTCTTCGAGCCGCACGACCAGGCGGTTCGGCCAGCGCCGCATCACGATTGCCTGGCGCACCCAGGGCACGGCCTGGAACGCGGCCTGCGCCTTCGCCAGATCGAGCGTGAAGAAGTTGCCCGCGAGTTGCGGCATCGCGTTCGCGCGGATGGTCGACACGCTATTGCGCGTGACATCGCCTTCGATGCGGACCGCGCGCAGCGCGAACACCGGCTGGTGCGCCAGCCAGAGCAGCGCGACCACGAGCAGCAGCACCCCGCCCACGACCACGAGCAGCTGCGCGGTCGCGTTCATGAGCCGCACGTCGGGTGCAGCGTCGGGGTTGATGCGGGCGGTGGCCATGGTGGTGATGTCGTTCAGGCGTCCAGCGCGGCCGCGGCCACCAGGTTCAGGCAGAGCTGCGGGTAGCTCAGACCCGCGGCCTGGGCCGACATGGGCACGAGCGAGTGCGAGGTCATGCCCGGGCTGGTGTTCATCTCCAGCAGGAAGGGCTTGCGGTCGCTGGCGCGGATCATCAGGTCGGCACGGCCCCAGCCGCGGCACCCGAGCGTGCGATAGGCCGCAACCACGAGGCGCTGGATCTCGATCTCTTCCGCTTCGGGCAGGCCGCTCGGCACGAGGTAGTGGGTGTCGTCGGTGAAGTACTTGTGCTGGTAGTCGTAGGCACCATCGGGCGCAACGATGCGGATCACGGGCAGCGCGACGGCCGAGTCGCCCACACCGAGGATCGGGCAGGTCACTTCATCACCCGCGATGAATTCTTCGCACAGCACGACCGGGTCGTACTTCGCGGAGAGTTCGACAGCGTCCTGCATCTGCGAATAACCCAGCACCTTCGTCACGCCGATCGACGAACCTTCATGCGGCGGCTTCACGATCAGCGGCAGGCCGAGCTCATCGGGCACGGTGCGCACCCGTTCGCGGTTCTGTTCACCGACCGCCAGGGTCACGTAGCGTGGCGTCGGCAATCCCTCGGCGAGCCAGACGCGTTTGGTCATCACCTTGTCGATCGAGATGCTCGACGCCATCACGCCCGAGCCGGTGTAGGGAATGCGCAGCAGTTCGAGTGCGCCCTGCACCGTGCCGTCTTCGCCGTGGCGGCCGTGCAGGGCGATGAAGCAGCGGGCAAAGCCTTCGCGCTTCAGTTCCGACAGATCGCGTTCGGCCGGGTCGAAGGCGTGTGCGTCGACCCCAACCGATTGCAGCGCGGCCAGCACACCGCTGCCCGACATCAGCGAGATCTCGCGCTCGGCCGAGGTGCCGCCCATCAGGACGGCGACTTTCCCGAGGGATTGCACATCAATCGTCATGCGCGCTCCTTCATCAACTCGACGACTTGCCCTGCGACCTGGCCGATGGTTCCCGCACCCATCGCGATGACGACATCGCCATCGCGCGCCTGGCTCGCGATCGTCTCGGGCATCGCGGCGATTTCGTCCACGAAAACGGGATCGACCTTGCCCGCCACACGCAAGGCACGCGTCAGCGCCCGGCCGTCCGCCGCGACGATCGGCGCTTCGCCAGCGGCATAGACCTCGGCGAGCAGCACCGCATCGGCCGTGCCGATGACCTTCACGAAATCCTCGAAACAATCGCGCGTCCGGGTGTAGCGGTGCGGCTGGAACGCGAGCACGAGGCGCCGGCCTGGGAAGGCGCCGCGTGCCGCCGCGATGGTGGCGGCCATCTCGACCGGGTGGTGGCCGTAGTCGTCGATCAGGGTAAACGTGCCGCCGGTGGCCGCCGGCACCTCGCCGTAACGCTGGAAGCGCCGGTCCACACCGCGGAAGTCGGCCAGGCCCTTCACGACCGGCGCGTCGGGCAGTTCGAGTTCGGTCGCGACCGCGATCGTCGCCAGCGCGTTCAGCACGTTGTGCAGGCCGGGCAGGTTCAGCGTGACTTGCAGATCGGGCATGCGCACGCCGTTGCGGCGCTGCACCGTGAAGCTCATCGTGCCGGCGCGTGCTTCGACATTCACCGCCCGCACCATCGCGTCTTCACCGAAGCCGTAGTTGACGACCGGGCGCGAGATCATCGGCATGATCGAACGCACGCCCGCATCGTCGCTGCACAGGATGGCGGCGCCGTAGAAAGGCATGCGGTGGATGAACTCGACGAAGGCCGACTTCAGCTTCGCGAAGTCGTGGCCGTAGGTGTCCATGTGGTCAGCGTCGATGTTGGTCACGACGGCCATCACCGGCAGCAGGTTCAGGAAGGACGCATCCGATTCATCGGCCTCGACCACGATGTAGTCGCCCGAGCCGAGGCGCGAGTTCGCGCCGGCCGCGTTGAGCCGGCCGCCGATCACGAAGGTCGGGTCCACGCCGGCTTCGGCAAGCACGCTGGTGACGAGGCTGGTGGTCGTCGTCTTGCCGTGCGTGCCGGCGATTGCGATGCCCTGCTTCAGGCGCATCAGCTCGGCGAGCATCACCGCGCGCGGCACCACGGGCACGTGTTTGGCGCGAGCGGCGATGACCTCGGGGTTGTCACCCTTCACGGCGGTGGAGGTGACGACTGCTTCGGCGCCCGCGATGTTCGCCGCGTCATGGCCGACCGCGATGCGGATGCCCAGCGAAGCGAGGCGGCGCGAGGTCGCGCTGTCGCTCTGGTCCGAGCCCGAGACGATGTAGCCGAGGTTGTGCAGGATCTCGGCGATGCCGCTCATGCCGGCGCCGCCGACGCCGACGAAATGAATGTGTTTGACGGCGTGCTTCATGCGGCCACCAGTCTTTCGAGTTCGTCCGCAACACGTGCGGCTGCGTTGGGTTTGGCCAGCGCCCGGGCCTTCATCGCCATCGTCAACAAGGTCTCGCGTGTCAGGCCGGCCAGCAGATCGGCCAAGGTGCGCGGCGACAGTTCGGTCTGCGGCAGGTGGATGCCGGCGCCCTGCCCGGCCAACCACTCGGCGTTGTCGCGCTGGTGCGCCGTGGTGCTGACGACGAGGGGGACCAGCACTGCGGCGACACCGGCGGCGCAGAGTTCGCTGACCGTCACCGCACCGGCGCGGCAGACGATCACGTCGCAGTCGGCGAGGCGCTGCGCCATGTTGTCGATGAAGGGCAGCACTTCGGCCTGCAACTTCGCTTCCTTGTAGGTCGTCGTCACGACGGCGTGATGCGCTGCGCCGGTTTGATGCGTCACCTGCGGGCGCTGTTCGGCAGGCAGCAGCGCCAGCGCGGCGGGCACGCAGTCGTTCAGCACCTTGGCGCCGAGGCTGCCGCCGACGACGAGCAAACGCAGCCGACCGCTGCGACCGGCGAAACGCGCCTGCGGCAGCGCGATCGCTTCGATCTCGGCACGCACCGGGTTGCCGGTGACGACAGCGCGCTTCGTGCCCTGCGCGGCCTCGCCTTCGAAGCCGAAGGCGACGCGGCCGGCAAAGGGCAGCAGCGCCTTGTTGCTCATCAGCAGCGAGGCATCGGCGTTCACCAGCACGAGCGGCTTGCGCAGCAGTGCCGCCATCAGCCCGCCGGGGAAACACACGTAGCCGCCCATGCCGAGCACCGCATCGGCGCGGCGCTGGCGCAGGAAACCGAAGCAGCTCCAGAACGCGCCGACGAGGCGCAGCGCGCCGGTGAGCTTCTGCACGAAACCCTTGCCGCGCAGGCCGGCGAAGGCGACGCGGTCCATCGGAATGCCGCTCGGCGGCACGAGCTTGTTTTCCATGCCCGTCGTCGTGCCGAGCCAACTCGTGCGCCAGCCGCGGCGCTGCATTTCGCGCGCGACGGCGAGGCCGGGCATCACGTGCCCGCCGGTGCCGGCGGCCATCACGACGAGGTGGCGTTGAGCACTCATGCCCGGCCCCCGCGCATCATCTGTCGGTTCTCGACGTCGATGCGAACGACGATGGCCAGCGCCACCATGTTCATCACGATCGCCGAGCCGCCGTAACTCATCAGGGGCAGCGTCAGGCCCTTGGTCGGCAGCACGCCCAGGTTCACGCCCATGTTGATGAAGGCCTGCCCGCCCATCCAGATGCCGATGCCTTGCGCGAAGAGGCCGGCGAACACCCGGTCCAGCGCGATGGCCTGGCGGCCGATGTGGAACAGGCGCCGCGCGAGCCAGAAGAAGGCCGCGATCACGACGGCGACACCGACGAAGCCGAGCTCCTCGCCGATCACCGCGAGCAGGAAGTCGGTGTGCGCCTCCGGCAGGTAGTGCAGCTTCTCGACGCTGCTGCCCAGCCCTTGGCCGAACACCTCGCCGCGGCCGAAGGCGATCAGCGAATGCGAGAGCTGGTAGGCCTTGCCCAGCGTGTACTTCTCGTCCCACGGGTTCAGGTACGCAAAGATGCGCTCGCGCCGCCAGGGGCTCAGCGTGATCATCAGCACGAAGGCGCCGATCAGCACCGAGGTGATGAGCAGGAACATGCGCCCGTTCACACCGCCGAGGAACAGGATGCCCATCGCGATAGCGGCGATGACCATGAAGGCGCCCATGTCCGGCTCGGCCAGCAGCAGCAGGCCGACGACCGCGATCGACACCGCCATCGGCAGCACGGCGCGAATGAAGTTTTCCTTCACCTCCATCTTGCGCACCATGTAGCCGGCCGCGTACATCGCGATGCCGAGCTTGGCCAACTCAGAAGGCTGGAAGTTCATGATCAGGATCGGGATCCAGCGGTGCGCGCCATTCACGCCCTTGCCGATGAAGGGGATCAGCACCATCACCAGCAGCAGCAGCGCGGCGACGAAGATCCAGGGCGAGGCCTTCTCCCAGAACGCGACCGGGATCTGCACCACCACCAGCGAGACGACGAGCGCGAGCGCGATCGAGATCATCTGGCGCGAGAGGAAGTGCGTGGGCGTGTAGCGCGCGAACTTCGGGTTGTCGGGCAAGGCGACCGAGGCGCTGTAGACCATCACCATGCCGGCCGCGAGCAAGGCGATGATCACCCACACGAGCGCCTGGTCGAAGCCTTGCAGGCGCGCGGGCTGGCCGCTGCCGACCTTGATCCAATCGCGCACCGGCACGGTGGTGTCGTTCTGGTTGGCGTCGCGCTTGAAGAGCGCGAGAGCGCGGTCGCGCAGGGCGGCGACGAGGGCGCCGAGCTTCGTCACAGCATGTCTCCCTGCTCGGCGGCGAGCGCCCGCACAACGGCCACGAACACCTCGGCGCGGTGCGCGTAGTTGCGGAACATGTCGAGGCTGGCGCAGGCAGGGCTCAGCAGCACGGCGTCACCCGCTTGCGCCTGTTCGAAGCACCAGCGGGTGGCGGCTTCCAGCGTGTCGTGGCGCTGCATCGGCACGCCGGCATGGGCCAGGGCCTGTTCGATCGCGCCGGCATCGCGGCCGATGGTCGCGACGGCGCGGGTGTAGCGGCGCACGCCTTCGGCGAGTGGCGTGAAGTCCTGCCCCTTGCCGTCGCCGCCGAGGATGACGACGAGTTTGGCCGGCGCCTTGTCGGCACCCAGGCCGTGCAGCGCCGCGACGGTGGCGCCGACGTTCGTGCCCTTGCTGTCGTCGAAGGCATCGACACCCTTCACCGTGGCGATGAACTCGACACGGTGCGGCTCGCCAGAGTAGTCGCGCAGGCCATGCAGCAGCGGCGCGAGCGGGCAGCCGATGGCGGTGGCGAGCGCCAGCGCGGCGAGCGCATTCGCGGCGTTGTGGCGGCCGCGCACGCGCAGCGCATCGGCCGGCATCAGGCGCTGGATGTGGATCTCGACCTGGGCTTCTTCGCCCGGCTTGGCGCGCGCCTGCTTGATGGTTTCGTCGGCCTCGAGGGCGCGCACGAGCCAGGCCATGTCGTTCTCGATCAGCAGGCCGAAGTCGCCGGGGCGGCGCGGGGCATCCAACCCGAAGCGCAGCACCTCGCGTTCGATCGGGCGCGCGTTGCGGCCTTTGACGGGGATCGGCGCGGGCACCAGCTTTTCGACCTGTGCATCGTCGCGGTTGATGACCATCACCGCGGTCTTGCCGAAGATGCGCGCCTTCGCGGCCACGTAGGCCGGCATCGCGCCATGCCAGTCGAGGTGGTCCTGCGTGATGTTGAGGACAGTCGCGGCATCGGGCTCGAAGCCCTTGGCACCGTCGAGCTGGAAGCTGCTGAGTTCGAGGACCCAGACTTCGGGGAGCGCATGGGATTCTCCACCGCCCTCACCCCCGCCCTCTCCCGCTTGCGGGAGAGGGGGTAACTCAACTCCCTCTCCCGCTTGCGGGAGAGGGTAGGGGTGAGGGTATCCCGCGACCAAATCCAGCGCATCCGCCAGCGTCTGCAACATCGTCGGCCCGATATTGCCGGCCATCGCGACACGCTTGCCGCATTGTTCGACGATCAGCGCCGTCATCGCGGTCGTGGTCGTCTTGCCGTTCGTGCCGGTGATGGCGATCAGCTTCGGCGCATAACCCCGCTCCGCCTTCAGATCGGCGAGCGCCTGCGTGAACAGCTCCAGTTCGCCCTGCACCAGCACGCCGGTCTCGGCCGCGGCGTCCAGCGGGGCGGCGATGTGCGGGTCGTGCGGCAAGAGGCCGGGGCTCTTCAGCACCAGGCGCACGCCATCGAAGGCCTCGGCGCCCAAGGTGCCGCGCAGCAGCGTCGCAGCCGGCACATGCTCGGCCAGCGCCGCCAGGTTCGGCGGCGTCTCGCGCGAATCCCAAACACGAACGGACGCACCACAACGTGCTGCCCAGCGCGCCATCGCCAAGCCCGATTCGCCCAGGCCGAGCACGAGAACGGTGATGCCGTGCAGGTGCTTCATCGCAGCTTCAGGCTCGCCAGGCCAACCAGGCAGAGCAGCATCGTGATGATCCAGAAGCGCACGACGACCTGCGTTTCTTTCCATCCCGACTTCTCGAAGTGGTGGTGCAGCGGCGCCATCTTCAGGATGCGCCGGCCGGTGCCGTACTTCTTCTTCGTGTACTTGAACCAGCCCACTTGCAGCATCACCGACAAGGCTTCGGCGACGAACACACCGCCCATGATGCCGAGCAGGATTTCCTGCCGCGTGATGACGGCGATGGTGCCCAGCGCACCGCCGAGCGAGAGCGCGCCCACATCGCCCATGAACACCTGCGCCGGGTGCGTGTTGAACCACAGGAAGGCGAGGCCCGCGCCGGCCATCGCCGAGCAGAAGATCAGCAGCTCGCCGGCGCCGGGGATGTAGGGAATCAGCAGGTAGCGGCTGAACACCACGTTGCCGGTGACGTAGGCGAACACACCGAGCGCCGAGCCGACCATCACCACCGGCATGATGGCGAGGCCATCCAGGCCGTCGGTCAGGTTCACCGCATTGCTGGCGCCGACGATCACGAAGTAGGTCAGCGCGATGAAACCGAACACACCGAGCGGGTAGCTGATGGTCTTGAAGAAGGGCACGATCAATTCGGCCTTTGGCGGCAGTGCGTTCGAGAAGCCGCTCTGCACCCAGCGCAGGAAGAGTTCGAGCACACGCAGGTTCGAGGTTTCGCTGACGCTGAAGGCGAGGTAGAGCGCCGCGATCAGGCCGATCAGCGATTGCCAGAAGTACTTCTCGCGCGAGCGCATGCCTTCCGGGTCCTTGCCGACCACCTTGCGCCAGTCGTCGGCCCAGCCGATCGCGCCGAAGCCGAGTGTCACGACCATCACGATCCAGACGAAGCGGTTGCTCCAGTCGAACCACAACAAGGTGCTGACGCCGATGCCGATCAGGATCAGCACACCGCCCATCGTCGGCGTGCCGCTCTTGGCGAGGTGGGCCTGGATGCCGTCGGTGCGGATCGGCTGGCCGATCTTCAGCTCGGTGAGGCGGCGGATCACCCACGGGCCGAAGGCCAGCCCGATCAGCAACGCCGTCAACGCCGCCATCACCGCGCGGAAGGTGATGTAGGTGAAGACGCGGAAGAAGCCGAACTCCGGCGACAGCGTCTGCAACCACTGTGCGAGGCTAAGCAGCATGGGCGCCCCCGTCGGTCGCGAGCAGGGCTGCGACCACTTGTTCCGTTTTCATGAAACGCGAGCCCTTGACGACGACGGCGCGGCAGCGCGCTGCTTCGGGCAAGGCAGCAATGAGTTCGGCGACGCTCGCGAAGTGGCGCGCGCCATCGAAGGCCTGCGCCGCGTGCCGGCTCGTTTCGCCCACCGTCCACAGGTCGTCGACACCGCGCTCTTTGGCGTACGCACCGACCTCGCGATGGAAGGCCGGGCCCTGGTCGCCCACCTCGCCCATGTCGCCCAGCACCAGCCAGCGCGGGCCGGGCAAGGCGTGCAGCACGTCGATGGCGGCGCGCACCGAGTCGGGGTTCGCGTTGTAGGTGTCGTCGATCAGGGTGACCTTCAGGCCGCCGCGAAGGTAGGCCTTGACTTGCGAGCGCCCCTTCACCGGCGCGAAGTTTTCCAGCCCGCGTGCGATGGCTTCGAGCGGGCAGCCTGCGGCGAGCGCGCAGGCCGCAGCGGCGAGCGCGTTCTTCACGTTGTGCCAGCCGGCCACGTTCAGGCGCAGCGTGCTCGTGCCGGCGGGCGTGTGCAGCATCAGCGCCCAGTGGTCGGCGTTCCACTCGGCGTGGCAGTTCACGTCGGCCGGGCCTTGCAGGGCGAAGGTCAGCGTCGGGCGCTGGCCGGCGAGTGCGTGCCACAGCGGCGCATGCGCATCGTCGGCCGGGAACACGGCCACGCCGGTCGGGCCGAGGGCTTCGATCACGCTTCCGTTTTCACGTGCGACGGCTTCCACGCTGGCCATGAATTCCTGGTGCTCGCGCTGCGCGTTGTTGACGAGCGCGACGGTCGGCGCGGCGATGGCGGCGAGGGCCGCGATCTCGCCCGGGTGGTTCATGCCGAGTTCGACCACGCCGGCGCGGTGGAAGGTGCTGTCGTCCTGGCGCAAGCGCAGCAGGGTGAGCGGCACACCGATGTCGTTGTTGAAGTTGCCCTGGGTCGCGAAAGCGCCGTCGGCGAGCCACGCGCCGAGGATGCTGGCGATCATCTGCGTGACGGTGGTCTTGCCATTGCTGCCGGTCACGGCGATCAGTGGCAGGTCGAAACGGCGGCGCCACGCGGCCGCGAGTTCACCGAGGGCAGCGCGGCTGTCGGTCACCTGCAGGCCGGGCAGACCCGCGTCGGCAAGGCCATGCTCGGCGAGCGCGGCCACCGCGCCGGCGGCGCGCGCTTGCGGCAGGAAATCGTGCGCGTCGAAACGCTCGCCCTTCAGCGCAACAAAAAGGTCGCCGGCTTGCAAGCTGCGTGTGTCGCTGTGCACACGAGCGAAACGCGTGGCGGCATCGCCGACCAGGGTCGCGTGCAGCAACATCGTTTGGGCTTCAGCCAGCGTCATCATGCGGCGGCCCCCCGTTGTTGCAGCGCTGCCTGTGCTTCGGTGACATCGGAGAACGGGAGCTTCACGCCGGCCACGTCCTGGTAGTCCTCGTGGCCCTTGCCGGCGATCAGCACCACGTCGCGCGCGCCTGCTGCGCGCAGCGCGTGAGCGATGGCTGCGCGGCGGTCTTCGATGACGGCGGTGTCGGCACGCGCCGTGATGCCCGCGACGATCTGCGCCAGGATCGCGGCCGGCGCTTCGGTGCGCGGGTTGTCGCTCGTCACCACGACTTGCTGCGCGAGGCGCGCGGCCACGGCACCCATCAGCGGGCGCTTCGTCGCATCGCGGTCACCGCCGCAACCGAACACGCACCAGAGTTGGCCGCCGCGTTCCTGCGCGAAGGGCAGCAAGGCGAGCAAGGCCTTCTCCAGTGCATCGGGCGTGTGCGCGTAATCGACCACCACGTCGGGGCCGGTGACATCACTCACCACGCGCTGCATGCGGCCGGGTACCGGTGTGAGCATCGTGCAGGCCTGCGCCGCATCGGCGAGCGTGACGCCGAGTGCGCGCAAGGCGCCGAGCACGGCGAGCAGGTTGGCAACGTTGTAGTCGCCGATCAGGCCGGTCTTCACGCTGGCGCGCTGCGTGCCTTCGAGCACCTCGAAGCACAGGCCACCGTCGGTGTAACGCACTGCATCGGCGCGCAGGCGTGCGGCGCGGCGCATCGAATAGGCCCACAGGTCGAGCGGGCCGGCGCGCAGTTGCTGCGCCAATGCAGCACCTTGTTCGTCGTCGATGTTGACGACAGCAGCACGCAGGCCCGGCCACTCGAACAGGGCGGCCTTGGCCTGCCAGTAACTCGTCATCGAGTCGTGGAAGTCGAGGTGGTCCTGCGTGAAGTTGGTGTACAGCGCCACGCCGATCTGCGTGCCGGCCAGGCGCTGCTCGACCAGGCCGATCGACGAGGCTTCGAGCGCGCAGGCCACGAACCCTTCGTCGACGAAACGACGCAGTGCGGCTTGCAAGGTCACCGGGTCGGGCGTCGTCAGGCCGGTGGACTGGACACTCGCGGCCGGCCGCGCGCTTGTCGGCGGTTCGCCCACGCCGAGCGTGCCGATCACGCCGCAGCGCTGGCCGAGCGCGGCGAGCGCCTGCGCCACCCACCACGCGGTGGACGTCTTGCCGTTCGTGCCGGTGCTGGCGACCACCTTCAAGTGCTCGCTCGGCGCGCCGAGGAAGGCACTCGCCAGCGGGCCGGTCGCGGCCTTCAGGCCATGCAGTGCCGCCACGGCAGGCTCGGCATCGAAGCCAAAGGCCTGCACACCGTCGGCCTCGACGAGGCAGGCCTTCGCGCCCGCGGCCAGGGCCTGGCGCACGAACTGGCGGCCGTCGACGCCGTAACCCGGCCACGCGATGAAGGCGTCACCGGCCTGCACACGCCGGCTGTCGGTGGCGAGCGCGCGCACGCCGTTGGCACGCAGCCAGCCGAGCGCGGCGTCCACCGTGGCGTGCTGTTGCAGGGCCATCAGAAGCTCTCTTCCTCGGCCGTCACGGGGTGCGTGACGACCTGGGTCTTGACTTCGATGTCGGGCTGCACACCCATCATGCGCAGGGTCTGCTGCACGACCTGGCTGAACACCGGCGCGGCCACGTCGCCGCCGAAGTACTTGCCGTTCGACGGCTCGTCGACCATCACCGCCACCACGATGCGCGGGTTGTTGATCGGCGCCATGCCGACGAACCAGGCGCGGTACTTCTTGTCGGCGTAGACCTTGCCTTCCTGCTTGTGCGCGGTGCCGGTCTTGCCGCCGACCGAGTAACCCATCACCTGTGCACGCGGCGCGGTGCCGCCGTCGCCGGCGGCGAGTTGCAGCATGTGGCGCACCTGCTGCGCGGTCTTCTGCGAGAACACGCGCACGCCGGGCACCGCGGGCTCGTCGGGGGCCGGCACGGACGCGTCGGCGTTCTTCACCAGCGAGGTCGGGATCAGCTCGCCATCGCGCGCCAGCATGGTGTAGGCACGCGCCAGCTGGAACAGCGAGGTCGACAGGCCGTAGCCGTAGCTCATGGTCGCCTGCTCGATCGGGCGCCAGGTCTTGTAAGGCCGCAGCCGGCCGGTGGCCGCGCCGGGAAAAGAGAGCTGCGGCTTCTGACCGAAACCGACCTGGGTGTAGAGGTCCCACATCTCGCGCGGTTGCATCTGCATCGCGATCTTGGTGATGCCGACATTGCTGGATTTCTGGATCACTTCATTCACCGTCAGCGCGCCGTGCGGATGCGCGTCGGTGATGGTCGAGCCGGTGATGGTGATGCGCCCGGGCGCGGTCTGGATCACGGTGTCCGGCGTGACACGGCCGGTCTCCAGCGCCAGGCCGGCGATCAGCGGCTTCATCGTCGAGCCCGGTTCGAAGGTGTCCGACAAGGCGCCGTTGCGCAGCTGTGCCGGCGTGAGGTTGCGGCGGTCCGTCGGCGTGAAGCTCGGGTAGTTGGCGAGCGCCAGCACCTGCCCGCTCGCCACATCGATGACGACCACGCTGCCAGCCTTGGCATGGTGCTCGGCCACCGCATCGCGCACACGCTGGTAGGCGAAGAACTGCACCTTGGAGTCGATCGAGAGCGTGATGTCGCGGCCGTCCACGGGCGCGACGCTTTCGCCCACGTCCTCGACCACCTGGCCGAGGCGATCCTTGATGACACGGCGGCTGCCGCCGCGCCCGGCCAGATCGTTCTGCAGCGCGACCTCGATGCCGGCGACGCCCTTGTCCTCGATGTCGGTGAAGCCGACCACTTGCGCGGCCGCTTCGCCTTCGGGATACACCCGCTTGTACTCGGCCACCTGGTGCACGCCGGGCAGCTTGAGCGCGAGCGCGTTCTTGGCCACCGCTTCGTCGACTTGCCGGCGCAGCCAGACGAAGTTCTGGTTGTCGTCGAGCTTGTCTTCCAGTTCGGCCGACGTCATGCCGAGCAGCTTGGCGAGGGCGCGGCGCTCGGTCTTGTCTGTGCCGGCGTTCAGGTCTTTCGGGATTGCCCACAGCGAGGGCGCGGGCACGCTCGCGGCCAGGATCTGACCATTGCGGTCGAGGATGCGGCCGCGGCTGGCCGGCAGGTCGAGCCGGCGCACGTGGCGGATCTCGCCCTGCTTCAGATAGAACGAGGTGCCGACGATCTGGATGTAGACCGCGCGGCCGAGCAGCACGCAGAAGCTCGCGCCGACGAGAGCGACCAGGAATTTCGAGCGCCAGGGCGGCGTCTTCGAGGCCAGCAGCGGGCTGGTCGAGTACATCACGCTGCGCACGCTGGACGGCGCGCCGCGTGCACGGCCGCCTTTCGGTTCCAGCGGCTTGACCTTGTCGCGCCAACTCATGGCGTGACTCCACTGGCAGCCGCGCGCGCATACGTCACGTACTGCGTCACCGCCGGCGTCGCGTTGCGCATGCCCAGGCGTTCGCGCGCGGTGCGCTCCACACGCAGCGGCGTGGCCTGGGACTGCTTGTCGGTCTTCAGGCGCTCGTGGTCGTTCTCGAGAGTGCGCTCCTCGCCTTGTGCGCGGTCGAGTTCGGCGAACAAGCGGCGCGCGTCGTAGGACACACGCACGAGGTAGATGCTGCTGATGATCAGCGCGATCAACAGCAGCACGTTCAAGCGCGTCATGCACCGGCTCCCGGCGCCGTCACCAGCGCGTCGGTGCGCTCGGCCACGCGCATCACGGCCGAGCGGGAGCGCGGGTTGGCGCGGATCTCGGTCTCGCCTGGCTTGATGCGCGCGAGCGGCCGCAGGCGGTGTTCCGGCTCGGGCGCGAAGGGCGCGCGGCGATCGACTTCGGTGCGGCTTTCGCGCGCGATGAAGGTCTTCACGATGCGGTCTTCGAGCGAGTGGAAACTGATCACGACCAGGCGTCCATCGGGGTTGAGCAACTGGAGGGCCGACTTCAGCCCTTGTTCGAGCTCCTCAAGCTCGGCGTTGACGCAAATCCGAAGCGCTTGAAATGTGCGCGTTGCAGGGTCCTGGCCCGGCTCGCGGGTCTTGACCGCGCGAGCCACGAGATCGGAAAGTTGCCGAGTGGTTCGAACAGGCTCCCCGCCTTCGCGCCGAGCAACAAGCGCCTGTGCAATCTGTACAGCAAACCGTTCTTCCCCAAGTTCACGTATCACCTCCGCGATGTGGCGCTCGTCGGCACGAGCCAGAAATTCCGCTGCACTCTCGCCGCGGGTCGTGTCCATGCGCATGTCCAGCGGGCCGTCGAAACGGAAGCTGAAACCTCGCTCGGGGTTGTCGATCTGGGGTGAGGAGACACCCAGGTCGAGCAGCAGGCCGTCCACCCGCGCGATGCCCAGCGCGGCCAGCGTGGGCAGCATCTGCGCGAAGGCGGTGTGATGAATCGAGAAACGCGGGTCGGTGATCGGCTCGTCGCCCGAGGTGGCAGCGGCCACGGCCTGCGGGTCGCGGTCGATCGCCACCACGCGTGCCTGCGGCGACAAACGCGACAGCAACTCGCGCGTGTGCCCGCCGCGGCCGAAGGTTCCGTCCACGTACACACCGTCCGGCGAGGTCACGAGGTGGTCTATCGCCTCGGCCCGCAGTACAGTGGTGTGTCGCCATGTTTGGGTGCTGTCCATCAAAGCGTGAAGTTCTTGATGGACTCGGGCATCGGCGACAAGACCACCTGCGCTTCATGCTCGTCGTAGCGGCGCTTGTCCCACAGCTCGAGGAAGTTGCCCATGCCCAGCAGCATCACGTCCCGCGAGAGGTCGGCGAAATCACGCAGTTCGGGCGCGACCAGCACGCGCGACGAGGCGTCGATTTCGACCTCGACCGCATTGCCGAGGAACAGGCGCTTCCAGCCGGCCGATTCCATCGGCAGCGCGGCCACGCGGGCCGAGAAATCGTCCCAGGCGGCGGGCGGAAAGATCAGCAGGCCGCCGGGCGGGTTCTTCGTGATGGTGACCTTGGCGGCGCCCATGGACGCCAGAACATCGCGATGGCGCACGGGCATCGCGATGCGGCCCTTGCTGTCCAGCGTCAGGGCCGAAGGCCCCTGAAACACGATGTTTGCCACAAAATCCCACTAAAGTCCACTTTGCGCCACTTTAGCCGAAGCCCCCCCTTCGGTCAAATGAACTTGTAAGAAAAAATCAATGAAATCAAGCACTTAGCCGACATTTCAAAAGTCACGATTTGTGCCAAAAAGGTGTTCAAAAATAAGGACTTGCGTGTTGCACTGAAAGTGAGTTGTGAGCTTGGAGGTGCATCCGGCAACGGCTTTCGGACCGAATCCTGGTTCGGCGGAGGCAAAAAAATCGGCCCGTCAAGGGCCGCTGGGTTGTCGCCGGTCTTGCGCATGCAGGGCACGACGGGCGACACCGCCTGCTTGACCTGTTTGTCGCGACGCGCATGCACAAACGGGGCATCCAAGAAGCGAGCGCACGGCCTGTAGGCGATCGACGACAAGCGATGGCCGCATCGGCCTACCCGCACGGCTCCCGTCAGGCGGCAGCATCGGCGGCATCCGGCCGCACCCGACGAAGGAGACCCCATGAAAACCGACGAACAGCCCACCGCGTTCGGTGTCTTCAGCCCGATCGGCCATGTCGTGATGGCGATGCCGAGCGGCACCGACCTCGTTGCGGTCGAAGCGGCACTGACCGCAGCCGACCTGGGCCCGGACCCAGTCGTGCGCATCCCGCCCGCACAGATGCTGGCGCAGGCCGATGCCGACCTGGCGCGCGCCAGCCCGCTCGCTTCGGTGGGCCAGGAGCGCATCCTCGTGAAGGCCCAGCGCGAGTTGGCAGCGCAAGGCCACACCTTCCTCGTGATCGACGCGCCGGATGACGAGCAGGTGCAGCGTGTCGCCGCCATCGCGCGCCGCTTCGGCGCGAACCGAGCGCAGCGCTACGACCGCTGGGTGATCGAGGAATTGATCGAGGTCGGTACCACCGACCAGCAAGCACCCGAATCGCCCGATCTCGGCCTCAATGCACAGACGAGGTCAGGACACAAGAGTGGCGGGCAACGCCGGTCCGCTTGAGCGACGATGATCTTCGACCCTCCATGAGCCATCCACACGGATGGTGCTAGGATGGTTCCCATGCCCTCCAGAAGCACCACCGCTCGTACCGCGGCCGCCACCTCGCTGACTGCCCGCCCGACCGACGAGAAGATCACCATCAACCTCGGTTGTGTCGATCTCGGCCAGATCGACCTGCTGGTGCAGGAAGGTTTCTACGCCAACCGCTCGGACCTCATCCGCACGGCCATCCGTAACCAGCTCGGCACGCATGCGGAGGTGGTGAAGCAGGTGGTGGCGCGCAAGACCCTGGTGCTCGGCATCCAGCATTTCAGTGCCGCCGATCTGCGTGCCGTGCAGGCAGCGGGGCAGACCTTGCAGATCCGCGTGCTCGGCCTCGCCTCGATCGCGCACGACGTGACCCCCAAGCTGGCGTTGGCCGCCATCGACTCTGTCGAAGTGCTGGGCGCCCTGCGCGCCAGCGCGGCCGTGAAGACGGCGCTGGCCCAGCGCATCCGTTGATTTCACTCGCAGGACCTCCATGAACCCCAGCTTCTCAAAACTGATGGCCGAAGCGACGCGGCTCACCCGCGCAGGCAGCCTGCGCGCCGCGACCGACGCGATCCGCAAGGCGCTCGGCGGCGCGCACACCGCGAGCCCACAACCCGAGGTGAGTGCCGCGGGACACGCGAGCGACGTCATCGACGTTCCCGCCCGCGAGGTGCCGGACCGCCCGGCCGATACCGCACCCGCGACCTCGCCCACACCGCGCGCCGGCCAGTTCATCGCCGGCAGCCACACCGATGCGAACGGCACGCGCGCGTACAAGCTCTACATCCCGCCCGGCGACAGCGGCCAGCCTCTGCCGCTGGTGGTGATGCTGCACGGCTGCACGCAGGACCCGGACGACTTCGCCGCTGGCACCGGCATGAACGACGCGGCACTCGAGCGCGGCTTCTACGTGCTGTACCCGGCGCAGAACCAGCATGCGAATGCGCAGCGCTGCTGGAACTGGTTCAAGCACAACCACCAGGGCCGCGGCCGCGGTGAACCGGCCCTGCTGGCTGGCATGACACGCGAGGTGATGGCGCAGCACGCCATCGACCCGCAGCGTGTGTACGTGGCGGGCCTGTCGGCGGGCGGCGCGATGGCGGCGATCCTCGGCGATGCCTACCCGGACCTGTACGCCGCCATCGGCGTGCACTCAGGCCTGGCCACTGGCTCGGCGAATGACCTGCCTTCGGCCTTCGCGGCCATGCAGGGCGGCGCGTCAGGCACGGCCCCGGCCCACACCCCGCCCACCATCGTTTTCCACGGCGATGCGGACAGCACGGTGCACCCGGCCAACGGGCAGCACGTCATCGCGGCGATGGCGCGCAAAGCCACAGCACAGGCCGAGCGCGCGCGCAGCGAGAACGGCCGCGAGTACACCCGCCAGACCTTTCGCGATGGCACCGGCCACGTGGTTGCCGAACACTGGGCCGTGCATGGCGCGGGCCACGCCTGGTCGGGCGGCAGTGCGCGCGGCTCCTACACAGACGCGCAAGGCCCGGACGCGACCGACGAGATGCTGCGCTTCTTCTTCGCGAACACGCTGCACGCGCCGCGCTGAGCACAACGCGGGCGGCGCTGTTCTGGCGCGCTCAGGGCCGCTCGAACTGCCCGCTGCGTTCCGACGCGAACAGCGCGTTGATGATGCGCATGCCCCTCTGCGCTTCGTCGAGCCCGCCCGCATCGGGCTTCTGCTCGCGCACCGCGCGCGAGAAGGCTTCGGCCTGCAGCTGGTACTGGTCACACACCGGCAGCGTGAAGGTGCGCACACCGCGGCCGTCGAGCGCGCTCGCGTCGTCGATGAAGTAGCGGCAGGGCACATCCGGCGGCGCGTTGAAGGGGATCTCGATCTCGATGCGGCCCTTCGTGCCGACGAGCTGGATGCGCTGGTAGGGCGCGGCCTGTGTCGAGACGGTGAACGCGAGCTGGCGGCCGGCGCCGAAATCGAGCAGGCCGCTGGTGGCGCGGTCGGTCTTGAACACCGGGTCGCGGTCCACCGTCGCGACCACACGCTCGGGCTCGGCGTCGAAGAACCAGCGCCCGGCGGTGATCGCATAACAACCGATGTCGTAGAGCGCGCCGCCGCCGATGTCGGCCATGTTGCGGATGTTGGTCGGGTCGGCATTGAAATAACAGAAGGGCACGTGGATGAAACGCAGGTCGCCGATGGCGCCTGCGCGCACCCGCTCGCGCACCTCGATCCACTGCGGGTGGTGGCGCACCATGAAGGCCTCGCGGATGTGCACCTGTGCGGCGTAGGGCCGCAGCGCATCCAGCTCGGCCGCGTCGATCGAGAAGGGCTTCTCGCACAGCACGTGTTTGCCGGCGCGCACCGCGGCGAGTGTCATCGGCACGTGCAGGTGATTGGGCAGGGGGTTGTAGATCGCCTCGATCGTGGGATCGGCGAAGAGGGCTTCGTAGGAGCCGTGGGCCGTCGGGATGCCGAGCGCGGCGGCCGCGGCCTGCGCCGTCGGCAGGCTGCGAGAGGCGATTGCCGCAACTTCCAGCAGGCTGCTCTTGAGCATGCCGGGGATGACCTTGGTGGTACCGATCTTGGCGGTGGACAGAATGCCCCAGCGTACGGGTGTCATGGCGATGGCCCAGGTGAAGTGAAGCCGACATTGTGGCCGCTGCCGGCCCTTCAGTTTCAACGCCCGATTCAATCCAGCGTGCGCCGAAACCTCTGCAAGCCGACCGCCAGCACCAGCACCGTGAACAGCAGCAGCGGCCACAGGTGCGGCCAGGTGTCGGCGAGGCTGCTGCCTTTGAGCATCACCCCGCGCACGATGCGCAGGAAGTGGGTGAGCGGCAGCACCTCGCCGAGCCACTGCGCCCAGCCCGGCATGCCGCGGAACGGGAACATGAAACCCGACAGCAGCAGCGAGGGCAGGAAGAAGAAGAAGGTCATCTGCATCGCCTGGGTCTGGTTGCGGGCGATGCTGCTGATCGTGATGCCGACCGTCAGGTTCGCGGCGATGAACGCGAGCGTGCCGAGCAGCAGCACCGCGAGCGCGCCGACGAAGGGCACCGCGAAGGCGTAGCGCGCGGCCAGCAGGATCACCAGCACCTGCACGTAGCCGATCACGATGTAGGGCGCGATCTTGCCGACCATCACCTCGATCGGCCGCACCGGCGTGGCGAGCAGGTTTTCCATCGTGCCGCGCTCGACTTCGCGGGTCACACCGAGCGCCGTCATCATGATCATCGTCATCGTCAGGATCACGCCCATCAGGCCCGGCACGATGTTGTATTGCGTGATGCCTTCGGGGTTGTAGCGGCGCTGGATCACCAGCTCGAAGGGCGCGGCCGCCGGCTGGCGTGGTGCGAGCACGCCGGTGAGATCGTGTTGCAAGGCCGTGCTGCCGAGCGATTGCAAGGCAGCGATGGCGTTGCCGGTGGCGGCCGGGTCGGTGGCGTCCGCTTCAAGCAGAAGTTGGGGCGCGAGGCCGCACTCCAGGTCGCGCGCGAAACCGGCCGGCACGGTGAGTGCGAACTGGGCGCTGCCGCTGGCGAGTGCCGCATCGGCCACCTGCGGGTCGTCGCTGCTTTGCACGATGCGGAAGTAGCCGCTGTTCTCCAGCGCCCGCACGATGCTGCGCGTGTAGACCGTGTTCTCCTGCGCGATCACCACGGTGGGCAGTTGTTTCGGGTCGCCGTTGATCGCGAAGCCGAACAGGGTGAGCTGCATCAGCGGCACGCCGATCATCATCGCGAAGGTCAGGCGGTCGCGCCGGAGCTGGATGAACTCCTTCAGCATCATGGCGACGAGGCGGCCCCAGCTCATGCCTTGGCACTCCGCATCAGGAAGATGAACACGTCCTCCAGCGTCGGCGGCAGCACGCGCCACGTGCCCGCCGCAGCGAACTGCTGCACGGCGGTTTGCAAGGCAGCTTCGTCGCGCCCGCTCACGTGCAGCGCGTTGCCGAAGCGCGTCACCAGTTCGACGCCGGGCAGCCCCTCGATCTTCGCGGCCCAGGCGGCCGCGCCCTGCCCTTGCAGCTCCCAGGTGTGCAGGCCCGCCTGCGCCACCAGCTCGGCAGGCGTGCCACTGGCCAGCAGGCGGCCAGCTGCGATGTAGGCCAGGCGGTGGCAGCGCTCCGCTTCGTCCATGTAGTGGGTCGACACCAGCACCGTGATGCCGCTCGCCGCGAGCGCGTGGATCTCTTCCCAAAAGCTGCGCCGCGCCTGCGGGTCGACGCCCGCGGTGGGTTCGTCGAGCAGCAACACGCGCGGCTCGTGCAGCATGCAGGCGGCGAGCGCCACGCGCTGCTTCCAGCCGCCCGAGAGCTTGCCGGCAAGTTGCGTTGCACGTTCGGCGAGGCCGAGGCGCTGCAAGGCCGCGTCGACCCGTGTGCGCCGACTGTCCATGCCGTACATGCGGGCGATGAAGTCGAGGTTCTCGCGGATCGTCAGGTCTTCGTAGAGGCCGAAACGCTGCGTCATGTAGCCGACTTCGCGCTTGACGAGTGCGGCCTCGCGCACGATGTCGTGGCCGAGCGTGGTGCCGCCACCGGCGTCGGGCGTGAGCAGGCCGCAGAGCATGCGGATCGAGGTGGTCTTGCCGCTGCCGTTGGGGCCGAGGAAGCCGTAGATCTCGCCGCGCCGCACGCTCAGGTCGAGGCCGTCGACCACCGTCTTCTTGCCGAAGCGTTTGGTCAGGCCGTGCACGTCGATGACGAGCGCCTCGGCCTCGGCGGGAGTCATGGCCCAGCCGCCAGCGTCACGTCCACGGGCTGGCCGGGGCGCAGCTTGGCTGCATCGGCCGCGGCCGGCCAAGCCTCAACGAGGTAGACGAGCTTGGCGCGCTGATCACGGCTGTAGATCACCGGCGGGGTGAACTCGGCGCGCGTCGCGATGAAGCGCACGGTCGCGCTCACCGGTGCTGCGCACCCGTCGCAGGTGATCGTCACGGTGCTGCCAGGCTTGATCTTCGGCAGCGTGGCCTCGGCGACGTAGAAGCGCAGCTTCAGCGCGGCCGGCGGCAACAGGTTCACCACCGGCGCGCCGGCCGGCACCCATTCGCCGACGCGGAACAGCGTGTCATCGACCACCGCAGCCGTCGGCGCGGTGATGCGTTTGTCGGCCAGGCGCGCGCGCAGTTGTTCGGCCTGCGCCTGCGCCGCCTGCACGGCGGCATCGGCCGCATGCAAGGCATCGTCGCGGCCGGCGAGTTGGGCCACACGCTGCTGAGCGCGCAGCTCGTCGACCTTGGCGGCGGCTTCGTTGCGCTGCGCGTTCAGGGTGTCGAGGCGCGTGCCGCTGACGAAGCCTTGGCGCGCGAGCTCGCGTTCACGCTTCAGCTGCGCTTCGGCTTCAGTCAACGCACTGCGCGCCTGCGCGAGTTGCGCGGCAGTCACGGCCAGTTCATCGGGCCGCTTGCCGCGGGCGAGGTCGGCGCGCTGCGCGACCTGCTGAGCCACCCGCGCCTGCACTTCGGCCTGCGCCGCGACATCGTCGGGCGACTCGACGCGGAACAAGGCAGCACCAGCCTGTACGGCATCCCCCCGCGTGACGGAGAGTTCCACCAACCGGCCGGCCACGGGTGGCGCTACCCGCACGAACTCGGCTTCGATGACACCGGGCAGTGTCGCGCTCGGCGGCGGCGTGCAGCCGGCGCACAGCGCGAGCAAGACGATGCCGGCCGCGAGCTTCATGGTGTCAACCCAGAGGCGAGACGCCGATCAGCCACTTGTGACCCCAGAGCAGGAAGGCGACATAGATCGCCAGCCCGACGACCATCACGATCACATCGTTGATCGCCCGCGCGGGTGCGCTCGGCACCGGCCGCAGCGGGCGGCGATTGACCGAGATACGGTCGGCCACCGCCCAGGCGAGGAAGCTGCCGAACAGCAGCACATCGGCGAGGTTGCCATTCGCCAGCAGATGCGCGGTGGCCCACAGTTTCACCGCCAGCAGCATCGGGTGCTTGGCCGCCGTCTTGATGCGGCCCGGCAGGCCGGACGAGGCCAGCAAAGGGAACACCGGCAACATCAACAAGAGCGCGATGTGCCGCATCGCGGTGGGCGGCGTGTAGAGCACGATGGGTGACTGACGCGCGAGGCCGTAGCCGTAGACCATGAGCACGAAGCCGACCAGCGAGGCGATCGAGTAGAGGCCCTTCCAGCCCTTCTCGCCACGTTGCGCCACCTGCGCATCGCGCCAACCGACGGCGACGATCGAGACCGAGTGGATGCCGAGGAACAGGACCAGGCCGAAGATGAGCAGCGTCATGAAAAATCGCCTCCGTGGGGAAGCGATCAGTCTACGACTCGGAAACCTCGCTGCACGCCGCGCGGCGCCGCGGCATCAACGGCGCTTGCGCCCGGTCAGTTCGATTCCTTGATGAGCCGCCCGCTGGCCTGCTGGATCGGCCGCGCGTTCATCGGGTACAGGCGCGCGAAGATGCCGACCTGCTCGGCCGAGATCGGCACCGGGTTCTTCATCACCATCCACAGCACGCCCTCGCTGCACGGCGGCGTGGTGAGCGAGCCCATGTAGGTGTAGTAGCTCTTGTCGGCCGGCAGCAGCGCGTTCAGATCGAGCGCGGTCTTGGCGGCCACCTCTTCGCCCTTTTCGAGCGGCAGGTTGTTCCACACGGCCTGCACGATCGGCTGCGCGCTGCCGCGGTCGAGCAGCACCGCCACCACGGCGAGGCGGCCGTCGACATCCTTGTGCACGAGGGCGTGCTGTGGATGGTGATGAAGAACCCGGTGCCGATCTCGGCCGAGCAGGTCGGCATCTTCGCGCGCCTGTACCCGATGAACGCGCGGCC
>JANYJL010000230.1 GCA_025361845.1 Rhizobacter sp.
CGTCTTCGCTGCCGAGCCGGTACTTGTTGACGCCGACGATCACGTCGCGCCCCGAGTCGATGCGCGCCTGCTTTTCGGCCGCACTCGCCTCGATCTTCAGCTTGGCCCAGCCGCTGTCCACGCACTTGACCATGCCGCCCATCGCATCGACTTCCTCGATGATCTTCGAGGCCGCATCCGCCATGTCCTGCGTCAGCTTTTCCATCATGTAGCTGCCGGCCCAGGGGTCGACGACGCTGGTGATGTGGGTCTCTTCCTGGATGATGAGCTGGGTGTTGCGCGCGATGCGGGCGCTGAACTCGGTGGGCAGCGCAATCGCTTCATCGAGCGCATTGGTGTGCAGGCTCTGCGTGCCGCCGAACACCGCGGCCATCGCCTCGATCGTGGTGCGCACGACGTTGTTGTACGGGTCCTGCTCGGTCAGGCTCCAGCCCGAGGTCTGGCAATGGGTGCGCAGCATCAGGCTCTTCGGGTTCTTCGGCTTGAACTCGCTCATGATCTTCCACCACAAGAGCCGCGCCGCGCGCATCTTGGCCACTTCGAGATAGAAGTTCATGCCGATGGCCCAGAAGAAACTCAGGCGCCCGGCGAACTCGTCCACATCGAGCCCCTTGGCGAGCGCCGCCTTCACGTACTCACGCCCGTCGGCCAGCGTGAACGCGAGTTCGAGCGCCTGGTTCGCGCCGGCCTCCTGCATGTGGTAACCCGAGATCGAGATCGAGTTGAACTTCGGCATGTTCTTCGCCGTGTACTCGATGATGTCGCCGACCGCCCGCATGCTCGGCTCGGGCGGAAAGATGTAGGTGTTGCGAACCATGAACTCCTTGAGGATGTCGTTCTGGATCGTCCCCGAGAGTTGCTCCTGCGCGATGCCCTGCTCTTCCGCCGCGACCACGTAGCCCGCGAGCACCGGCAGCACCGCGCCGTTCATCGTCATCGACACACTCACCTTGTCGAGCGGGATGCCGTCGAACAGGATCTTCATGTCCTCGACGCTGTCGATCGCGACCCCTGCCTTGCCGACGTCGCCGGTCACCCGCGGGTGGTCGCTGTCGTAGCCGCGGTGGGTGGCGAGGTCGAAGGCGACGCTCACACCCTGGGCGCCGGCAGCCAGCGCCTGGCGATAGAACGCGTTCGAGGCCTCGGCGGTGGAAAAGCCCGCGTACTGGCGAATCGTCCACGGCCGCACCGCGTACATCGTGGCCTGCGGGCCGCGTGTGAAGGGCGCGAAGCCGGGCAAGGTGTCGGTGGCGGGCAGGCCTTTCAGGTCGGCCGCGGTGTAGAGCGCCTTGACCGTGAGGCCCTCGGGCGTGATCCAGTTCAGTGCTTCCACCCGCCCACCCGGCGCCGACTTGGCCGCGGCCTTGGCCCAGACGCGCAGCGAATCGGAGTTCAACAAGGGTGCAGACGTGGACGGCGCGGACGACGGTGACGCGGGGCTGGCAGACATGGGTGGCCTCTTCGATCAGTGGGCTGCACGCAGCGTACACGGGGCACGCCGGGCTGCAAACCTCTTGCGACAAGGCGCGACGCACCAGACTGGACTGCCCGGAGCGCCTGCGCCATAATTCAAAATTGAATTATATCTTCCGGCGCGCAGCTTGCGCCAAACTTGCGGTGCTCCCGCCTTTTCAGCCGCCCTCTTCACCCGCCCTTCGCAACGACGCATGGCCACTGGATCCTCAACCGCCACCACCCAGCCCGCCGCCGCGCCGGCTGGCGAGCGCATGGCGCAGGGCGCGCTCTACCTCGACGTGGCCGAGCGCCTGCGCGTGCGCATCCTGTCTCACACCCTGCCGCCCGGCGGCTGGATCGACGAACAGGCACTCGCTGCCGACTACGGCATCAGCCGCACGCCCCTGCGTGAAGCCTTGAAGGTGCTCGCCTCCGAAGGCCTGGTGACGATGAAGCTGCGGCGCGGTGCTTACGTCACCGAAGTCTCGCCGCGTGATCTGAACGAGGTCTACCACCTGCTCGGCCTGCTGGAAGGCGACGCCGCCGCCGACGTGGCCACGAATGCCACCCGCGAGCAACTGATTGAGCTGAAGGCGCTGCATGCCGAGTTGGAGGAGACGGTCGCCGACCGCGAACGTTTCTTCGCCGCCAACGAACGCTTCCACTTCCGCCTGCTCGAGATCGCCGACAACCGCTGGCGCAGCCAGATGGTGGCCGACCTGCGCAAGCTCATGAAGCTCAACCGTCACCATTCGCTGCGCAAGGAAGGTCGGGTGCAGGCCTCGCTGAAGGAGCACCGCCAGATCGTCGCGGCGATCTCGGCGCACAACGCAGAACGGGCACGCAGCCTGATGCAGCAGCACATCGCCAGCGGCAGGGATGCGGCGACGCCGGATTGAGTTGTTCTGCCCTTGCGGCTGCTGTCCACCATCGATGCACGCGCGATACCTTGTACACCCCGACACCGGCCGAGAGCGGAGTCGCCCTTGGACTGAATAAGAATTGGCTGAACGGAAAGGGCGACCCCGCTTTCGGCCGCGCGAACAGAGAACCTTGCTACGACACACGACGACAATCGAAGCCATGAGCCACCCCACCCTCAGCCTCATCGCCGCCGTCGCACGCAACGGTGCCATCGGTCACCGGAACCAACTCCTGGTGCGCCTCTCCGAAGACCTGCAACGTTTCAAGCGCATCACGATGGGCTGCCCGATCGTGATGGGCCGCAAGACCTGGGATTCGATCGGAAGACCGCTGCCCGGGCGCCGCAGCATCGTCGTCACGCGCAACGCGCAGTGGCGCGCCGAGGGGGCCGAGCCCGCGCTGTCGCTTCAAGCCGCGCTCGAACTCGCCGCCCCCGCGCCGAAAGTGTTCGTGATTGGCGGCGCCGAGTTGTACGCCGCGGCCTTGCCGATGGCCGATGAACTGGTGCTGACCGAGCTCGATGCCGACTTCGAAGCCGACGCCTGGTTCCCGCGCTGGGACCGCAGCGCGTACGTCGCGTCCGCACCCGAAAACCACGTGAATGCGAACGGCCTGGCCTACCGCTTCGTCACCTACACACGTCGCCCTTCTCAGGCTTAGCCCCAGCGGCGCGCGAGCGCCCTTGTCGCATACTCGCCACCCGGCGATGCGCCTGCGTTGCCACGCCTTCGGGGAACCTTCATGCAAGCACGACTCAACATGATTCTGGTGGTGGGCATCACGCTCGCCGCGCTCAGTGGATGTGCCAACAAGGCCGAACCCGATGCAGCGCCTGTGGCGACAGCGCCCGCCAAATCCGCAGCGCCCGGCAGTGCTGCGGCACCCGCCGCCGCAACGGCCGGCACTGCCGCAGCGGCGGCGCCCGCCCTCGTTCCCACCCCCTTCGCCGATGCGGTCGCCCGCGCCGGCAAACGCCTCTACGAGGGCGCCGCCCAGCAACTCGGCACCCAGGACCGTGTGCTCCTGCTCGACCCGTTGATCGATGCCAGCACCGGCCAGCAAACCATCGCCAGCAACGACATGGGCCGCATGCTCGCCGCGGCGGCGAAGAGCTCGCATCCGTACTGGACGGTGAAGGAGTTCAACCGCGACAACCTGTCGGCAACGCCGCTGCTGCTGATCGGCACGCTCACCGCCATCAACACGAAGAACAGCACGAGCGATGCATCCGATGCGTTCCGCGTCTGTCTGCGTCTGGTCGATCTGAAGACCGGCAAGGTGGTCGCGAAGAGCGTAGAGCGCGCCACCGTCGACAGCGTCAACGCCGAGCCTTTGCCGGTGTTCCGCGACAGCCCGACCTGGCACAAGGACAAGACCGTCAACGCGTATATCAAGTCCTGCCAGGGCACGCAGAACGTCGGCGACGCGGCCGACCCGGCCTACCTCGCCAAGCTGCCGGCTGCCGCGATGATCAACGAAGCGCAGATCGCCTACGGCGCGAACCGGCTGGCCGATGCGCTGCGCATCTACAAGGAAGCCAGCGCCGTCGCCGAACCCGACGATCTGCGTGTGCTCAACGGCCTGTACCTGACCAGTTGGCGCCTGGGCCGCCAGAAGGACGCGACCGAGGTGTTCCGCCGCATCGCAGCCTACGGCATCGGTGCGAAGCAGTTGCCGCTGAAGATTTTGTTCGCGACCGGCAAGGCCGTTCCCGTCGCCTTGCCCGATCTGCAGGCGCAGTACACGATCTGGGTGCGTGAGCTGGCCCTGGTGACGCAGACCGGCGGCACCTGCTTGCGCGTGATCGGCCACACCAGCAAGACGGGCACGGCGGCGGCCAATGAAGCCTTGTCGGTGCAGCGCGCGGCCTACGTGCAGGGCCGCCTGGAACAGAGCGCGAGCAAGCTGCGCGGCAAACTCGCTTCCGAAGGCCTGGGCTCGCGCGAGAACCTGATCGGCCTGGGCAGCGACGACCTGCGCGATGCGCTCGACCGGCGTGTCGAATTCCGCGTGGTCGATTGCCCGGCGGGCAAGACGACGTGAAAGTCTGCATCGTCGGCGCCGGTGCGATCGGCGGCTTCATCGGCACGCGCATCGCTGCTGCCGGCCGCTGCGAGGTGAGCGCGCTGGCGCGCGGTGCCACGCTGGCCGCGCTGCGCGAACACGGCTGGCGCCTGCACCAGGGCGGCAGGCTGATGCAGGCGCCGGTGCGCGCCGAACAACACGCCGCCGAACTCGGCGTGCAAGAGCTCGTCGTCATCGCCGTGAAGGGCCCGGCGCTCGCGCAGGTCGCGTCGCAGATCGCGCCCTTGCTCGGGCCGTCGACCTGGGTGATGCCCGCGATGAACGGCGTGCCCTGGTGGTTCGGCCGCGGTGTGGCGGCACTCGGCGATGCGCCTCTGCAAAGCGTGGACCCCGGCGGCGCGATCGATCGTGCGATCGTGTTCGAGCGCGTGCTCGGCTGCGTGGTGCATGCCAGCACCTCCGTGCCCGAACCGGGCCTCGTCGAACACAAGATGGGCCTGGGCCTGGTGATCGGAGAACCCGCCGGTGGTTTGTCGGCACGCGTGCAAACGGTCGGTGAGCTGCTCACGCACGCCGGCTTCGACACCACGCTGTCGGCCGATCTGCGCAAGGACGTCTGGTACAAGTTGTGGGGCAACCTGACGACGAACCCGGTGTCGGCCCTGACTGGCGCCACCACCGACCGCCTGCTCGACGATCCGCTGGTGCTGGCCTTCTGCCTGGCCGCGATGCGCGAGGCCGGCATCGTCGGCCAGCAGATCGGCTGCGCGATCGAGCAGAGCCCGGAAGACCGCCACGTCGTCACGCGCAAGCTGGGTGCCTTCAAGACCTCGATGCTGCAAGACGTGGAAGCCGGCCGCGCGCTCGAGATCGACGCCATCGTCGGCGCGGTGCACGAGATCGCCCAGCGCCTGGGGCTGGCGACGCCGAACATCGACGCCCTGCTCGGCCTGACGCGGCTGTTCGCGCGGGTGCGTGGGCTCTACCCCGAAGCTGCCCACTGAACGCTTGCCACGCGAGAGGACGACGATGGAATTCCCGATCAACCTGTTCAAGCAGGCCCTGAAGGAAGGCCGCCCGCAGATCGGCCTGTGGGCGACGCTCGCCGATGCCTACGCCACCGAGGCCATCGCCGGCACCGGTTTCGACTGGTTGCTGATCGACGCCGAGCACGCGCCGAACGATCTGCGCAGCGTGCTCGCGCAGTTGCAGGCGGCAGCGCCCTACCCCGTGCACCCGATCGTGCGGCCACCGACCGGCGACGTCGTGCTCATCAAGCAGTTGCTCGAACTCGGCGCGCAGACGCTGCTGATACCGATGGTCGAGAGCGCCGAGCAGGCCGCCGCGATGGTCGCGGCCGTGCGCTACCCGCCGCAGGGCGTGCGGGGTGTGGGCAGCGGCATCGCGCGCTCGGGGCGCTGGGGTGCGATCGACAACTACGCGCACCAGGCCAACGCGCAGATGTGCGTGCTGCTGCAAGTGGAGTCGCGCAAGGGGCTCGACAACCTGGCCGCGATTGCTGCGGTCGAAGGGGTGGACGGCGTGTTCTTCGGCCCGGCCGACTTGGCCGCGTCCTTCGGTCTGCTCGGCCAGCCCGACCACCCGGAGGTGGTGGCCGCAGTGCGTGCCGGCATCACCGCGGTGTGCGGCGCTGGCAAGGCCGCAGGCGTGCTGACGATGGACCCCACGCTCTCGCGGCGCTACCTCGAAGACGGCGCCACCTTCGTCGCCGTCGGCGTCGACATCACCCTGATGGTGCAGGCCTGCCGTGCGCTCGCCGCGGCCTTCAAACCCCGGTTGGCAAACGACCCGCGCGGCAGCGCCTACTGAAGCGGCCGGTGCGCCCGGCACACCAGGAACGGACCCGACCATGACCTACGCGCCCGATGCGTTCATCGGCTACCGAGGCGGCGGCCAGGCCACGGCCGTCCAACGGCAGCTTCAACTGGGACATCATCGTTCGAGCGCCAACCACCGCACGCTGGAGAATCTGCGCGGCAAGTTCGGTTTCACGATCAGCCGTGCACAGTCCTTCCCCGACGCCAAGGGCGAGCCGCGCTGACAGATCATGTGGCTGACTCGTTGGGGGGGCGCCGCAAGTCGGCGTCCTCGGGGCGCTCAGTGGCTCTGGAGTTCCAGGGCGACCTCGGGCACCACCAGGGCCTCGACGGTAAGCAGGGCCGCGAAGGCTTCGGCAGGCAGGGGCCGCGCACCCAGGTGACCCTGGAAGACATCGGCGCCGCTGGCCCGCACGAAGGCCAGTTGCGGCTCCGTCTCCACGCCTTCGGCCACCACGCGCAGACCCAGCCGCGTGGCCATCGCGATGACGGCTTCGGTGATCGCAGCAATGGTGTCGCTGCTGCAGACGTCGCTCACGAAGGAGCGGTCGATCTTCAACTCGTCGATCGGGAAGCGGCGCAGGTGGGTCAGCGACGAGTAGCCGGTGCCGAAGTCGTCGAGCGCGAGTTGCAAGCCGAGCCGCTTCATGCGCGCCAGCATGTCGATGACTTGCGGGCCGCTGTCGATGATGGCCGATTCGGTCAGCTCCAGGCACAGCGAGTGCCCCTCGACACCGCTCGCCTCGAGCTCCGCGCGCAGTTCGTCGACGAAGTCGGGGCGCTCCAGTTGCAGGCCCGACACGTTCACCGACATCTGCGGCAGCCACTGGCCGTCGCGGCGCCAGGCGGCAAGTTGGCGCAGCGCTTCGTGCAGCACCCAGCGGCCGAGGCGGACGATCAGGCCGGTCTCTTCGGCCACCGCGATGAACTCGCCGGGGCCCAGCAGGCCACGGCGCGGGTGCTGCCAGCGCACGAGAGCCTCGGCGCCGCACAGGCGGCCGCTGACGACATTGAACTGGGCCTGGTAGTGCAGGCGGAATTCTTCGCGTTCGAGCGCGTGGTGCAGGTCGCGTTCCAGCGTCAGGCGGTCCAGCGATCGGGTGTTGAGCCGGCCCGAATGGAACTGCGGCCCGGCATCCGGCGCGGCGCCTGAAT
This sequence comes from Rhizobacter sp., assembly GCA_025361845.1. Classification (GTDB taxonomy): domain Bacteria; phylum Pseudomonadota; class Gammaproteobacteria; order Burkholderiales; family Burkholderiaceae_C; genus JANYJL01. The sequence goes on from JANYJL010000230.1 coordinate 7,398, forward strand.
CGCGCGCGTGCCGCATCGCCGTGCCGGCCAGCTTCAGGATCGTGTCCGGGTCGTTGCTGTCGCCCGGGAACACCGCGATACCGACACGGCACGACACGTACAGCTCCTGCCCGGCCACGGCAAACGGCTCGGCAACGCGCTCGATCATGCGGCGGGCCACCAGGGCCGCGTCTTCATCGCGCTCCATCACGGGCAGCAGCACGGTGAACTCGTCGCCACTGCCGCGCGCCAGCACCAGGGCGTTGGGCGCGGCCGTGCGGTGCATCACGGTATCGCTGTCGCGCAGCCCGGCCACCAGGCGTTGCGCGACCGCGTGCAGCAACTCGTCGCCGATGGTCGGCCCGAGCGCGTCGTTGATCTGGCCGAAGCGGTCGAGCCCGAGCTGCAGCACCGCGCCGACGCTGCCATGCCGCAGCGCATGCTTGAGCGCCCAGTTGAGCTGCCACAGCAGCGACTCGCGGTTCGGCAGCCCGGTCAGCTGGTCGGTGTGGGCGAGCCCGTCGCGGTAGGCCTTGGCCGCCAGCGTGTTGCGAAGCCGCAGGTCCAGCTCGCTCGCGTCGATCGGCTTGACGAGGAAGTCTGCCGCGCCCAGCGAGAGCGCGCGCAGCCGGCTCGGCCGATCGTCCTGGGCCGTGAGCACGATCACCGGCAGATGGCGCAGCAGGCGGTCGTCCTGCATGCGCTGCAGCACGTCGAAGGCGCCGTCGCCGGACAGCGCGAGCTCCAGCAGCACCAGGTCGGGCTGCAGGTCACGCAGGGCCTGGGTGCCGGCCGCCGAGACGGTCAGGCGCGTGACGCGCTGGTAGCCGCTGGCCTGCAGGAATGCCTTTAGTGCAACCGAATTCAGCGGCTCGTCGTCGATGACGACGATCTGGGCCAGCGCCGGCCAGGCGGACGCGTCCGGCGCGTCTGGGCGCGCCGCGGCGGCTGCCGGGTCCGGTGGATCGAGCTGCAGGCTCTGGCGTGACATGGCTTGAACGTGATCGGGTTGGCAACTGGCGAAACAGGGGCTGGTCCGGCTCGATGCCAGTGGTCTGCCGCGGTATCGGTCGCCAAGTACGGCGACTGAAGCGCGCGCCGCAGCAAGGCTCGCAAATGCGGCACAAATCCCACGTTTCTTCGAGCCAGCCGCGCCAGCCGGCCCACTAACCTCGCAAGCAGGACCCCCACCGGCCGATAAGCCCTGAAGAGCCCCCTTGCGCTTTGCAGCGCAAGTGGGTAGCTGCGGCCGAAACGCGCGGCGGCGGCGGTGGAGAAACACACAGCGAGCCAGGAATGTCCAGGACCCGGTCATGAGGACGAATCACCAGACCAGCGTGCAGCGCTGGCTGCAGCAGCATTGCGAGAGCTCCGGTCAGGTGGCGGGCGGGCTGGTCGTGGTCGCCGGTTCCGGGTCGGCGCCGGCGCACAACGTGGCGGAGTGGCCCGCCGGGGGCGACATGACGCCGCCGCTGGCCGCCGCGGCGCAGGCCGCCGTCGACCGCAGCCGCGCGGTGCTGGTGGCGCCCACCGTGGCCTGGCCCGCATCGAAGCACAACCGCGTCATCTCCCTGCCGCTGCGCGTGGGCGACCGCACGCTGGGCGCCGTGGCGCTGGCCGTGCAAGCCGACGACGGCCCGGCTGTGGACGCACTGTTCAAGGATCTCGAACTCGCCAGCGCGAACGTCGGCCAGACGCTCGACGCGCCCGCCGCGGACGCAGGCAGCGGCGACGCCGCCCAGGTGTTGCGGCTGCAGGACCTGCTGCTGCATCACGAGCGCCTGGCCGACGGTGCGCTCGCGCTGCTGACCGAGCTGGCGCCACTGCTGCGCTGCGAGCGCGTGAGCCTCGGCGTCGCCGAGGCAGACGACGTGGCACTGGTGGCGGTCTCGAACAGCGCCGAGTTCAAGGGCGAACAGGATCTGCTGCGGCTGCTGGCCGCGGCCATGCAGGAGGCGATGGACCAGGGCGCGCCGGTGCGCTTCCCGGCCGCGCCGACGTCGCCGGCCTGCATCGTGCTCGCGCACGCCGAGTTGCATGCGCGCAGCGGCCTGGCGACGGCCAGCGTGCCGCTCGTCCACGCTGGCCGTGCGGTGGGTGCGCTGCTCGCTGAATGGCGCGCCACCGCGCCGCCCCACGACACCTCGCTCGCCCTGTTGGGCAGCGTCGCCGGCATGCTCGGCCCGCTGGTCGCACTGAGCCAACGCGCCGAACGCACGTGGCCGGCCCGCAGCGCCGACCTGCTGCGCGCGGCACGCGCCCGCATGACACGCCGCCACGACCCGCTGCCCAAGCTGCTCGCGCTGGCCCTGACCGCCGCGGTGCTGGTGGCCGGGTGGTGGCCCGTCAGCTGGCATGTGGGTGCACCGGCGCGCATCGAAGGCGCGGTGCAGCGCGTCGTCGCCGCGCCGATGGACGGCTACCTTCAGCGCAGCCTCGTGCGCCCGGGGGACACGGTGCACGCCGGTGACGTCCTGGTGGAACTGGCCGACCAGGACCTGCGGCTCGAACAGCGCCGCTGGGAAGGTGCACTCGCGCAGCATGAAAACGGCTTTGCGGCGGCGCTGGCGCGCGCCGACCGCGCGCAGTTCGTGATCACGCAGGGCAAGGCCGGCGAGGCGCGCGCGCAGCTCGACCTGGTACGCCAGCAACTCGCGCGCACCAAGCTGCTGGCACCGATCGACGGCGTCGTCATCAGGGGCGATCTCGGCCAGTCCCTCGGCGCCCCGGTGCAGCGCGGCGATGTGCTGCTGACGCTGGCGCCGGCCGAGCGCTTCCGCCTCATCGTCGATGTCGACGAACGCGACATCGCCAGCATCCACGCCGGCCAGAGCGGCGAGCTCGCGCTGGCGTCGCTGCCGGTCGATACGCTCGGCTTCGTCGTCGAGCGCGTCACGCCGGTGGCCACGGTGCGCGACGGCCGAAATACGTTCGCGGTCGAAGCGCGGCTGACCCACGCCGCGCCGCTGCTGCGCCCGGGCCTGGAAGGTGTCGCGAAGATCGCCGCGGGCGAGCGCTCGGCGGCCTGGATCTGGGGCCACCGTGCGCTCGACTGGCTGCGCCTGGCGCTGTGGTCGTGGAGCCCGTAGCGTGACCGCGGCCCTGCTGAGCGCCCAGTGGTACCGCGTGGCCCGCGTGCGGCCGCGCCTGCGTGCGCAGGTGCGCGTGCAGCGCCAGCAGTGGCGCGAGCAGCGCTGGTTCCTGCTGTCCGATGCCGCCACCGGGCGCCAGCACCGCATCAACGACGCGGCCTACCAGTTCATCGGCCGCTGCGACGGCCAGCGCACCGTGCACGAGGTCTGGACGGCCGTGCTCGAAGCCCGGCCCGATGCGGCGCCGACGCAGGATGAGGTGGTGCAGCTGCTCGGCCAGCTGCACGACATGGAGCTGCTGCAGTCGGAGCGCGCAGCCGACGCCACGACGCTGCTGCAGCGCCGCGGCGAGCGCCAACGCAAGCGCCGCCGCGGCATGCTCAACCCGTTTTCGTTTCGCCTGCCGCTCGGCGACCCGACCGCCTGGCTTCGGCGGCTCGACCCGCTCGCCCACGCCCTCTTCCGGCCGATCGTGTTCTGGCTCTGGCTGTTGGCGATGCTGGCGAGCGCGTGGGTCGCCGCCGCCGAATGGCCCGCATTGCGCAGCCACGCCGCACAGCACCTGTTCAGCAGCGCCAACCTGGCGCTGGCCTGGCTCGCCTACCCGCTCATGAAGGCGCTGCACGAACTCGGCCACGCGCTGGCGGTGCGCCGCTGGGGCGGCGAGGTGCACGAGGTCGGCATCGGCCTGATGTGGCTGATGCCGGCGCCGTATGTCGATGCGTCGGCTGCGAGCGGCTTCGCGTCGCGCCGCCAGCGCGCCGCGGTGGGTGCGGCCGGCGTGATGGTCGAGTTGACGCTGGCCGCGCTCGGCTTCTGGCTCTGGCTGAACACCCAGCCGGGCTGGCTGCACGAACTCGCCTTCGGCGTCCTGGTCCTCGGCAGCGTCTCGACCCTGGTGTTCAACGGCAACCCGCTGCTGCGCTTCGACGCGTACCACGTGCTGTGCGACCTGTTCGAGCTGCCCAACCTCGCCTCGCGCAGCAGCGCGTGGTGGGGCCACCAGCTCAGCCGTCGACTGCTCGGTGCCGCGAGCGAAGCGCCGGCGCATGCCGACAGCGAGCGTGCCTGGCTGTGGGCCTATGCACCGCTCTCGCTGGTCTACCGGCTGGCGCTGTCGATCGGCCTGGTGCTGTGGCTCGGCGGGCAGTGGCTGCTGCTCGGGCTGGCCGCGCTGGCCTACGTGGCGGTGACGGTGCTGCTGCAACCGCTACTGGGCTGGTCGCGACAGGCGCTCGCCGCAGCGGCGGCGCTGGCGCTGTTCGTCGTGCCGCTGCCGTTCTCGACCGTCGCGCCGGCCGTCGTCTGGCTGCCCGAGAAGGCCCAGCTGCGGCCCGAGGTCGACGGCTTCGTCGCCGAACTGCCGGTGGCCGATGGCGCGTCGGTGCAGCCCGGCGAGCTGCTGCTGCGCCTGACCAACCCGGAGCTGCTGGCATCGCGCGAGCAGCTCGCCAGCCGGCTCGAAGGGCTGCGCGTCGAGCAGGTGCAGCAGTTCCTCGGCGATCCGAACGCCGCGCAGAACCTTGCGCTCGACATCGAACGTGTGCAGGCCGAAGTGGCGCACGCCGACGAACGCATCGCGCAACTCGAGCTGCGCGCGCAGTCCGCCGGCCGCCTGGCGATGCCGCAGCAGAGCGACTTGCCCGGCACCTACCTCCACCAGGGCCAGACCATCGGCCACGTGCTCGCGCCCGGCGAACTGCGCGTGCGCGCCGCGGTGGCCGAGCCCGACGGCCACCTCGTTCAGCAGCGCCTGCGCCATGCCGAGGTGCGGCTCGCCGACGCGCCCGGCGAGGTGCTGCCCGCCCTGCGCACCGGCGAGCTGCCGGCAGCGACACACCAATTGCCGAGCGCGGCCCTGGCCGATGCGGCAGGCGGCCCCTACGCCAGCGACCCGGCCGAGAAGGACGGCCTGCACAGCCTGCAGCCGGTGTTCCTGATCGACCTGACGTTGCCCGCGCACACGCTGGCGCGCGTCGGCGGCCGCGCCTGGGTGCGCTTCGACCACGGCAGCGAACCACTGGCTTGGCAGCTCTACCGCCGCGCCGCGCAGCTCTTCCTGCAGCGCTTCGCGCCGGCCGCCTGAAATGAAACTCGCCTTATCGACGTCGGCTTGCGGCCCGTTGCGGTCGTTCGGGGGCAGCTCTCTTC
>JANYJL010000238.1 GCA_025361845.1 Rhizobacter sp.
GCTCGGGCCTTGATCACAACCAAGCTTGCCAAACCGGCGGCACTTCAGGAGGGTTGAACCATGAATACATGGCCCAACCGGGGGCGCCTCCGGCGGCCCCTGCGGGGGGCAGACGAAGTAAAGTCCAAAGAGCCAGAACAATTCAGATCACGTCGGTCTGACTCAAGCCAACAGGCCTCCTCGAAACCCGGTGCGGTTCAGTTTGAACCTGGGGCGTGTGGTCGTACGAAGACGCGGCCGCCCGGCGCAAGACGATCGAAGACTGGTTCGGGTCCCTCGGAACCGAAACGGTGAAGGTGAGCTTCCACGACGTGCAGGTCACGGCCGGGCCGGAACTGGCGGTGATCAGCGCGACAGGAACCTACGCGGCCTTCTCGGCCGACGGCAAGGAACTGCGCTCGATGCAGAACCGGTTCACCTGGGCGCTCAAGCGTGAAGGCAGCGCCTGGAAGATCGTCCACGAACACACGTCCGTGCCCATCGGGTTCAGTGATCTGAAGGGCATCCTGCAACGTGCCGAGGCGGGCTGACCGGATGTCGCGACTCAGGCCAGCGCCCGGCCGCCCGTAGCGGCCTGAGCGCCCCCCGGGGGCCGCGAACGAAGTGAGCTTGGGGCAGTCATGACCTCAGGCCGCGCTGCGCTCCATCGCCTCGATCTCGTCGGTGATCGCGAGCCAGCGTTCTTCGAGCGCCGTGGCTTCGTCGGCAAACTTCTTCAGGCGCTTGCCGGCCTCGGCGAGTTGCGCGCCGGCAATGCTGCCATCCGCCATCTGCGCTTCGAGCTTGGCGCGGTCGGCGGCGAGGGCCGCGAGGTCCTTGTCGATGCGTTCGAGTTTCGAGCGCAGCGGCTTGGTCTGCTCGGCGCGTTTGTTGCGTGCCTGGGACTGCGCCTTGCGGTCGTCGCGGTTGTTTGTTGGCTGGGCCTTGGCGGCCGGCTTCTCGATCGGTTTGGCCTCGGTCTTGGCCGACGGCTTGCCCGCGCTGATGCGATCGGCTTCGCGCTGCGCTTTCGCCGCTTCCTTCGACTGATCGAGCAGCCACTTCTGGTAATCGTCCAGATCGCCATCGAAGGGTTCGACCGCGCCACCGGTGACGAGCCAGAACTCGTCGCAGACCTCGCGCAGCAAGGCGCGGTCGTGGCTCACCAGCATCACCGTGCCTTCGTATTCGTTCAGCGCCATCGACAGCGCCTCGCGGGTCGACAAGTCGAGGTGGTTGGTCGGTTCGTCGAGCAGCAGCAGGTTGGGGCGCTGCCACACCAGCATCGCGAGCACGAGGCGCGCCTTCTCGCCACCGGAGAGTGAGCCGACGGCCTGGTGCACCATCTCGCCGACGAAGCGGAAGTTGCCGAGAAAGTCGCGCAGCTCTTGCTCGCGCGCCATCGGGCCCACGTCTTTCGCGAGGCGGATCATGTGCGCCATCGGGCCTTCATCGAGGCGCAGCACGTCGAGTTCCTGCTGCGCGAAGTAGCCGATCACCAGACCCTTGCCTTCGACGATGTGGCCACCGAGCGCCGGCTGCATGCGCGACACAGTCTTCACGAGCGTGGACTTGCCTTGCCCGTTGGCGCCGAGGATGCCGATGCGCTGGCCCGCCAGCACCGAGCGCCGGATGTTGCTGACGATGATCGTCTCGCCTTCGTCGCTGCGGTAGCCGCAGCTCACGTCGTCGAAGCTCAGCATCGGGTTCGGCAGGCTTTGCGGCTCGCGGAACTCGAAGCTGAAGTCGCTGGCGGTCAGCACCGGCGCGAGTTTTTCCATGCGCTCCAGCGCCTTCACACGGCTTTGCGCCTGTTTCGCCTTGCTGGCCTTGGCCTTGAAACGATCGATGAACTTCTGCAGGTGCGCCATGCGCTCCTGCTGCTTGCCGAAGGCGGCGGCGGCCTGCGTCAAACGGATCGCGCGCATCTCTTCGAAGGCGCTGTAGTTGCCGGTGTAGCGTGTCAACTGCGCTTCATCCAGATGCACCGTCACCCTGGTGATCGCATCGAGGAATTCGCGGTCGTGGCTGATCACGATCATCGTGCCTTCATAGCGCTGCAACCAGGCTTCGAGCCAGACGAGGGCGTCGAGGTCCAGGTGATTCGTCGGCTCGTCGAGCAGCATCAGATCGGCCGGGCACATCAGCGCGCGGGCGAGCTGCAGGCGCATGCGCCAGCCGCCGGAGAAGCTGTTCACCGGCGCATCGAGTTGCGAGCTTCTGAAGCCCAGGCCCATCAGCAGGGCCTGAGCGCGCGGGCGGGCATCGAAGGAGCCGGCTTCGGCCAGGTGCTGGTGCGCCTCGGCCATCGCATTGCCATCGTCGGCGGCTTCGGCGGCGACGAGCGCGGCCTCGGCCGCCATCAAACGCGTGTCGCCCTCGAGCACGAACGAGGTGGCTCCGTCTTCGGTCTCGGGCATCGACTGCGCCACTTCACCGACGATCCACTTCGGCGGCACGTACACGTCGCCGGCATCGGCCTGCAGGCGGTTCGTCATCAACGAAAACAGCGAGGACTTGCCGGCGCCGTTGCGGCCGACCAGGCCGATCTTCTCGCCCGGCTGCAGCGTGACGCTCGCCTTTTCGAGCACGACCTTGACGCCGCGCCGCAGCGTGATGTTTTGCAGCGTGATCACGCGCGACTCCACTTCATCAGCGCGTCGCGAGAGACCAGCAAGACCTCGTCGTCGCCGGCGCTGGTTTCGAGCCAGGCCACTTCGAGGCGGCGGAAGGCGTGTTCGAAGTGAGCGCGTTCGTGGCCGATTTCGAGCACGAGCACGCCGATGGGGGAGAGCTTGGCGGGTGCGTCCTTGACGATGCGACGCACGAAGTCCATGCCGTCGTCACCGCCCGCCAACGCCATAGCGGGCTCGGCCTTGAACTCGGCGGGCAGCGCAGCCATGCTGTTGCTGTTGACGTAGGGCGGGTTGCAGACGATCAGGTCGTAGGGGCCTTTGACGCTCGCCAGCAGATCCGATTGCAGCACGGTGATGCGTTTGGCCAGCTTGTGCTTGTCGACGTTGATGCGCGCCACGGCCAGCGCGTCTTCGGAAATGTCGGCCGCGTCGACCGTCACTTCCGGGTAGGCCATCGCCGCGATCACGGCCAGGCTGCCATTGCCGGTGCACAGGTCGAGCACGGTCTTCGTCTCGTCGGACAACCACGCGTCGAGCGTGCCTTGTTGTTCGCCATCGGCCAGCAACTCGGCGATGAAGGAGCGCGGCACGATGGTGCGTTCATCGACGTAGAAGGGCACGTTTTGCAGCCAGGCTTCTTGCGTCAGATACGCGGCGGGCTTGCGGGTGTCGATGCGCTGCGTCACGAGTGCGACGGCCTTCGCCTCTTCCTCGGCACTGAGTTCCTGATGCGCCTTCGCTTCCAGCGCATCGAGCGGCAGGCCGAGCGACCACAGCACCAGCCAGGCCGCTTCGTCGAACGCATTCGTCGTGCCGTGCCCAAACGAAACGCCCGCCTGTTTGAGGCGGGCGCTCTGCGCGGTGATCAGGGCGATGAGCTTCATGTCAACAGTCTCTCAAGCGTGTTTCGGTAAATGTTCTTCAGCGGGTCCAGGCTCGCCACCTCGACCCATTCGTCGATCTTGTGGATGCTGGCGTTCAGCGGGCCGAACTCGACCACCTGGGGGCATATTTTCGCAATGAAGCGGCCGTCGGACGTGCCGCCTGTCGTGGAGAGCTCGGTGCGCACGCCGGTCTGGGCCAGGATCGCCTGCGAGAGCGCTTCGCTCAACTCGCCGATCGGCGTGAGGAAGGGCTCGCCACCGAGCGTCCAGGCCAGGCCGTATTCGAAGGCGTGGCGATCGAGCGCAGCATGCACACGATCTTTCAAGGACTGCGCGGTCGATGCGGTCGAAAAGCGGAAGTTGAAGTCGACCACCATCTCGCCGGGGATCACGTTGCTGGCGCCCGTGCCAGCGTGGATGTTCGACATCTGCCAGCTCGTCGGCGGGAAGTAGGCGTTGCCTTCATCCCAGCGCATGGCCACCAGCTCGGCCAATGCAGGCGCGGCGAGGTGGATCGGGTTCTTCGCGAGATGCGGGTAGGCGATGTGGCCTTGCACACCCTTCACGCGCAGCTTGCCCGAGAGTGTTCCGCGTCGGCCGTTCTTGATCATGTCGCCGAGCGCATCCACCGAGGTTGGCTCGCCGACGATGCAGTAGTCGAGCTTCGTGCCTTGCGCTTGCAGCCACTCGCAGACCTTGACCGTGCCGTCGATCGACGGGCCTTCTTCATCGCTCGTCAGCAGCAAGGCGACCGAGCCGGCGTGTTGCGGCTGCGCAGCGACGAACTCTTCGACCGCGACGACGAAGGCCGCGATCGAGGTCTTCATGTCGGCCGCGCCGCGCCCGTACAAACGCCTGCCGCGGTGCGTGGGCACGAAGGGGTCGCTGGTCCAGGCCTCGAGCGGGCCGGTGGGCACCACGTCGGTGTGGCCGGCAAAGGCGAGCAGCTTGCCGCGAGGATTCGCGCCGCGGCGCAGCGCCCACAGGTTGATCACTGGCGCGTCGGCCGGACCGTGGGTCAGCGTGGTGAATTCGAAGCCGAGCGGCGCCAGGCGCGACTGAATGAGTTCCTGGCAGCCGCCGTCGACCGGCGTGACGGAGCGGCGCGCGATCAGTTGTTCTGCAAGGGCCAGCGTTCTGGACATGCCGCTCACAAACCCCGCAAGCTGGCCGACATCGTCGTCAGCCCTTCGTCGGGCCGCACGTCGAGCTGGATGTCGGTGAAGGTCGGCTCGTCGTCCTGCTCTTCCTTCTTCGCGATCAGGCGCGATTGCGGCGACATGTCGTTCTGCAGACGCCACAGCAGGTTGGTCGGCGAATCGGCAAAGGCCAGGCCTTCGTCGCGCGTGATCATGTCGGTGGTGATGAGGCGCGCCAGGTCTTGCTCGAAGGTCTGCGAGCCTTCGGCCAGCGATTTTTCCATCGCTTCCTTCACCGCATTGAAGTCGCCCTTTTCGATCAGTTCCGACACCAGCTTGGTGTTGAGCATCACCTCGACTGCGGGAATGCGGCCGCCCGCGTTCGAACGCACCAGGCGCTGCGAGACGATGGCCTTCAGGCCCGCGCCGAGGTCGGCCAGCAGGGCGGGCCGTGCTTCCGGTGCGTAGAACGACAGGATGCGGCCGAGCGCGTGGTAGCTGTTGTTGGCGTGCAGGGTCGACATCACGAGGTGGCCCGACAGCGAATACGAGATCGCCGCCGTCATCGTTTCGCGGTCGCGGATTTCGCCGATCTGGATCACGTCCGGCGCCTGGCGCAGCGCGTTCTTCAGGCCGATCTGGAGCGACTGTGTGTCGCGCCCGACCTCACGCTGGTTGATCACCGACTTCTTGTTCGTGTACAGGAATTCGATCGGGTCTTCGATCGTCAGGATGTGCCCGGCGACCTGCTGGTTGCGCTGCTCCAGCATGGCCGCGAGCGTGGTGCTCTTGCCGGTGCCGGTGGCGCCCACCATCAGGATCAGGCCGCGCTTTTCCAGCACCATCGTGTTCAGGATGCTCGGGACGTTCAGGCTCTCGAGCGTCGGAATCTGGAACGGAATACAGCGGAACACCGCCGCCAGCGAACCGCGCTGCTTGAAGGCGGAAAGGCGAAAGCTGCCGACGCCGGCGATGCCCACGCCCATGTTCAGCTCGCCGGTGTCTTCCAGCTCCTCGATCTGGCTGGGCGATAGCAGTTCGGCCAGCAACTGGCGCGGCTGCGCGTGCGTGAGCGCCTGGTCGCTCAGTTGCAGCATCTGCCCGTTGATCTTGATGAGGATCGGCGAGTTGGCCGACAGGTAGACGTCGGATGCCCCCTTGTCGGACATCAGCTTCAACACCCGTTCCATGTTCGTGCCGCTGCTCATCGTGTGATTCCTTGTGCGTGAACGGGAGGTGGGGCCGGGTGTGAGCGCGAAATCAGGCGCGCAGCAATTCGTTGATGCTGGTCTTGGCGCGGGTCTGTGCATCGACACGCTTGACGATCACGACGCAGTAGAGGCTGTACTTGCCATCGCTGCTCGGCATGTTGCCGCTCACGACAACCGAGCCGGACGGGATGCGCCCATACGTCACTTCGCCAGTCGCGCGGTCGTAGATCTTGGTGCTCTGGCCGATGTAGACGCCCATCGACAGGACCGAGTTCTCTTCGACGATCACGCCTTCGACCACTTCGGAGCGTGCGCCGATGAAGCAGTTGTCTTCGATGATGGTCGGGTTGGCCTGCATCGGCTCCAGCACGCCGCCGATGCCGACACCGCCGGACAGGTGCACGTTCTTGCCGATCTGTGCACACGAGCCCACCGAGGCCCAGGTGTCGACCATCGTGCCTTCATCGACGTAGCCACCGATGTTGACGAAGCTCGGCATCAGGATCGCGTTCTTCGCGATGTAGCTGCCACGCCGCGCCACAGCCGGCGGCACCACGCGCACGCCGGTGGCCGCCATCTCTTCGGCGTTGAGGTGGGCGAACTTGGTTTGCACCTTGTCGAAGAAGCCCAGGTCGCCGGCACGCATCACCTGGTTGTCGTTCAGGCGGAAGCTCAGCAGCACCGCCTTCTTGATCCACTGGTTGACGGTCCACACACCCACGCTCTGGCGTTCGGCGACGCGGATGCGGCCCTTGTTCAGGTCCGAGATCACGTGTTCGACAGCGTCGCGCACTTCGGGTGTGGCCGTGGCGGAGACGTTGGCGCGGTTTTCCCAGGCGGCGTCGATGATGGCTTGCAGTTGCTGTGTCATGGCTGTCTCGTTGGGTCTTGTCGGAGTCTTGTTCTAGAGGGATTTGACGTATTGAACGATGCGCTGCGCCGCTTCCAGGCATTCATCGACTTCAGCGACCAGGGCCAGCCGGATGCGACCTGCGCCCGGGTTCACGCCCTGGGATTCACGCGCCAGCAGGCTGCCCGGCAGAACCGCCACATTGTATTGAGCCAGCAGGCCGAGGGCGAAGGCAATGTCGTCGCCGGCCGTGACGTGCTGCGCCACATCGGCCCACAGGTAGAAGCCGGCGTCGGGCAGGGCGACGTCGAGCACCTCGGCCAGCACGGGCGTGACTTGGGCGAACTTGCGGCGGTACTTGTCGCGATTCGCGATCACGTGCGCCTCGTCGCCCCAAGCCGCGATGCTGGCTTGCTGGATCACCAGGCCCATCGCGCTACCGTGGTAGGTGCGGTAGAGCAGGAAGTTCTTGAGGATCGATGCATCCCCGGCGACGAAACCCGAGCGCATGCCGGGAACGTTGGAGCGTTTGGACAGGCTGGTGAAGGCGATCAGGTTCTTGAAGTCGCCACGGCCGAGTTTGGCGGCCGCTTCGAGCGAACCGAGCGGCGGCTCATCACGGAAATAGATCTCCGAATAACACTCGTCCGACGCAATCACGAAACCGTGGCGCTCGCTCAACTCGAACAGCATCTGCCATTCGGCGAGCGGCATCACCGCACCGGTCGGGTTGCCGGGTGAGCAGACGTAGAGCAACTGCGTATCGGCCCACACCGACTCGGGCACCGCGCGCCAATCGGCCGCGAAGTTGCGCGCCGGGTCGCTGTTGACGAAGAAGGTGTTCGCCCCGGCCAGCAGGGCCGCGCCTTCGTAGATTTGATAGAACGGATTGGGGCAGACGACGGTGGCGTTCGGTCGCGTTGGATCGATCACGGTTTGCGCGAGTGCAAACAGCGCCTCGCGCGAGCCGTTCACGGGCAGCACCTGGGTCTTCGGGTCGAGCTTCAGTTTGTAGCGGCGTTCGATCCAGGCCGTGATGCCCTCGCGCAGGGAGGGTTCACCGGCCGTGGCGGGGTAGCTCGCGAGACCTTGTAGGTTGTTGCGCAGCGCGTGCTGTATCAGTTCCGGCGTCGGGTGTTTGGGCTCGCCGATGCCCAGGCTGATCGGCTTGAACGCCGGGTTCGGCCTGATGTCCTTCACCAGAGCCCGCAGGCGTTCGAACGGGTAGGGGTGCAGGCGCGCGAGCAGCGGGTTCATCAGCCGAATTATCGGTTCAGCCCAGCAAGCCGTTCGCCGCATCGTGCTGCGGCAACTGAACCAAGGGCAATGGCTTCCAACCCTTCTTGCGATGCTCGGCCACCACGTTCGTGTAGATGCCCCCCCGCACGAACCACTTCGCCGTGATGCGGATGAAGCGCGGGTCCGTCACCTTGACGATCGCATCAACGATGTCGTTCGTTACCTTCTCGTGGAAGGCGCCTTCGTTGCGGAAGCTCCACATGTACATCTTCAGGCTCTTGAGCTCGACGCAGAGCTTGTCGGCCACCATGTCGATCGTCAGGTGCGCGAAGTCGGGCTGGCCGGTCAGCGGGCAGTTGCAGGTGAACTCGGGAATCTGGAACTGGATGACGTAGTCGCGCTTCGCATGCGGGTTGGGGAACACATGCAGTTCCTTGCTCGGCGCGGTCGGCGGGTTGACGGGCATCTGGCGCTGTTTCGGGGTGGCGGTCTTGGGCATGGCGGTGACGTTTGGAGAGCTTTTCGGAAGGGGCGCGATGGTATCATCTCGCTCCAACGAGGCCCCGCGCGATGCGGAAAATCCTCAAATAAATCAAAGACTTACGCGCATGCTTCTGGGTTTCCCGCTGCGCTCGCTCGCCTCTCCTCCATGCGCCTGAACTCGATCAAGCTGTCCGGCTTCAAGTCGTTCGCCGAACCCACCAACTTCCAGCTGCCGGGGCAGTTGGTCGGTGTGGTCGGGCCGAACGGTTGCGGCAAGTCCAACATCATGGACGCGGTGCGCTGGGTGCTGGGCGAAAGCAAGGCGAGCGAGCTGCGCGGCGAGTCGATGCAGGACGTGATCTTCAACGGCTCCGGCAACCGCAAGCCGGCCAGCCGCGCGAGTGTCGAGTTGGTGTTCAGCAACGAGGATG
>JANYJL010000250.1 GCA_025361845.1 Rhizobacter sp.
CGCCTCGTCGATGCCGACCAGCAGCATCAGCAGCGGCAACCAGCCGAGCACCGGCACCTGGGCGAAGGCCTTGAAGAGCGGATAGAGGTAGTCGCGCGCGGTGGGCGAGAGCCCCATCGCGAGGCCGAGCGACAAACCACCGGCGAGGCCGATCGCAAAACCCGCCAGCACGCGCAGCAGGCTGATCTGCAGGTTGGCCCACAGCTCGCCGCTTTGCACCGCATCGTTCAAGGTGCCCAGCACCGCACCTGGTGCCGGCAGCACCTGCGGCGCGATCCACTCGAAGCGCGCCGCGACGGCCCACAGCGCCAGCAGTGCGAGTGGCAGCAGCCAGGCCAAGGCTGCATCACGCAGCCAGGGCGGAAGGGTGCGCGGCAGGGCCGGCCAGGGTGCCGCAGCACGTGGCCCAACGAAGCGTCGTGCGAGGCTCATCGTCATCGTCTCGTCAACGAGTGCGGCTCAGCGCGCCGCAGCGACGCTGCTGCCCACCAGCTTGCCGTCGGCGGCGTACTCGGGCCTGTAGCCTTCGAGCTTCTGCGCCTTCAGCGCGGCATCGAGGAAGCTGCGGTCGAACCAGCTGTCGATCTCGGGCTTGCTGCGTGTCAGCTTGAGCTTGAAGGACTCTTCGGCCGCGTCCTTGTAGCGTGCGACGAGGAAGGGGTCGAGCAGCGGCGAGAGGCGCACACGCAGCGGCTGGCCGATGAAATCCTCGCGCCAGATCTTCTCCGGGAACTCGGCCAGTCCCCACTGTGCGAACAGCTCGCCGCGCTGCGCTTCGTTGGAATAGGCACGCGCCGTCTTCACCAGCGTATCGACCACCCGCTGCACGATCTGCGGCTGCTGGTTCGCGAAGTCATCGGTCACCAGCAGCGCGGTCTGGCGTGTGTAGCGGTACGAGTCTTGTGCAGCAGACCAGACCACCTTGGCGACACCCTTGTCGCGCAGCAGGAAGAGCTCGACATAACCGAACACCGCGTCGATGTCCTTCGTCGTCAGCGCGGCCTGGGCCGAAGCGGTGTCGAGGTTGACGAGCTTGACATCGCTTTCCTTGATGCCCTTGGCCGCCAGCGCGCGCACCGCGGCGAGGTGCAGGTTGGTGCCCTTGAAGACCGAGACCCGTTTGCCCTTCAGGTCTTCGAGCCGCGTGATCGTCGAGTCGGGTGGCACGCCGAGGTAGAGGCCGTTGCGCACGCCGCTGCCGGCAATGATGCGGGTCTTCACGCCACCGGCACGGTGCACGATCGACGGCAGGTCGCCTTGCCAGGCGAAATCGAGCTGCTTGTTGACAAGGGCTTCATTGACGGCCGGGCCGGCGCCCTTGAAGAAGATCCACTCGACCTTGATGTGGTCCTTCGCAAATTCCTTTTCGAGCAGTCCTTGCGAGTTGATGAGGCCGATGGTCGAGCTGCCGGTGCGCGGCGGTGAGCCGATGCCCCCGGTGGCCACGCCGATGCGGATGACAGAAGGGGTTTCGGCGAGTGCGAGCGTGGCGCTGGCGAAGAGCGCAAACGCGAGGCCGATGGAGCGCAGAGCTTTCATTCTGGGATGTCCTGTGCAGTGAGAGGTTGGAATGCGTGAGGGCTGCACCTTAGGGACACAGCGGGTCCGCGTGAACGCATGAATTCGTCTTTGCATATGCGCGCTGCGACGCGTTGCCGATAGTCGCTTTCCCACTATCGACACACGTTCTTCTTCGTTCGCTTTTCGTGCGCACGCACTTACCGTGGCGGCCTGTCATCGGGACAAGCACACGAACGAATCGAATGAACATCCTCGGAATCCAGGGCAGCCCGTCTGCCGTCTCGCGCTCGGCCAGCCTGCTCGCACTGGCGCAAGCGCGCCTGCAAGCTGTGGCCAGCGCGTCGAAGCTCATCAGCGTGCGTGAGCTGCCCGCGCAGGCCCTGCTGCACGCGCAGTTCGATCACCCCGCGATCCGTCGCTCGATCGTGGACGTGGCCGAAGCCCAGGTGCTGCTGATCGCCACGCCCATCTACAAGGCCGCCTACAGCGGCGTGCTGAAGGCCTGGCTCGACCTGTTGCCGCAGGACGCACTGCGTGGCAAGACCGTGTTGCCGCTCGCCACCGGCGGCAGCGTGGCGCACCTGCTGGCGCTCGACTACGCGCTCAAGCCGGTGCTCTCGGCCCTCGGTGCGCGCGACATCCTCGACCCGGTGTTCGCCAGCGACGTGCAGTTCACGCGGCACGCGGAGTCGGGCTATACGCCTCTGCCCGAAGTGGGCCTGCGTGTCGATGCCGCATTGCAAGTCCTGATCGATCGTGCCGGCGAAGACCGGCGCCACCCTTTCCACCGTCAAACCCAACAGGAGTTTTCATGAGCATCACCGCCATCAATGTGCGCAACCAGTTCCGCGGCAAGGTCCGCGAGGTCATTGAAGGGCCGGTCGTTTCCGAGATCGATGTCGAGACGCCTTCGGGCCTGATCGTCACCTCGGTCATCACCACCCGCTCGATCAAGGAGTTGGGCCTGGTCGTCGGCAAGGAAGTCATCGCGCTGGTGAAGGCGACCGAAGTGTCGATCGCCACGCTCTGAGGTTTCGCACCATGGCCTTTCAGGGAGACCCGGTTCGCCTGCTCGTGGTGCCGGGGCTGAACGACAGCGGCCCGGCGCACTGGCAGAGCTGGCTCGAAGCCCGCTACAGCCGCCGTGCCGTGCGCGTGCAGCAGGACGACTGGACACGCCCCGAGCTCGACCGCTGGGCCCAGCGCATCGCGCTGACGCTGGCGCGCCACCCGGGCGCGCGCTGGGTGGCTGTGGCGCACAGCTTCGGTTGCCTGGCGCTCCTGCGCCACCTGGCACAGAGCAGCGGCGCTGTGCTCAGTCCCGTGCTCGGTGCCGTGCTGGTGGCCCCCGCCGACCCCGAGAAGTTCGGCGTCGCCGCGAAGCTGCCCTCGTCGCGGCTGGCCGTGCCCGCGGTCGTGCTCGCGAGCGAAGACGACCCGTGGATGCGCTTCGAATCGGCATGTGCCTGGGCGCGTGTCTGGGGCACCCAGGTCATCAGCCTGGGTGCGGCAGGGCACATCAACACCGAGTCCGGCTTCGGCCCGCTGCCGCAGGCCGCGGCACTCGTCGAGCTGATGGTTCAGCGGCTCGAACGCGAGCGCCGCATCGACCGCGCCGACCTGCGCGAACTGCATTTCGCGGTCTGAACGATGCAAGAAGGCCTTGCGCGTTTTCCGACTATGAATCGGCGATTTGATTCGTTCCTTGGTTATCGATGCGTCCCTACGATTCGTTCAGACGGTCGCAAGGCCGATCCCCATTTGCAGTATTCGCACTCCAAGGACACCATCTCATGACGACTCCCCGCCACTTCATCCGCACTGCCGCCGTGATCGCGCTGGCCGCAGCCGCCAGCCTCGCGTCCGCCAAGGATGTCACCCTGCTCAACGTCTCGTATGACCCGACACGCGAGCTCTACCAGGACTACAACGCCGCCTTCGCCAAATACTGGCTGGGCAAGACCGGCGACAAGGTCAGCGTCAAACAGTCGCACGGCGGTTCGGGCAAGCAGGCCCGTTCGGTGATCGACGGCCTCGAAGCCGACGTGACCACACTCGCGCTGGCCTACGACATCGACGAGATCTCGGAGCGGGCCAAGCTGATCGCACCCGATTGGCAGAAGCGCTTGAAGCACAACGCCTCGCCCTACACCTCGACCTACATCTTCCTGGTGCGCCAGGGCAACCCGAAAGGCATCAAGGATTGGAGTGATCTGGTCAAGCCCGGTGTCTCGGTGATCACCGCGAACCCGAAGACCTCGGGCGGCGCACGCTGGGGTTACCTGGCCGCCTACGGTTATGCGCTGAAGCAGCCCGGCGGCAACGACGCGACAGCCAAGGCCTTCGTGAGCAAGCTGTTCCAGAACGTGCCGGTGCTCGATTCCGGCGCGCGCGGCTCCACCGTCACCTTCGCCGAACGTGGCATCGGCGACGTGCTGCTGGCCTGGGAGAATGAGGCGCACTTGTCGATCAAGGAATTCGGCGACAACAAGTTCGACATCGTCTACCCGCCCACCAGCATCCTGGCCGAGCCGCCGGTGGCGGTGGTCGACAAGGTGGTCGACAAACGCGGCACGCGCGAGGTGGCGACGGCGTACCTGGAGTACCTGTACAGCCCGGAAGGCCAGGACATCGCGGCGCGCAACTTCTACCGCCCGATCGATCCGGCCGTGGCGACCAAGTACGCGAAGAACTTCCCCGCGATCAAGCTGTTCACGATCGACGACACCTTCGGTGGCTGGGCCAAGGCGC
>JANYJL010000253.1 GCA_025361845.1 Rhizobacter sp.
GCACAGCGCGATCGTGTCGGCGAAGAATTCCCGCAGCGGCTTGCTGCGCGACTTCAGGTAGTAAGGCCAGCACACCGCGCCGACGCTGGTGGTGCCGTCGGCCAGCGGGATCTTCTGGTTCCAGCACGGCTGGTTCTGGCTGATCCCGCTGGCCGACGGCACCACCAGCGTCGGCGCGGTGTGCTGGCCTTACTACCTGAAGTCGCGCAGCAAGCCGCTGCGGGAATTCTTCGCCGACACGATCGCGCTGTGCCCCAAGTTGCAGGAACGCTTGAAGGACGCGACGCTCGTCGACGAACTCGTGCACGCGACCGGCAATTACTCGTACAGCAGCAGCCGGTGCAGCGGCGAGCGTTACCTGATGCTCGGCGACGCCTATGCCTTCATCGACCCGGTGTTCTCCTCCGGCGTGTACCTCGCGATGCACAGCGCCTTCGTCGGCGCCGAGGTAGTGGCCACCTGCCTCGACCGCCCGGCAGCGGCCGAACGCGCGCGTCAGGATTTCGAGGCGACCATGCGCAAGGGGCCGCGCGAGTTTTCGTGGTTCATCCACCGCGTGACGAACCCGACGATGCGCGAACTGTTCATGTACCCGCAGAACCCGCTGCGCGTGAAGGAAGCGCTGCTCTCGCTGCTGGCCGGCGACATCTTCGGCAAGACGCCGATCTGGGGCTCACTCTATATCCTGAAGGCGATCTACTACATCAGCTCGATCGCCAACCTGAAGCGCACCTACACCGCATGGAAGATGCGCCGCCAGAACATCCGCGACCTGGGGCCGCTGGCCGGCGAGACGGTGCTCGGCTCGAAGTGAGCGTCAGGCCCGGCACGCCGGGCCTGCATCAGAGTCCGTTCAACGGTAGCCCGGCTCGTTCGAGTTGTGAATGATCCAGATCAAATTGCCACCGCTGCTGCCGCCCCAGCCGAAGCCGCCACCGCTGGCGAAAATAAGGCGGCCCATGCCCTTGTAGACCATTTCGTGGCGGTGCTTGTCGCTGCCGAAATACCAGGGGATGAAGGCCTTGGCGGTGATGTAGGCGCCCTGGTCGGTCGGCGGGCCGGCGAGGTCCATCACCTCGCGCGCGCCCATGCCGATCTGCAGCTTGGTGAACTTGCTGCCGGGCGCCGGGATGCCAGTGATCTCACCTTCCCAATCGTCCTTGCCCTTGACCATCTTGCCACTGCCGGATTCGACCTTGGACGAATCGACGACATGACCCGATGCGTCCATGCCGGCGGTCGACTTGGGCGGCGATGTCTTGGCAGCCGGCGCGGCTGCGGCAGGCGCTGCGGTTGAACTGGTATCGGTCGATTTCGATCCGCCGCCGGTGCTGCCGCAACTGGTGACGAGCACCGCAGCGGCAAGCGCTGACAACACATGCAGGCGGCGCGACGCGCTCGACATTTCAGGGTTCCTGGACATGAAAAATCCTCCTTGGTGGGTGGCCTGAACACAGGTCAAGAATGATTCTAGTGCGCACCCAAGTCGGGGGCATGTCGGAATGACCCGCGCTCAAGGCGACGGGTCGAGTCCGGCCACCAGCAGCACATTGGCGAAAGGTGTGCCGGCGCTCATCGGCACCGGTTGCACCCTGAAACCCAGCGCTTGCAAGCGGGCGACCCAGGCGGACAGCGGCCGCCCGAACGTGGGCGGCACACGGTGACCGCGTGTCAGCGTAACGATGCGGTCGACCCACTGACTGGTCGTGTAGCCGCGCCGGCTGGCCGCGTCGCCCACGCGCAGCAACAGCCGGCCGCGCGGCGCCAGCGCATCGCGCACACGAGCCAGCAACGCGTCTTGCGCGGCATGGTCGACGTAGTGCAGCACGTCGAGGATCACCACCACGTCGCTCGCCGGCAGCGCGGCCTCGCGCATGTCGGCGCAAACGAAGGTCGGCACGGGCTTCAGCGCGATCAGCGCGGATTCGGCTCGCGCCACGTCGCGTGCCATCAGCTCGATGCCGTGGTAGCGCGCGTCCACTGGCGCGGCCGGCCAGGTCGGCGGCCAGTGGCCGCGCCGCGCGTGGCTGTCGATGGTCGCCAGCAGGCTGGCCAGCAGGCCTTGGCCGCAACCGATGTCGAGCACACGCGCTTGCGCGGGCAAATCGCCGCGCTCCAGCAGGCTGCGAAACACCGGGTCGCGGGCGAGTTTGCCGCGCGCGAAGTGCCAGGCGAACCGGCCAGCGCCGCGATATGGCGCGCAGGCGGCGGCGTGCAGGCTGCGCCAAGCCGCGTCGCTCATGGTCCGGCCCCTTGCAAGGCCGCGGGCAGCGTCACGGTGCGCAGGCCGTCGCCCCGCAAGCGGTCGAGCAACAGCGGCAGCGCTTCGAGCACGACGGCACGGCCCGCGGCGCTCTGCGCCGCGTGGCCGTCGTGCATCAGCAGGATGTCGCCGCGCGCCAGGCCCTTGCACAGGCGCATCAGCACCCGCTTCGGGTCGTGCTCGCGGGTGTCGAAGCCGCGCCGCGTCCAGCTCACGAGGCGCAGGCCGAGGCGGTGCAGCACCGGATCGAGGAAGGGGTTGCGCAGGCCGGCCGGGGCGCGAAAGCAGGTCGGGCGGATGCCGATGATATCGCCCAGCGTTTCCTGTGCGCGCTCGATCTCGGCGGCCATGCCGCGCGGGCCGAGCAGCGAGAAGTTGTGGCGGTGCACCTGGCTGTGGTTCTGCACGCTGTGGCCACGCGCGACGATCTCGCGCGTGAGGGCCGGCTGCGCGCGGGCACGCTCGGCGATGCAGAAGAAGGTGACGTTGGCGCCCGCGCGGTCGAGCTGGTCGAGCACGCGCGGTGTCACCTCGGGGTCGGGGCCGTCGTCCAGCGTCAGCGCGATCTCGCCGCGCATCACGGCGGCCGCGGGCAGGCGGGTCAGGTTCGGGCCGAGCAAGGAACTGCGCGGCCAAAGCCCCGCGGTGGTGAGCACGGCGTGGTTCACGACGACGGCGCCGAGCGCCCACCAGGCGACCGGAGGGGCCGCGATCGCCAGGCCCGCCGCGGCGACATGCAGGCCGATGCTGGCCTTCAGCGCCGGCGGCATCGGCCAGGGCGTCGGCGTACCGGCCGTGGCGAGCGCCATGCTCTAGACGGTGCGGTGCTGGGCCACGTGCACAGCCAAGCTGCGCAGCGACTGGAAGATTGCCTTGTTGTTCTCGTCGTCGGAGCGCAGCTGGAAGCCGTAGCGGTGCGAGACCTCGAGCGCCACTTCGAGGATGTCGATCGAATCGAGCCCGAGGCCGTCGCCGTAGAGTGGCGCGGCCGGGTCGATGTCGGCGGCGGCGGTGTCGAGGTTGAGGGCCTGCACGAAAAGTGCGGCGAGTTCACGCTCGAGCGTGGCCAGGTCTTTGGGGTCGCCCGCGGTGGGCGTAGGAACATCGGCGGACACAAAAACCCCCTGAGAACAATGCTTTTTGGCAGAGGCGGAATTGTACGGTCGCCGGCGCGGCTCACTCTCACCCGTGGTCAGGCCAGCGCCCAGTCGAACGGCTCGCCGCCTTGAGCCGCCAGGAAGTCGGCCGCCGCGCCGAAGTGACCGCAGCCGATGAAGGGCGCCGGCGGGCGCAGCGCCGAGAGTGGCGAGGGGTGATTGCTTTGCAGCACGAGGTGCTGCGGCCCCGCCGCGGCGATCAGCGGCGCCTTCGCCTGGGCATGCGCACCCCACAGCATGAAGACCTTCGGCCGCGCCTCCTGCGCCACGGCGGCGATCAGGCGGTCGGTCAGCGCTTCCCAGCCGCGCCGCGCGTGGCTGGCGGGCTGGCCGTCTTCCACCGTCAGCGTGGTGTTGAGCAGCAGGACGCCACGCTGCGCCCAGCCGGCCAACTGGCCGCTCATGGGCTGCGCCAGGCCCAGGTCGCGCTGCAATTCCTTGAAGATGTTGCGCAGGCTGGGCGGGAAACGCAGGCCGGCGCCGACCGAAAACGCCAGCCCCTCGGCCTGGTCGGGGCCGTGGTACGGATCCTGGCCGAGGATGACGACGCGCACACGCGACAGCGGCGTGAGTTCCAACGCCCGGAACACCGCGGCGGGATAGACGGTGGCGCCGGCGGCCACACGCGCATCCACGAAATCGATCAGGCTGCGGCCGGCCTCGCTGGCGCGCCAAGCGTCGAGCATCGGTTGCCAATCCCCGAGCAGGCCACGGTCGCGGCCCAGCAACCCGGACAGCGGCGTCGTGAGCCGGTTCGACGCGGCCAGCCCGCCAATCACCCGAACAGGTCCGCCAGCGCGACGCCGGGGTCGGGCGCACGCATGAACGCCTCGCCGACCAGGAAAGCGTGCACCTGCGCGTCGCGCATGCGCTGCACGTCGGCGCGGCCGAGGATGCCGCTTTCGGTGATCAGCAAACGATCCGCCGGCACGCGCGGCAGCAAGGCCAGCGTGGTCTCGAGCGTGACCTCGAAGGTCCGCAGGTTGCGGTTGTTGATGCCGAGCAGCGGCGTCTTCAGCAACAGCGCGCGGTCCAGTTCGGCGCCGTCGTGCACCTCGACGAGCACGGCCATGCCGAGCGCGTGCGCCTGTGCTTCCAGGTCGGCCATCAGCGCGTCGTCCAGGCAGGCGGCGATCAGCAGGATGCAGTCGGCGCCCATCGCGCGCGCTTCGAAGACCTGGTAGGCATCGACCATGAAATCCTTGCGCAGCACCGGCAAGTCACAGGCCGCGCGGGCTTGTTCGAGGAAGGCCGGCGCGCCCTGGAAAAATTGCGCGTCCGTCAGCACGCTCAGGCACGCGGCGCCGTGGCGGGCGTAGCTCGCGGCGATCTCGGCCGGCACGAAATGTTCGCGCAGCACGCGCTTGCTCGGACTGGCCTTCTTCACTTCGGCGATCACGCCCGCGCGGCCCGCGGCGATCTGGCTGCGCAGGCTGGCGGTGAAGTCGCGTAGTCCGCCGCGCGCTTCGGCCTCGCGGCGCAGCGAGGTGATGTCGCGTTGCGCTTTCGCGGCGGTGATCTCTTCGCGCTTGACCGCGACGATTCTGTTGAGGATGTCGCTCATCAGAAAACCTCCGTGCTTCGCACTGCGGTGTATGAGCCTTTCGGGCGGCCGGGCAGTCTCATGCCACCGCCAGTTCCTGCGTGCGTGCAACAAACTGATGCAGCTTGGCCAGGGCCTTGCCGGAGGCGAGCGTCTCGCGCGCCAGCACCACACCCTCGCCGATCGAGGCGCGCACGTTCGCCGCGTACAGGGCCACACCGGCATTGAGGATGACGATGTCACGTGCCGCGCCGGGTTCGTTGGCGAGCACCGCCTTCAGCATCGCCATCGACTGCGCAGGCGTCTCGACCTTCAGCGCGCGGTTGCTCGCCATCGTCAGGCCGAAGTCTTCGGGGTGAATTTCGTATTCGCTGATCACGCCGTCCTTCAACTCGCCGACCAGGGTGGCCGCGCCGAGCGAAACCTCGTCCATGCCATCGCGGCCGTAGACCACCAGCGCATGTTCAGCGCCCAGCCGCTCCAGCGCGCGCACCTGGATGCCGACCAGATCGGCATGGAACACGCCCATCAGGATGTTCGGCGCATCGGCCGGATTCGTCAGCGGGCCGAGGATGTTGAAGATGGTGCGCACGCCCAGTTCCTTGCGCACCGGCGCGACGTTCTTCATCGCCGGGTGGTGGTTCGGCGCGAACATGAAACCGATGCCGGTGTCGGCGATGCTTTGTGCAATCGCCGCCGGCGAGAGCGTGAGCGGCACGCCCAGCGCTTCGAGCACATCGGCACTGCCCGACTTGCTGGAGACACTGCGGTTGCCATGTTTGCTGACCCGCGCACCCGCCGCCGCCGCGACAAACATGCTGCACGTGGAAATGTTGAAGGTGTGCGAACCGTCGCCACCGGTGCCCACGATGTCGACCAGATGGGTGCGATCGGCCACCTCCACCTTGGTCGAGAACTCGCGCATCACCTGGGCCGCAGCCGTGATCTCGCCGATGGTTTCCTTCTTCACGCGCAGGCCGATCAGCACGGCGGCCATCATCACGTGCGACATCTCGCCGCTCATGATGCGGCGCACGATCGCGAGCATCTCGTCGTGGAAGATCTCGCGGTGGTCGATCGCGCGGGTGAGGGCTTCGGTGTTGGTGATGCTCATGGCGTGATCCGATTCAAGCGGACATGAATTCTGAAACGGCGGCGACGGTTCGGTCCACACCCGCCGTGTCCACGTCGAGGTGGGTCACGAAGCGCAGGCCGATCAGGCCGGTGGCGAGCACGCCGCGCTGCTTCAGGTGGGCAAGCAGGGCGACGGTGCGCTCGCCAGCCACCGACGCGAACACGATGTTCGTGTCGGGCCGCACGACCGTGATGCCGTCGATGCCGCCGAGGCCATCGGCCAGGCGCCGCGCGTTGGCGTGGTCGTCGGCCAGGCGATCGACGTGATGGTCCAACGCGTGCATCGCCGCAGCCGCCAGCACGCCGGCTTGGCGCATGCCGCCGCCGAGCATCTTGCGCACGCGGTGGGCGCGGGCGATCAGTTCTTTCGAGCCGCACAGGGCCGAGCCGACCGGCGCGCCGAGGCCCTTGCTGAAGCACACCGATACGCTGTCGAAGGGGCGCGTGATCTCCTGCACCGGCCTGCCCGAGGCGACCACGGCGTTGAAGAGCCGGGCGCCATCCAGATGCGTGGCCAGCCCGCGACGGCGTGCGAGCGCCGTGGCTTCATCGAGATAACTTTGTGCCAGCACCTGGCCGTTCCAGGTGTTCTCCAGACACAAGAGCCGCGTGCGGCCGAAGTGCGCATCGTCGGGCTTGATGGCAGCAGCAATGTCGGACAACAGCAGCGTGCCGTCCGGCTGCTGCGGCAGCGGCTGCGGCTGGATGCTGCCGAGCACCGCCATGCCGCCGGCTTCGTAGCGGTACAGGTGCGCCATCTGGCCGACCAGCGCTTCGTCGCCGCGCTGGCAGTGGCTCATCAGCGCGCACAGGTTGCTCTGCGTGCCACTCGGCACGAACAGCGCAGCCTCCTTGCCGAGCATCGCGGCGATGCGTTCTTGCAGCGCGTTGACGGTCGGGTCGTCGGCGAACACATCGTCGCCGACCTCGGCCGCGGCCATCGCCGCGCGCATCGCCGCTGTCGGGCGGGTCACGGTGTCGCTGCGCAAGTCAACGAGGTTCATGGCCGCAGCTCCAGGAAGTTCTTGAGCATCGCGTGGCCATGCTCGGTGAGGATGGACTCGGGGTGGAACTGCACGCCTTCGAGCGGCGTCTTGGTGCCGGCCAGCGCGCGGTGGCGCACGCCCATGATCTCGCCGTCGTCGTCGGCCCGCGAGGTCACTTCCAGTACCGCGGGCATGCTCGCCGCCTCGATCGTCAGCGAGTGATAGCGCGTGACGGTGAACTGCTTCGGCAGCCCGCTGTAGACACCGCGTTCGTCGGTGCTGATGACGCTCGTCTTGCCATGCATCTGGCGCACCGCGCGCACCACCTTGCCGCCGAGCGCCGCGCCGATGGCCTGGTGGCCGAGGCACACGCCGAGGATCGGCAGTTGGCCGGTGAAAGCCTGGATCGCGGCGATGCACACCCCCGCCTCGGCCGGCGAGCACGGGCCGGGTGAAAGCACCAGCCGGTCGGGTTTCAAGGCAGCAATGCCTTCGACGGTGATCTCGTCGTTGCGGAACACGCGCACGTCTTCACCGAGTTCGCCGAAATACTGCACCAGGTTGAAGGTGAAGGAATCGTAGTTGTCGATCATCAGCAACATGGTCAGAACCCCTCTTCGACGAGTTCGGCCGCACGGATGAGCGCACGGGCTTTCGCCTCGGTCTCCTTCCATTCCAGTTCGGGCACCGAATCGGCGACGACACCCGCCGCGGCTTGCACGTAGAGCACCTGGTCCTTGACGATGCCGGTGCGGATGGCGATCGCCACGTCCATGTCGCCGGCAAAACTGAGGTAGCCGCAGGCGCCGCCGTAGATGCCGCGCTTCACCGGCTCCAGCTCGTCGATGATTTCCATGGCACGAACCTTCGGCGCACCGGTCAAGGTGCCCGCCGGGAAGGTCGCCTTCAGCACGTCGAGGTTCGTCATGCCGTCGCGCAGCAGGCCTTCGACATTGCTGACCAGGTGCATCACGTGGGAGTAGCGTTCGACGACAAAAGCCTCGGTCACCTTCACGCTGCCGATCTTGGCGATGCGGCCGATGTCGTTGCGCGCCAGGTCGATCAGCATCAGGTGTTCGGCGCGCTCTTTCGGGTCGCCGCCGAGTTCGACTTCGAGCGCCTTGTCGTGTTCGGGTGTGTCGCCGCGCGGGCGGGTCCCGGCGAGCGGGCGGATCGTCACCGTGTCGCCCTCTGGCGTGTGCTCGTGGCGCACCAGAATTTCCGGTGAGGCCCCGACGATCTGGAACTCACCCATGTCGTAGAAGTACATGTAGGGCGAGGGGTTCAGCGAGCGCAGCGCACGGTACAGGCTGAGCGGGCTTTCGGTGAAACGCTTCTTCAGGCGCTGGCCGATCTGCACCTGCATCATGTCGCCGGCGGCGATGTACTCCTTGCTCTTGAGCACCGCGGCGATGTAGTCGTCCTTCCCAAAATCGCGCTGTACGGCGTTCGCCTCGCCACGTTTGACGGCGGGTGCGGTGACGCTGTGTTGCAGCTTCTCGCTCAGTTCAGCCAGCCGCTGCGTTGCCTTGTGAAAGGCCTCGGGCACGGCCGGGTCGGCGTAGACGATCAGGTAGAGCCGCCCCGACAGGTTGTCGATCACGGCCAGCTCTTCGCATTGCAGGAGCTGGATGTCGGGTGTGTCGATGCCGCCGGTCTTCACGGTCTTCGCGAGCTTCGGCTCGATGTAGCGCACCGCGTCGTAGCCGAAGTAACCCGCGAGGCCACCACAGAAACGCGGCAGGCCGGGCCGCAGTGCCACCTTGAAACGCTGCTGGTACGCGGCGATGAAGTCGAGCGGGTTGCCGTCATGCGTTTCGACGACCACGCCGTCGGTCACGACCTCGGTCTTGAAACCGGTGGCGCGCAGCAGCGTGCGCGCCGGCAGGCCGATGAAGGAGTAGCGGCCGAAACGTTCGCCCCCCACCACCGATTCCAGCAGGAAGCTGTACTTGCCGCCGCCATTCGCGTAGGCCAGCTTGAGGTAGAGCGACAGCGGGGTTTCGAGGTCCGCGAAGGCCTCGGCCATCAGCGGGATGCGGTTGTGGCCTTCGTCGGCCAAACGTTTGAATTCCAGTTCGGTGATCACGGTGCTTGCCCTCCACGACCCGGCGGTGCACAGCGGCGCCCGCGGGGTTGATGCATTTCGGATAAGTCGGCGGCGAAGCAGCCACCGGGGAGGCCGGCTCTGCTCTGAACAGAGCGCAGAGCGTCGGCCCGCGGCGAAACAAACCTGCGCTCAGGCGCGCGGGGTCCGGCCCCGCCAGGGCCAGGCTCCCCGGTCGTGCGACCTCGTGGTTTGTTTGCGCGACGTGAACATCGGAAAAGTGTAGCAGGGCGCCCGCGCGGGGCCGCAGGCCCGCTTCGATCGTGATTCAATTCACAGCACTGCGGCACTGCCGCGACAACAATCCCATTTCTTCATCGATTGGAGCGCCCCCATGCTGCATCGCCTGCTCACGTTTGCCCCGCGCCTGGCACTCGCCGCGGCGCTTTGTGCGCCGCTCGCGCTGCATGCCCAGGCCGTGACGGTCGAGGGCGTGAAGTACGAGCGCACGGTACAGGTCGGCAATGCAGCGCTGCAACTCCAGGGCGCCGGCGTGCGCTACAAGGTCTTCTTCAAGGTCTACACCGCCGGCCTCTACTTGACGGTGAAGGCGCCGACACCCGAGGCCGTGTTGGCCGCACCCGGCCCGAAGCGCATGCACATCGTGATGCTGCGCGACATCGACGCCAACGAACTCGGCAAGCTCTTCACCAAGGGCATGGAGCAGAACTCGCCGCGCGAGGAGTTCTCGAAGTCGATCAACGGCGTGCTGCGCATGTCGGACATGTTCTCGGCCAAGAAGAAGCTCGCCAAGGGCGAGTACTTCACCGTCGACTGGGTGCCCGGCAGCGGCACGGTGGTGACGGTCGATGGCGCCGTGCAGGGCGAGCCGATCAAGGAGCCCGAGTTCTTCAACGCGTTGTTGAAGATCTGGCTCGGCAACTCGCCGGCCGACTGGCAGCTGAAGGACGCGCTGCTGGGCAAGCAGGCCGCCACGCAGCAGAACAACTGACGGCGGCGCGCTGTTTTGGCGCTGTTATGGGTCTAGCGCGCCGGCGCCGCGAGTTGCGCCCGCATCGCATCGATCACCGCCTTGTAATCGGGCTTGCCGAAGATCGCGCTGCCGGCGACAAAGGTGTCGG
>JANYJL010000260.1 GCA_025361845.1 Rhizobacter sp.
ATTCCTCGGCCGTCATGATGTTGATGCGCCAGCCGGTCATCTCGGAGGCGAGGCGCACGTTCTGGCCGCCGCGGCCGATGGCGATCGCCAGGTTCTCTTCGTCGACCACCACGTCCATCGCGTGGCGCTCTTCGTCGACGACGATCGACTGCACGTTCGCCGGCGCCAGCGCCCCGATCACGAACTGCGCCGGGTCTTCCGACCACAGCACGATGTCGACACGTTCGCCGGCGAGTTCATTCGTCACCGCCGTCACGCGCGAACCGCGCACGCCGACGCAGGTGCCGATCGGGTCGACACGCTTGTCGTGCGAGACGACGGCGATCTTGGCGCGCGAGCCGGGGTCGCGGGCGCAGCTCTTGATCTCGAGCAGGCCTTGTTCGATCTCGGGCACTTCTTGTGCGAACAGTTCGATCATGAAACCCGGCGCGCTGCGCGACAGCAGGATCTGAGGGCCGCGCAAGGTGGGGTCGACTTCGGCGATGTAGGCGCGCACGCGGTCGCCCGAGCGCAGGTTTTCCTTCGGGATCATCTCGGCGCGGCGAAGGCGCCCTTCGACACGACCCGACTCGACAATGATGTCGCCCTTGTCCAGGCGCTTGACGGTGCCGACGAAAATCTTTTCGCCGCGCGACAGAAAGTCGGTCAGCAGTTGTTCACGCTCGGCGTCGCGGATCTTTTGCAGGATGACCTGCTTGGCGGCCTGCGCCCCGATGCGGCCGATCGAGACCGATTCGACCGGCTCTTCGATGTAGTCGTCGACCTCGATGTCGGAGATTTGCTCCAGCGCTTCGAAGTGCAGGATTTCCGAGTCCGGTAATTGCAGGCCGGCCTCGTTCGGCACCACGTGCCAGCGGCGGAAGGTTTCGTACTCGCCGCTGTCGCGGTCGACCGAGACACGGATGTCCACCTCGCCGCCGTGCAGCTTCTTGGAGGCCGAGGCGAGTGCCGCTTCCACGGCAGCAAACACGACCTCGAGATCCACGCTCTTCTCGCGCGAGATGGCGTCCACAAAATCAAGCAAATCGCGGTTCATTGATTACGACCTCCGTCAACCTCATCACCCGAGCCCTGCGACTCCTGCCCGCCCACTTCAGACACGGCGTTTTCCGGTTCGGAAAAACGGCGCCCCTTGAAATCGACCACCGGCACCAGTCGGGCCTCTCGCACTTCGTTCAAAGAAAAATCCAGAGCCTGATCGGCGCCAGCATCGCTGAACACGACACGCCAGCCCTCGCCTTGCGCGCTCAGCACGCCGCGGTACTTCTTGCGGCCCTTGAAGGGCACTTTCAAAGTCAGGTCGATCTCGGTGCCGGCAAAACGTTCGTAGTCGGCCACACGCTTCAGCGGACGGTCGAGACCGGGTGACGACACTTCCAGCCGTTCGTAGGCGCAACCCTCGACTTCGAGCACGTGCTGCAACTGGCGCGTGACCTTCTCGCAATCGTCCACCGTGATGAACTCGCCCGCCGGGTCACCCGCCACGCGGTCGAGGTAGACGCGAAGCAAACCGCCGGGCGTGCGCTCGGTGTCCACCAGGTCATAGCCCAGCCCGGTCACGGTGCGTTCAACGGCGGTCTGCCAACTCAACATCTACGGTCAACCCTGCTTTGCAATAAAGACGATCAGCCAAAAAAAAGTGGGCTGGAAGAATCCGCCCACGCAGCTTTCTAGCAAAGATGGGATTGTATCCTGAGGTTGCGGACCCGACAAGACTCGCCCGTGTCAAGGCCTCAAAAGCGCGCGCCGTGCGTGCCAGAATTCGACCCAAACCACACACCCCAACGGAGACACCATGGGCTTTCTCGCCGGCAAAAAATTCTTGATCACGGGCGTGCTGTCGAACCGGTCCATCGCCTACGGCGTCGCACGGGCCTGCCACCGCGAAGGCGCCGAACTCGCGTTCAGCTACGTCGGCGAACGTTTCAAAGAGCGGGTCACCGAGTTCGCTGCCGATTTCGGCTCGACCCTGCTGTTCGATTGCGACGTGGCGCACGACGATCAGATCGACCGCATGTTCGCCCAGCTCGGCGAGGTGTGGCCGCAGTACGACGGCTTCGTGCACGCCATCGGTTTCGCGCCGAAGGAAGCGATCGCCGGAGATTTCCTGGAGGGCCTGTCGCGCGAATCCTTCCGCATCGCTCACGACATTTCGAGCTACAGCTTCCCGGCGATGGCCAAGGCGAGTGCCAGCCTGCTGCGGCCCGGCGCCGCGCTGCTGACGCTCACCTACCTCGGTGCCCTGCGCACCGTGCCGAACTACAACACGATGGGTCTGGCCAAGGCCTCGCTCGAAGCCAGCGTGCGTTACACGGCGGCAAGCCTGGGGCCGAAAGGCGTGCGCGTGAACGGCATCTCGGCCGGGCCGATCAAGACGTTGGCGGCCTCGGGCATCAAGGGCTTCGGCAAGATCCTCGAAGCGGTTGCCACCACCGCGCCACTGCGCCGCAACGTGACGATCGACGACGTGGGCAACGTGGCCGCCTTCCTGCTGTCGGACTTGGCGGCGGGCGTGACGTCCGAGATCACCTACGTCGATTGCGGCTTCAGCCACGCCATGGGGGGCATGGCCGACGCCTGATCAAACGCTCGGCAGGCGCCGAAGCAGCTCACAGCAGCTTCAGCACTTCCTTGCGCTTTTCCTGAAACTCTTCTTCGCTGATGAGCCCGCGATCGCGCAGGCGCTTCAGCGTGGCCAGGCGGTGCTCGGCCTCGGTTTGCAGGGGTTCCTGCACCACAGGTGCCACAGCAGCGGACACAGCGGCTGGCGCCGCCGGAGCAGCCACACCCGCCACGGGCGCAGCGACCAAGGGTGCCGCCACCACCGCAGGCGCCGCACCGGGCACGCTGAGCCCCAGGGCCAGCCAATCGCCGCGCCGGCTGGTGGCCGAGCTGTTGACCAGGGCCACGCCGCTGGCGCTGGTCCGGCTGCCGTAGCTGAACTTGGGCGGTGTGCGCGAGTTGATGTATTCCTTGACGAAGGCTCCGCGCGCGTCGCGCACGATGAATTGCAAGCTGCCATCCTGCACGAACAGACGTGCGGTGACGGCAGTCACGTCGGCCAGGAAGCTCGCACCGCGGCGCGAGCTGCTCAGCAGCAGGATGTCGTCGCCCGGCCCCGCCATGGCCAGCGCCTGGGCCAGCGCCTCGGCGAATTCGTTCACTTCGTCGGCCGCGAACAGCGGCACCATCTGGCCATCCACCGTGGTGCGGATGCCGCCGAGCTGCCAGCGCAGCGCATCGGCCGTCAGCCGCGCCGGGTGCTGGTTCGGGGCGGCGCCGGCCTCGGCCGGCACCAGCTGCACGGTGGTGAACTCGCCGATGCGCCAGCTGCGCTGCGCGGCATCGACCTTCACGGCCGCAGGCCGGCCAAACAATGAATCGAACAAGCCGGCCTGCGCGGGCAGTGCGGCGGCGAGCAGGCCGGCGCACAACAGGGCGTGTTTGAGTCGGGACAAAAAGGCCTGATCAGCGTGTGTCATTCGGTTCCAGAAGTTCAAGAGCATTTCACAAATCATCCAGCGCACGCGCCGCGCCGATCAGCGCCGGCGACATGCGTGCATTGACCACCCAGATCGGGATGCCCTGCAGGTAGCCGCGGAAGCGCCCCTTGTCTTCGAAGCGCGCGCGGAACAGTGAGCGGTCGATGCGATCACCCAGGCGCGGCACGATGCCGCCGCCGATGTACATGCCGCCGCGAGCTCCCAGCGACAGCGCCAGATTGCCAGCCACGTTGCCGAGCAAGCTGAAGAACAGATCGATCGCGCCACCGCATTGCGGGTCGGTATCCAGTTGCGATGTGACCTCGGCCGGCGTCAAGGGCCGCGCCGCCACGCCATCCACTTCGCACAGCGCGTTGTACAGGGCCACCAAGCCCGCGCCCGAGAGAGCGCGCTCGGCCGACGGGTGGCCGAACTCGCGGCGCAGGATGCGCACGACCTGCTCTTCCAGCTCGTTGACCGGCGCCAGCGTCACGTGCCCGCCTTCGCCATTGATCGGGATCGCGCCGCGCCCGCCGATGGCCGGCAGCAGGCCCGACACGCCCAGGCCGGTGCCCGGCCCGAGCAGGCCGAGCGGCGCATTCGCCACCGCCGTGCCACCGCCCACGGCGCGCAGGTCGGCCGCGTCCAGCGAGGGCAGCGACAAGGCCAGCGCGGTGAAATCGTTGATGACCAGAAAGCGTTGCAGGCCGAGCTCGCGCTGCATCTCGGAAATCGAGAAGGCCCAGTGGTGATTCGTCATCTGCACCCGGTCGCCAACGATCGGGTTGGCGATGCCGATGGCGCATTGTTTCGGCGCCGGGCGCTGATAGCGGCCCAGGTAATCCTGCATCGCGTGCAGCAGGGTTTCGTGGCCCGCGGCGGGCAAGGTCGCCACATCGGTCAGCGACGCGCCGCGTTCGGCCTGCCACGCAAAGCGCGCGTTGGTGCCGCCTACGTCACCCAAGAGCCGTGGGAAATCGGTCGTGTCCATGGGGTTCTATGCCTCCTCTTGTGGCGGGCGGTCTCGTGCCCGGTGTCGATCGCTGCAATTGTCGCTGAAGGCGCAGACCCGTCACTCCGCGCGCACGCAGTCCACCCCGTAGCGGCGCACCCCGTCGGCGCCCTCTTCTTCGACGAGGCCATGCACGTCGGTGTCGAAGCCCGGGAAGGCGGCATTGAACTCGCGTGTGAAGCGCAGGTAGTCGACGATCTTCTTGTTGAAGCGCTCGCCAGGAATCAGCAGCGGAATGCCCGGCGGGTACGGCGTCAACAGCGAGGTGGTGATGCGCCCTTCGAGCGCGTCGATCTCGACCCGCTCGGTCTTGCGGTGCGCGATGTGCGCGTAGGCGTCGCTCGGTTTCATCGCCGGGTGCAGGTCGGACAAATACATCTCGGTGGTGAGCCGCGCGATGTCGCCCTTCGCGTACATCTGGTGGATGCTTTGCGCCAGGTCTTGCAGGCCGATGCGTTCATAACGCGGGTACTGGGCCACGAACTCCGGCAGGATGCGCCACATCGGCTGGTTGCGGTCGTAGTCGTCCTTGAACTGCTGCAAGGCGGTCAGCAGCGTGTTCCAGCGGCCCTTCGTGATGCCGATCGTGAACATGATGAAGAAGGAGTACAGGCCCGTCTTCTCGACCACCACGCCGTGCTCGGCCAGGAACTTGGTGACGATGCTCGCCGGGATGCCGGTCTTGGCGAACTTGCCCGACATGTCGAGCCCCGGCGTGATCAGCGTGCACTTGATCGGGTCGAGCAGGTTGAAGCCTTCGGCCAGGTCGCCGAATCCGTGCCACTTCGCGCCGGCCTTGAGGATCCAGTCAGCGCTTTTTCCGATGCCCTCGCTCGCAAGTTTTTCGGGGCCCCAGACCTTGAACCACCAGTCCTTGCCGTACTCCTGGTCGACCTTGCGCATCGCCCGCCGGAAGTCGAGTGCCTCGGAGATGCTCTCTTCCACCAGCGCCGGGCCACCCGGTTCTTCCATCATCGCCGCGGCCACGTCGCAACTCGCAATGATCGCGTACTGCGGACTGGTGGAGCTGTGCAT
>JANYJL010000262.1 GCA_025361845.1 Rhizobacter sp.
CGGGTGCGCGTACAAGGTGCCGCCACCGTAGAAGGCCATGATCATTTCTTCTTCGAGCAAGGTGACTTGATCGGGGTGCTTCGTCGTCGGCACCTGCGCAACGTGCTGATCCCGATCAACTTCGCGCGCATCACGCGGCGCCAGGTGGGCGTGGTCTCGATCATGGGGCACCACTTCGCGCAGGTGCCGACGACGAAGCACCCCGATCAAGTCACCTTGCTCGAAGAAGAAATGATCATGGCCTTCTACGGTGGCGGCACCTTGTACGCGCACCCGTCACGCAAGGAGCCCTTGCTGTGAGTGGACTCCAACACGCGCACAAACACACCTCGGGCGACGAACACGACTTCGAGCCCGAGCACGGTTTGCCCGAGCCGCTGCCGGCCGGTGAACACCTGCTGTGGCAAGGCTCGCCCGACTGGCGCGCGCTGGCGGTTCGTTCGTTCCATGTGCGCCAGCTGACGGTCTACTTCGGCGTCATCCTGGCCGCGCGTGCCATCACCGTGCTGGTGCAAGGCGGCTCGGCACTCGATGCGGTGGTGGCGGCCTTGTGGCTCACACCGGCCGTGGCCTTCGCGCTCGGCCTGCTCACGCTGATGGCCTGGCTGACGAGCCGCACCACCGTCTACACGATCACCGACAAACGGGTCGTGATGCGCATCGGCATCGTGCTGAGCCTGACCTTCAATCTGCCGTTCGCCAAGATCACCGGCGCCGGCTTGCGCGCGCATGGCGACGGCACCGGCAGCATCCCCATCACGATTGCGCGCAGCGAGAAGATCGCCTACGTGCACCTGTGGCCGCATGCACGGCCCTGGCGCGTGGCGCAGCCCGAGCCGATGTTGTGCTCGGTGCGTGATGCCGCCCAGGTGGCGCAGACCTTGTCCGCAGCCTGGAGTGCCGCCACCGGGATCGCCGTGCAACAGGCGGGCCACGCCGCCACCGTGCTGGCCCCGGCCGGCCCGCAGGGCGCGCGGCCGCGCCACACGCCGTCGATGCTGGCCACGCATTGAACGCACGGAGCACGCTGATGAGCACCTCGCTGAACCCTTCCTTGATCCCGCGCGGCCCGCTGATCGGCCTCGCATCGCTCGCCTTGCTGGCTTTGGTGGGCGCCTCGGCGATGCGCCTGTCGGGCGTGGACATCCATGCGCCCGATGCCGCCGCCGTGACGACACGCGAGCTGCGTTTCGAAGACCGGCCCGATGGCAGCATCGCCGTCATCGACGCGAAGGACAAACAACTCGTCTCGACCATCACCGGCCAGAGCGGCTTCGTGCGCGGCACGCTGCGCGGGCTGGCGCGCGAACGCAAACGCTCGGGCCTGGGCGCGGAACAACCCTTCGAGTTGATCGGCCGCGCCGATGGCCGCCTGACCCTGCACGATCCGGCCACCGGCCGCACCGTGGACCTGGAATCCTTCGGCCCCACCAATGCCAGCGAGTTCGTGCGCCTGCTGCCCGCGACCTCGCCCTGACGACTGGAGACGAGCATGAGCACCGCCGAGACCATCCAGAACCGCGACGACGTGATGCACAAGGCCAAGGCCAACACCTTGATCTCCCCGCGCTTCTACAAGACCGACTACGCCGCGATGGACAAGCTGGACATGAGCCCGGTGCGCGCCGAATGGGACGCGATGCTCGCCGAGTACGAAGGCGACAACAACCACGACCACTTCAGCGCACCGAAGAATTCGCAAAGGAAGTGCAGCAATTGCCGCCCGAACTGCACCAGGAGTTCCTCGACTTCCTCGTGAGTTCGATCACCTCCGAGTACTCGGGCTGCGTGCTCTACAACGAGATCCGGAAGAACGTCAGCAACCCCGACATCAAGGCGCTGATGACCTACCTGACGCGTGATGAATCACGCCACGCCGGTTTCATCAACCAGTCGCTGAAAGACTACAACCTCGCGGTCGACCTGCCGAACCTGAAGAGCACGAAGGCCTACACCTACTTCAAGCCCAAGTACATCTTCTATGCGACCTACCTGTCCGAGAAGATCGGCTACGCGCGCTACATCACGATCTACCGGCAACTCGAACGCCACCCCGAGAAACGCTTCCACCCGATCTTTCGCTGGTTCGAACGCTGGTGCAACGACGAGTTTCGCCATGGCGAATCCTTCGCGCTGATGATGCGTGCCCAGCCGCATCTGCTGCGCGGTGGCAACCTGCTGTGGATCCGCTTCTTCCTGCTCGCGGTCTACGCCACCATGTACGTGCGTGACCACACGCGGCCGATGCTGCACAACGCGATGGGCCTGCACTCGACCGAGTACGACTACGACGTGTTCCGCATCACCAACACGATCACGAAGCAGGTGTTCCCGCTCACGCTCGACATCGACCATCCGGTCTTCCGTGCCGGCCTCGAGCGCTTGTTCCGCATCTCACAGGCGGTCGAGCAGGCGAAGGCGCAAGGCGGTGTGATCGGCTTCGTCAAGCGTGTCGCCTGGAGCGTAGCCGGCCTGGCGACTTTCGCTCGGCTGTACGTGCTGCCTACGGTGCCGAACGAACTGCCCGCGCAAATGCGCATGCAGCCGGCCTGGTAGGCCGGATCGCGCGTCTTCGCACACGTTCGCCCGGTCGAGCTCCATGTCGCAAGTCGGCCTGCCGTTTCTCTACACGCTGTTCGTCTGGTGGTTCAGCACCGGCGTGATCCTGTACCTGGACGGCCTGCCGCAACGCACCTTAGTGGACGATGCTCGGCACCACCGTGCTGCTCGGCCTGGCCCTCGTCGGCATGGCCATCAGCAGCACCGACGCGTCGCCCGCCGGGGCCTACTGCGGCTTCACCTGCGCCATCCTCGTGTGGGCTTGGCAGGAGGTCGCCTTCCTGCTCGGCATCGTCACCGGCCCGAGGCGCACACCCTGCCCGGAAGGCGCGGTCGGCTGGGCGCGTGCACGCCTCGCTTTCCAGGCCGTGCTGCACCATGAGCTCGCCCTCGTCGTGCTGGCGCTTGCGGTGCTCGCCGTCACCTGGGGCGCGCCCAACCAGACGGGCTGGTGGACCTTCGTGGTGCTGTGGACGATGCGCCAGAGCGCCAAGCTCAATGTCTTCCTCGGTGTGCGCAATCTGAACGAAGGCTTCTTGCCGCCGCACCTGAAATACCTTCAGACCTACTTCACGCGCAAGGGCATGAACTGGTTGTTCCCGTTGTCGGTGGCGGTGGCGACGATGGTCGTCATCCCGGTCTGGCGGGCGGCCCTCGCGCCGACGGCGAGCGCCTTCGAGGTGGCCTCGTTCGCGCTCATCGGTTCGCTGCTCGGGCTGGCGATTCTGGAGCACTGGTTCCTGGTGCTGCCGCTGCCTTCGGAAGCGCTGTGGAAGTGGGGGCTGCGCTCGCGCGACAGCACTCCCTCAACCCACGCCGACGCCGCGCCCGCGCCGCCCTGATCGGGGCTGATAGACGCGGCGTGTCGATCCGTCAGCACTGCGCCGAAGCACACGTCGACCGGAACCGCGGAGACACGCCGAAAGGGTCTCGGTCGAGCGGTTCACACCGATCAGCGGGTCGCCATTTTGGCGGTGAAAGCGACATGGCTGGAGGCGAGTAGCGATCCGAAGCCGCCCTGGATTTCGCCGATCGTGTCGACTCAAAACCGCCACTTGCGAGCCTTCGATCGCATTCAACTGGGCGGGTTGAGAAGGGTCGCCGACGCTTGGATTCGTCCCGTATGAATGCCTACGCAAGGTAGCATTCACCTCCAAGAAGAATGAGGAGGCTGGACATGACAGTAGGTGCGATTACGCAGCATGCGATACACGACATTGTGGAACGTGCGCTCGCGCTGGAGGGCGATCCTCGGTTGTACACGCCGGAAGTCTCGTCCGATGAGTCCACGGCCTATGCGCGGGACAAGACTTTTGTTGCGATAAAGCTCGTCAAGTCCTACCTCACCCAACTCGATCCACTGTCATCGAGCGTGTGGGGACTGTCGCAGGTTCAAGCGGCGATTCAGGGTGTGTTCAATGAGGTGTCAGCTTTCATCTCGAACGGAAACAGCGGGCACCTCCAAAATGCGGGTTCGCAAGTCGATCAGAGCTTGTATCCACTGATGTAGGTGTTTGCGACTAGAGCGATTGGCGACAGTGTCAAGCCAACCGAACTAGCGATTGCGAATTTGAGTGAGAGCGCTGCAGCAACCTTCCGACAACTCGTCACACAGCGCGAGAACCTGAAAGTCGAAATTGCTGCGCTGACTGAGCAGATCAATGTTCAGAACGCTCGGCTTGAGACGATGACAACAGCGATATCGACGCAGAAGGCAGAGGCGGCGGCGGTGACTGCCGTGGTGCAACAGGCGTACGCCAAGGAAGCCGCGGATCGAAGCACAGCGTTCAATGCCAACGAGCAGTCGATGCGCGAAGCCTTCGACGCGCTGCGCTTGGAAGTGGCTGGCAAAGCGGCCGACGGGCTCACCAGTTTGGAAAAGAGCAAGAACGATGCAGCAAAGATTGTCGGTGTCGTAGGCAACATCGGTGTCACCGGCAACAATCAAGAAATCGCCAACAACGAACACAAAGCTGCAGGTTTGTGGCGATGGATTACGCTGGGCTTTTTCGGTGGTGGCTTGGTACTCGCGGCGAGTACCTTCGTGGAGTTCTGGAAAGAGCCAGTCACGACGACGAATGTTTGGGCGATTGCAATTCGCTTGCTCTATGCGATAGCGTTTGCTGCACCTGCCTGGTACACGGCGAAGGAGTCCGCTCGCCATCGCACTAACTCCGACCGCGCAAGACAGCGGGAACTGGAATTGGCGTCACTCGGTCCATTCATCGAACTGCTGCCTCAACCGAAGAAAGAAGAGATTCGCGAATCCATGACAAAGCTCTACTTCGGTAAGGAAGTGGAGGAGCATGTCAATGGATCGCCGTTCGACACCAAGGACCTCAAAGACGTCATTCTGGAGTTGATCAAAGCCATCAAGAAATGACGATAGGCGACGTCGTCTCTAGGTAGGTCGTGGCACCCAGTGCCGGAGGGCCTTGCCGACGCCGGCTCAAAGATCGAAGTTGGTCGGCATCATCACCACGTCTCGGATGGTCATGCCACGCGGTCGCGTCAGCATGAAGGTCACCACCTCGGCCACTTCGCTGGGCTCGAGCAGGCTCCCCGAATCCCGGGCC
This sequence comes from Rhizobacter sp., assembly GCA_025361845.1. Classification (GTDB taxonomy): domain Bacteria; phylum Pseudomonadota; class Gammaproteobacteria; order Burkholderiales; family Burkholderiaceae_C; genus JANYJL01. Next base: position 5,136 of record JANYJL010000262.1, read on the forward strand.
TCCTGCAACTTCTCCGGTGGCCAGTCGGCGAGCAGCGAGGTGATGACGGGGCCGGGCGAAATCGAGCCGACACGGATGCCGTGCTTGAACACCTGGCGCCGCACCGTCTGCACGAAGCAGTTGATCGCCCACTTCGACGACGCATAGACCGGCTCCCACGGTGTCGGGAAATGCGCCGCCAGGGAACTCGTGACGATGATGTCGCCGGTGCGCCGCGCGATCATGTGCGGCAACACGTCGTGCACGTTCTTCATCACGACGTTGACGTTCAGGTGCAGCATGCGGTCGATCGCATCGGTGTCGTTGTCGACCAGATCACCGCCGACATACGAACCCGCATTGGCATGCAGGATGTCGATCTGGCCGGCCAGCGCCAGCGCCTTCGGCACGAGGGCCGCGCAATCTTTCGCGTCGAGCAGGTTGATGCGCAGCGGGATCAGGGCGTCGCCGTGTTTGTCGCGCAGCGCCTGCATCGCCGCTTCGTCGCGATCGACCATCACCACGCGTGCGCCTGCGGCCAACATCGCTTCGGTGCTCGCCAGGCCGATGCCCGACGCGGCGCCGGTGACGACGGCGACCTTGCCTTCCAATTCTCTTGCCATGCTCTGTCTCCTTGTGGGGTGCCTTGAAGGGGCAGGCACCCGATGCCTCATTGACCTTGTCGGCCCGGCTTGATGTCGCCGCCCAGGCGGTCCATGCTGAGCCGCCGAAACTCCCTCGGCGTGACACCCTTGACTTCGCGAAAGCGCCGGTTGAAGTTGGCCACATTGTTGAAGCCGACGGCGTAGCAGATGCTCGAAATCTGCTGGTCGCTGTGCATCAACAACTGGCACGCCTTGTGGACCCGGACGCGGTTCACGAAGGCGGTGAAGGTGCTGTCGGTCGCCTTGCTGAAATAGCGCGAGAAGCTGCTCTCGCTCATGTTGACACGCGCCGCGACCTCGGCGACGGACATCGGCTCGGCGTAGCTCTCGTTGACGTACTCGACGATCTTGTTGATCGCCGCGCGCGCATCCTCCGGGGCGAGGCCGACCGTCTGCTCCGACGACAGCAGCCGATAGTCCTCGCTGCGCTTGAGCAGGCACAGCAAGGCCGCGAACTCGGCAAAGCGCTCCAGGCCGTGGCTCTGCTTGATGCGATAGAAACGATCCCGAACACTCTCGCTCAGGCCGAAGAATTCGATGCCCTGGCGGGCGCGCTCCAGCAGAGGCCGCGTCTCCCCCAGTTCCTTGATGGCGCGCATGCCGTCTCGCAGCGGCTCCTCGCGGAACTGGATCACCAGGCTGCGCACACTCAGGCCGTTCGGCGGCAGGTCGGTCGAGATCCAGTTGTGCGGCAGGCGCGGGCCGGTGAGCACGAGGTGGCCGGGCTCGAAGTGGCCCACGTAGTCGCCAACGAAGGCGCGGCCGCGCGCGCCGACGATCAACTGCAACTCGTACTCATCGTGGCAGTGCCAACGCTCCAGCGGCGTGGGGCTGCCGTGCTCGACGCAGCGCACGAACTCCGAGGCGTCCGGCGGCTCATAGCCCAGCCGCGGATCTCGAATGAGGTCGTGTTCGAACTCGGGGGTGAGCTTGCGGCGGCTGCTGCCCATCGCAAATGTGTTCCTTCAGGCTGAGGGCATCGGCGATGCGCGCCGCTGCACGATACGTCCGCCACGATAGCCAGCGGCAGAAATTTCACTGATATCGATGAGTTCCGTTTTGATACTTTTCTGCGCGCGCACCCGAGGGGCAGACCCCGGCCCGCCTGGATGCGCCCCTAACCGTAGGGGTGGGCAGGCAGGGGTGATGCGCAGAGACTGCGCCAGCGGCTGGTGTTCTTCCGGGCCGTTGTTTGCGATCGAGGGCCCCGCGTGTCGCACCAGATCTTCCTCATCAGCCTGCATGCGGCAGCGCAAGACGACGATGCGGTGCGCGACGACATCGCGGAGACGCTGCTCGGCATCGGTGGCTTCGTGCTGATGGCGGCCGGCGCGGGCGCGCTGATCACGGCATTCGACGAACAGTGGTTGTCGCTGTTCAAACGGCACCCGGCCGTCGCCTTCTGCGGCGCCTTGCAACTCGACCCGAACGGGGACGCAGCCGACAAATTGCGCCACCTGTTCGCCGTCAACGTGGCGGCGCAATTGGCCAGCCGTGTCGATGTTCCCGCCGAGGTGCCATCTCAAGGCCCGCGGCATCGCCCGCTGGTGTGGCACCGGCCGGTGTCCCAGCCGCCGGGCCATTCCACCGGCATCAGCATCTCAACCCAACCCCACACGAGAGGCACATCATGAGCATCGGTCAGGAACTTCTGGACGTCCCCTTCCCCGAGATGATCTACAAGATGGCGAACGCCATTGCGCAGGGCCAGCGCCGGCTCGACAAAGCCTCGCTCGACACGGCGCGCGCGCTCGCCAAGATGCGCGTGAACGTGATCCCCGACATCTACGAGATCGTCGAGAAGAAGAAGCTCTCCGACACGCTGGAGGCCGGCACCACCCTGCCCGGCGCGGCCACGGGCGATGTCGAGACCATCGCCGTGCGCACCGAGAGTGCGAAGGCCGTGTCGATGACGCTGATGCAGGCCGGGCTGATGCCGACCTTCTACCAGTTCACCGAATCGCTGATCGAGGTGAAGATCTCCATCAGCCACCGCAGTTCGTCGGAAAGCGAGTTCGAGCTCGGCCTCGATTCCGAGACCACGGTCGAGGCCGAGGCACATGGCTCGCTGTTCGGCTTCGGCGGTTCGTCGAAGGTGAGCAGCACCTTCGCCTCGCACGTGAACTACAAGAGCTCGTCGAGCTACAGCTACTCGGCCGAAGGATCGAGTCTGTTGCGCACCACGCTCAAGCCGGTGCCGGCTCCGGCGCGCATCATCCCGCGCATCGTCACGGTCGATGCGACGGTGACACCGCCGAAGGTCACCTTCGGCGCCTGAGCCTGGCAACGCTGACGTTCATGTCGCCACCCCGCCACCCGAAGCTGGTGCAAGCGCGCCGCGAGTTGGCAGCGCGCGAGCGTGCGGCGCAGCAGCGCCTGGAACGTGCCCGGGCCGCGCGGCCGGCGAAGGCCAAGCCACCGCGTGAGCCGGTGGCGGCGGTGCCTGGAGCGCGGGCAGCGGTGCCGCGCCCCGTGGCCAAGCAAGCGCCTCGCATGCGCCCTCCGCAAGCGGTGTTGCGCAAGCCCTCGGCGCGCTCACGCGCGAAGCCCGCCGCGGCCGTGCCGGCGCGCCGGCATCCGCCCGTGCGCGCCGACAAAGTGCGGAGCGTCGCCAAACCGCAGCGGCTGGACAAACCTCCGCGTGACAAACCACCGTCCGATCGAACGCCTGTCCGCGCGAAGGCACCAGCGAAGGCACGAGTGAAGTTGCCAGCAACGGCGCCCGCAGCGAAATCTACGGCACGGGCCCGTCGGCGCAACGCGACTGCCGCGGACCATCGACCCGCGGTCGAAACACAGCGTGCACCTGCGCCGCCGAAGCCCGTCGTGCGGGCTCGTCACCGTGATCGTGGGGTGCCGCGACCCGCGCCCTCGCGCCCGGTGGCCGCAGCAGCCCCGGCGAAGCGACGGGCACAAGCGCCGCAACCACGCCCGCGTGTCGCGCCGCCCACGCGGCTCATCAAGAGGCCCGTGCGGGCGACGCCTGCTCGCGTGAAGCCGGTCGCTGCGCGACCGACGCGGCCGCCACCTTCGTCCCGTTCGGCACCCGCCGCGCGATCGAGAGAACCGGAAACCTCGGGCACCGATCTGCCCTGGCTCCACACCGCCAGCGGCGTCTTGCAGGATGCCCGCGGTGATGCCGTGCGCCTGCTCGGCCTGCGCAGCCCTGGTGATGCCACCGATGCCGCGCTCGACCTGCTGGATGCCGAAACCCTGCTCACGGATGTGGCCGCGGGCCAGCGCTGCGTCGCCGTCACACTCGGCCACGCGGCGCAGATGAAGCCAGCCGCTTTGCTCGCGCTCGATGTCCGCATCGCGCAGTTCGCCGCCGCCGGCATGTACACCTTGCTGCGCTTCGAGGCGCGCCTGTGGCTGCACGGGCACCACCTGCGGCTGGCGCGCCGCCATGCGCAGAGCCCGGCGGTGCTCTACGCATTGCTCGGCCGCAAGCCCTTGGCCACCAAGCTGTGGGCCGCCAGCGAGGCCTTGCATCACGTGCACCCGCGCGCGCTGGTCTGGCTGCCGCTGGAGTCGGCCCAGGCTGCGCTGGCCGCCAGCGCAGGCCCGCGCAGCAACATGGGTTGGTTGTGGGATGCCGCGCGCCCGCAAGGCCCGCACACGACAGCCTTGGTGGGCGGCCTGCGCCAACCGGTGCTGCTGGACGGCTGGTCGCCTTCGCCCCACAACCCGATGGCGCACGACCGCCTGATGAGCCTGTGCCGCGAAGGTGGCATCGGCTGGCTCGCCCGTGGCACCGACCCCTGGCAGACGCGCGAGCGCGGTGCGCCGGTGCTGAGCCGCGCCGCGCGTGTGCTGCAACGCGCGGTGCATCTCAGCGGCTTCGGCGCCTCGGCCTGAGCACCCGGCCCCTCACTTCACACGCTTCAAGGAGAGCCTCATGGCCATCGGACAAGAGTTGCTCGACATCCCCATCGCCGACATGGTGCGCGACCTGGCTTCGGCCGTTGCCGAGGGTCAGTTGGCGCTCGACCGCGCGTCGATCGACACGCTCCGCTTCCTCGCCAGCGATGCGAACGCGATCGACCTGATCCCGCAGGTGACCGAGGTGATCGCCTCGGCGCCGACGACGATCGTGGTCGGCGGCAACAACGTCACAGTGCCGGGGGTCAGCGTCACGCAACAGCCGACCACGCCAGTGAAAACCACCTTGCTGCAAGCCGGCCTGTTGCCGACCTTCTACCAGTTCACCGAAGCCTTGATCGAGGTGAAGTTGTCAATCACGCTGAAGGAAACCAGCGCGACACAAACCGAAGGCCGGCCCGGCTTCGGCAGGCGCGGCGTGATGGCCTTCGCCGCGCCGGTGAACTTCCGCAACGCGAGCACCTACACGCACACCGCCGAAGGCTCCAGCCTGCTGCGCGTGACGATGAAACCGGTGCCGGCACCTGTGCGCCTGGCGCCCGATGTGGTGACGATCAATGCCACCGTGACCCCGCCGACCGTGACGCGCACCGAGCGCTGAAAGCAACCCAGGAGCCGACATGGCCATCGACGTGAACATGGACGAAGTGCTGATCTCGCCGCTCTCGAGCATGGTGCGCGAAATCAGCGCCGGGGTGGCCGCCGCACAGCGCGAGCTGGACGCCGCGGCACTCGCCACCCAGACCCAGCTCGCCACCGAGCACCCCGAGCTGGAGGCACTCGGCTACCAGGTCACCTGGTACCAGATTCCCGAAGCGCAGGTCGAGATGCGCATGGCCCTGCACTTCGAGAAGAAGGACGCGGCGAGCCCGGCGCGCATGTACGTGGCGCCCTTCAACACCAAGTACCGCAACACCTTCAGCTTCAGTGCCGATGGCAGCAGCACCTTGAAGCTGCGCATCGTGCCCGTGCCGCCGCAAGTGCGCAGCACCTGAAGCCCCAGGAGTTAAGCCATGGCCACCAGCAACTTCCTGCCCTTCGACCTCGGCACCGTCGACGACGTGAAATTGAGGGACACCACCTTCGTGCGCGGCAAGTTCACCGAGGCCGTGCAGGCCGTGGGTGTGCGCGACGCCGAGATCCAGCGCCTGGCCAATGTCAACGGCAGCTTGCAGAAGCAGTTCGACGAGGCCAACCGCCTGACCGCGACACGCGATGTCGAACTCGCCAACGTGCGCAAGGAACTGGCGGTGCAGGCAGCCCGGGTCAACGAGCTGACCGACAAGATCGCCCAGGCCGCCATCGCCGTACCGAAGATCGGTGTGCAAGACCTCGTGAGCCAGTTCAAGGGCAACATCGACCGCATCAACGCCGACGTCATCAGCCGCAAGAGCACGGGCATGCTGGTCGACAGCGTCGAAGTCGAGGTGCGCGGCGGCATCGACGTGACGGACGGCCTGCACATCACGCAGTTGCCCGCCTCGGCCCTCGGCGTGGCAAGTGTCAGCGTGCTGAAGTTCAACCTGCGGCCGACCTCGGCGCTGAAGATCGTCGAGGACGACGACGCCGCGCCGCCGCGTTGACGATTCTCTTCAGCGAGGCGGGGTCGTGGCCGCTGCCGCGATCGGTACGGCCGGCACCGCAGGCCGGTCCTTGAACACGCCGCGCAACTCCGGGTAGTCGTTGAGCATCGTCACGCCGTAAAGCGGTTTGTAGGCGCCTTTGTGGCAGGTTTCGCAACCGACCTTCGGGCCATCGCCTTCGGCGCTCAAGCGGTTCGGCGGGAACTTCGGTTGCAGCGGAATCAGGTACGCGTTGTTCAAGTCCCGCACCATGCGGATGCCGTACCAGGCGGTGCTGCGCTGCGGCGTGCTCTCTTCCCAGCGCGCCAAGGCGCGTGTGTTGTGGCAGTAGGTGCAGTTCACACCGAGCGACTTGGCCATGTAGATCATCAGCGAGTACGACCACTCGGCCTGCTTGATCGAATGGCGGTTCTCGCCGGCCAGCGCCTGCGTGCCTTGAATGCGGATCTGCGTGTCCGAAACCAGGAAGGCCGACAGCGGATCGACCGGCAACGCGGTGTTGCCATTGGTCTTCACGCCCGCGGTGTTCTGCCCGGCCTTTTCGCCGATCATCTTGGGCGGCGCGTTCGCGCCCAGGCGCGCGAACCAGTCGCCGGTCGGCACGGCCTGGCCGCGGTGGCAAGTCCAGCAGGTGACGCCGGTGCTGGCGACATGGTCCTTCCAGTCGGTGTTGATGTGCCGCGTCATTTGCAGCATGCGGCGCGCCACGACCTTGGTGTACTTCTCGTCGGAGTCCAGCTTCTTCGGGTTGTGGCAATACTCGCAGCCCTCCTCCGGCGCGACCCAGGTCGACAGGGCCTGCATCAGGCGCGAGAACTCGAGCACCGTCAGGTCGTTCATCACCTGCACGTTCTTGAAAACGTCCTTGATGGCCGGGGCTTCCGGGTCCGGCGGGTCCGAGGCCTCCGGTTCGGGGATGCTGTGCAGCGCGGCCGTCGAGGCGAGCGCGCTGGGTTTGTAGAGCTGCGTCATCGACAGCCCGCGGTAGCCGCGTTGCACGGTGTCCGTGCGTTCGCAGCCCGCCAGCAGCAGCAAGGCGCCAAAGCCCAGCGCGACCATGACAAGCCAAAGGCTGGTGCGCCCGTAGGCGTGCCCATAGGCGCGCGTGCCGGACACGCCGGCCCCGACGAGGTGTGCCATCGCAGTTCAGGCCTTCAAGGCCTTGAAGTTGCGGCACCAACCGTTCGGCGACACGAACCGGCCGCCGTAGAAGGAGCACGGCCCCCACGCGTCGCCCGGCTTGCCGGAATAGAGCTGGCACTTGCTGCATTGCTGCGTCGCCGCGTCGTGCCGTGGATAGCGGGCCGCGTCGACGTTCTTGGTGTCGAGCTTGAAACCCATCGACTTGGCGTAGGGATCGGCCTCGGTGACCTTCTCCTCTTCAGCGCCGGCCTGTGCCGCAGCGGCCATCACGCCGGCACCGGCAATCACTTTCAAGACGAAGCTGCGGCGGTTCTCGTTCGGATTCATGGGTACTTCCTTTTGCTTGGTTTCAAATCAAAGAATTCGGATTCAGCTCACGCTCACTTCGTCGCTGCGTTGGTCGCCACGGCTGTCGACCCAGCGCACTTGCAGCCGATCGCCAGGCTGACCGCCGCGGTAGCGAAACGAGAGCAAGGGGTCTTGCGACACCGCCTGGCTCAGGCGCGCCTGCAGCACCACACGGCCCGCGGCCACGACCTGCACGTCGGTGATGAAGTGGGCCGGCACGAACGTGCCGCTGTCGTCCTTGCGCATGCCGGTTTCCATCGGATGCGGCATCAGCAAGGTGACCTCGGTGTGGCCCTGCGCGGCTCGTGCGCGGATGCGGATCGGTGTGCCCATCGCTTGTCACCTCAGCCGCAGCCACCGACCGTCACCCGCGTGTCGCGGCAGGCCGAATAAAGCCGGCCTTCGGCGCGCACGATCGCGTAGACGGTGCTGGTCTCGGCCATCTTGATGCGGATGGCCACCCAGGCGTCGGTGCCTGGCGGAATCGTGAAGCGAACCACCATCGGGTTGGGGTTGGCCTCGACGACGATGAAGATGTCTTGCGTGCCGGGTAGTAGGCTTTCGACCGTGACGGGCACGACCGCGCCGTTTTCTGCGAGATCGGGCGTGCTGAGCACGATCTTCGCGCCGGCGCTGGGCACACTGCCGAGCGCTTCGAGCGCTTCGTGCATGGACGATGCACCGAACGCCAGCTCGTCTTCGGCGGCATGGGCATCGCGCGCGCTCAGCAAACCGCAGGCCGCCAGCGCGGCGACCACGCACCCTTGCTGCAACAGATCTCGACGCCGGTACTGCACTTTGTCTGTCCTGATCACTGCGTGCTTCGAACCAGGCGAACGCTGTGCGCTTCGTCCTTGGAAAGGTAGGCCATGCCTTCGGCTCCGAAACTCAGCGCGTAGGCGAAGGCTTCATCACGGGTGCCGGGGCGCGAAGTCGCGGTCCAGTAGCGGCTCGCTTCGGTGCCCGGAAACACAGCGAGGTTGACGCGCGGGTTGGCACACCCGCGCTCGGCGATGGTCGCCAGTTCGCGCAACTGCGGCACGCGCCAATCGTTGAAGAAGAAACTGCCGCGGCGGTTCACTTCGCTCGCGAGCAGCTGTGCCGCGGCCCAGCTCAGCCGATCGGCTTCGCCCGTGCAACGTCCCAACTCCGACTTCCAGGCTTGGCCTGCCGAGCAGTGCAGCCACATCAGTTTCGATTCCTTGTCGGTCACGGTACCGTCGGCGTTGTCCACGAAGCGCGACGAGGGCGAGGAGCGGCCGTCTGGCGCGCTATCGCACACCTGCTGCGCGAGCGCGCCGCCGGCCCACGCCGCCGTCGCCACGGTTGCGACGACTGCGAGGCCCACGGCGAAGGCCCTCATCACGACGGGCGACGCCTCACTTGTCGAAGCCGATGCCGGTTCCCTTGACATTCAGGCCTCGCGCCGAGGTGGGTGTCGCACCCGCGGTCTGGCGCGTGGCCAGCCCCGTATCGATCTTCACGCCGCGGTAGAGGTAGTACGAATACGCCTCCAGCGCGGTCATGTCGTCGCTGTTCACGTCGAGCGCCTTGCCGACCTGCGGGTTCTGGATGCACCAGTTCACCATCTCCCGGTACGGAACGACCTTGTTGAACTGCGGCATGAACTTCGGGAACGTGTGCGGGTTGGTGGCCGCGGCATCGGGGTGACAGTTGGCGCAGGCCAGCCCGTTGGCGGACATGTCAGCGCGAGCGCCGTACCACATGTCGTACCCGCGCTTGGCGGTGGCGGTCAGCTTGTCGTCCATCGCCTGAAGTTCTGCCGCCGTGAACGGCTCGCGGGCGACGGCATTGCCAGCGGCTGCCAGGGCCGCGATCGCGGCGAGCGCAGCACAGCCACGCCCCACCCATTTGGTTTGGCTAGTCATCGTCGTGTCTCCTACAAGGCGTTGAAGCCGTTTTTCATCGATGGCGGCAAGGAGTCGGCGAACGGCTGGTACTGCACGAATGCGCCACCCCGGTCGTCGATCGCGATGCCCGCGGTGCCCATGCCGTCGGAGGTGTTCGACGGGTCGGCGCGGTACTGCTTGAAGGCCGGGTAGGGCAGCTCGATCGGCGGGTACGGCCACGGCCACGAGGTGCTCATCGTGCCGATCGAGGTCAGGTTGCCGATCTTGTTGTAGATCGTGTGGTGAACATGGCCATGGAAGGCCGTGACGGCGGTGAACTTGCTCAGCAGGTCGCGGATCTGCGGCGACTCCTTGACCTGGAAGTTCCAGCGCGGGTAGTAGTCCCACAGCGGCGAATGGGTGAAGATGACCACGGGCGTATCGGCAGAGACTTTCGCCACGTCCTTGGCCAACCAATCCAGCCCCTCCTGCCCTACACCCCAGACCCCCGGAACCGGGCTGTTCAGCGGCATGAACCAGTCGCGGCGCTGCGCCGGCGTGAGCTTGGCTTCGGTCCAGAAATCGGGCACGAGGATCGAGTTCATGCCGATGATGTGCACGCCCTTGTGGTCGGTCGACCAGGTCTCCG
>JANYJL010000270.1 GCA_025361845.1 Rhizobacter sp.
CGCCCACGGCCGCGAGAGACCAGCCGTTTTCCGACGGGCCCCAGCCGAACTTGAAGGTCGCGTAGAGCACCCAGGTCGTGTAGAGCACGAACTGCGCGAGGCCGGCGAAGGCCAGCACCGAGACCAGCCGGCCGACGCCCTTCAACTGCGCCAGCGCGCGCAACGCGGTCAGCGGGTTCGCAGCCTTCCATTCGAACGGCCGGCGCCGTTCGGGCGGCAGCGATTCGGGCAGCACGAACCAGCCATACGCCAAGTTCACCAGCGACAGCCCACCCGCGACAAAAAACGGCAGCTGCAAATCGATGCCGCCGAGCACACCGCCCAATACCGGGCCGAGGATGAAGCCGATGCCGAACATCGCGCCCAGCAGGCCGAAGCGCTTGGCGCGTTCATGCGGCGCGCTGATGTCGGCCACGTAGGCGTTGGCCACCGCCGCGTTCGCCTGCATCGCGCCGCCCACCAGGCGCGAAGCCATCAACATCCACATCGCGGTCGAGATTGCAGTCGCGAAGAAGTTGAGTGCCAAGCCACAGAAGCCGAGCAACAGCACCGGGCGGCGGCCATAACTGTCGGAGAGCGCACCCAGAAGCGGCGAGCCGAAAAAGCTCGCCAGGCTGAAGCAGAAGGTCACGGCGCCGTACCAGAACGCCTGGTCGGCCTGCGAGCCGGTGAAGCGGCCCACCAGTGCCGGCAGAACGGGAACGATGATGCCGATCGACAGCATGTCGATCAGCACGGTCAGCATGATGAAACGCATGCTGGCCTCGCGGCAGGTGGCAGCAGCCGGGGCGGCTCGCTCGATCACGGGATCGCTCATTCCATGCGGTAGTTCGGCGCTTCCTTGGTGATCTGCACGTCGTGCACATGGCTCTCGCGCATGCCGGCGGAGCTGATCTCGACGAACTCGGCGCGTGTCTGCATGTCTTCGATGCTGGCGCAGCCGCAGTAGTGCATCGAAGCCCGCAGACCACCGGCCATCTGGAAGATGATGGCCACAACGGAGCCCTTGTAAGGCACCTGGCCTTCGATGCCTTCCGGCACGAGCTTGGTGGTATTCGGGTTGTTGGCCGCGTTGTCCTGGAAGTAACGGTCGGCCGAGCCTTGCTGCATGGCACCGATCGAGCCCATGCCGCGGTAGCTCTTGTAGGTGCGCCCCTGGTACAGGATCACTTCGCCCGGCGCCTCTTCGGTGCCGGCGAAAGCGCTGCCCATCATCACGGTGTCGGCACCCGCGGCAATCGCCTTGGCCAGATCACCCGAGAAACGCACACCGCCGTCGGCGATGAGCGGCACGCCGCTGCCCTTGAGCGCCTTGCTCACCGCATCGATCGCCATGATCTGCGGCACGCCCACGCCGGTGACGATGCGCGTGGTGCAGATCGAGCCGGGGCCGATACCGACCTTCACCGCATCGGCACCTGCCTCGACGAGAGCCAGCGCGGCCGCGCCGGTGGCGATGTTGCCGCCGATCACGTCGACCTGCGGGAAGTTCTTCTTGACCCAGCGCACCCGGTCGATCACACCAGCGCTGTGGCCGTGCGCGGTATCGACCACGAGCACGTCGACGCCGGCTTTCACGAGCAGTTCGACACGCTCTTCGGTGCCGTCGCCCACGCCCACCGCGGCACCCACACGCAGCTTGCCTTGCGCGTCACGCGCAGCGTCGGGGAAATTGGTCTGCTTGGTGATGTCCTTCACCGTCATCACACCCTTCAGCTCGAAGGCGTCGTTCACGACCAGCACGCGCTCGAGCTTGTGGCGATGCATCAGCGCCTTGCCTTCGGCGAGCGCGGCGCCTTCGGTGACCGTCACGAGGCGCTCACGTGGCGTCATGATCTCGCGCACCGGCGCGTCCAGGCGGGTCTCGAAGCGCAGGTCGCGGTTCGTGACGATGCCGACCACCGTCTTGCCTTGCAGCACCGGGAAGCCCGACACACCGTGCTGCTTCGACAACTCCATCACCTGCCGCACCGTCACTTCGGGCGTGATGGTGATCGGGTCGCGCAGCACACCTGATTCGTAGCGTTTCACGCGCGCCACTTCAGCGGCCTGAAGCTTCGGCGTGAGGTTCTTGTGGACGATGCCGATGCCGCCTTCCTGGGCCAGCGCAATGGCCAGCCGCGCTTCCGTCACCGTGTCCATGGCGGCGGACACCAAGGGCAGGTTCAGGCGGATGTTGCGGGACAGTTGGGTCGACAGGCGGGTATCGCGGGGCAACACCTGGGAGAAAGCTGGCACCAACAACACATCGTCGAAGGTGAGCGCTTTGCCAAGAAGGCGCATGAGAAGGGCTCCAGACGCAAAAGTCAATTATACGGATCGAGCACAAAGACACGCTTTGGCACCACCCCGGCGGGCGACTCTCGGGTGTCCCGCTACACTTTGGGGCATTGCCATGCCCACCTTGACCGCCATGTCCCGACCCCGTGCTGTATCGCTGGCTGCCCTGGCGGGCTTCGTGGTATTCGGCCTGCTCGCCCAGCCTGCGTTCGCCCAGTGGAAGTGGCGCGACAAGGCGGGCCAGACCCAATACAGCGACCTCGCACCGCCGCCCGGCACGCCCGAGGCCGACATCCTGCAACGGCCGAACGTGAACCCGGCCCGTGCCCCGGTCGCTGTATCGCCCGCGGCCTCGGGTGCTTCGGCGGCTGACGGCCTGAAACCCAAGTCGGTCGAGCCCGAACTCGAAGCCAAGCGCCGCAAGGCCGAGCAGGAAAAGGCCGACAAGGCCAAGGCTGAAGACGAAAAGCACGTCGCAGCCCAGGCCGAGAACTGCACCCGCGCGAAGGACTACCTGCGCACCCTGCAAGACGGCGTTCGCATCACCCGGACCGCTGCCAACGGCGAACGCGAATTCATCGACGACAAGACCCGTGCCGATGAAAGCAAGCGCGCCCGCGACATCATCGGCGTGGACTGCAAGAAGTAAGGCTACTTCGGCGCGTAGCGCTCGCGGTGCTGCCGGTAGCGCAGCCGCCGCGCCTCTTTCGGATCGACGCTGAGCGGCCGGTAGATTTCCACCCGGTCCTGATCACGCAAGGCATCGCCCGGTTCGCGCAGCTTGCCCCACACACCGATCCGCAAGGCCGCGAAATCCAGCGCCGGGTGGCGCGCTGCCAGGCCGCTGGCGGCCAGCGCATCGCGCACCGAGGCACCCGCCGGCAAGTTCAACGGCACCTCGTCCACCACGCCGGCCCTCGGGCTGTAGGCCACGGTCACGCGCAGGCCGGGCGCGCCGTCAACGCGGCCCATAAACCTGCTCGGCACGCTTGACGAAGGAATCGACGAAGGTATTGGCGACCTTGTCGAATACCGGGCTCACCACGGCTTCGAGGGCCGCGTTCGAAAACGCGTAGCGCAGGTCGAATTCAATCTTGCAGGCCTTTGTGTCCCCGCCGCTGGGCAAACTCAGCGGCAGGAAACGCCAGGTGCCCTCGAGCGTCGAGAACGGGCCGTCGATCAATTCGAGCACGACGGACGCGTCTTCGACATGCACGTTGCGCGTGGTGAATGCATGCCGCACCCCCATGTAGGCCAGGTGCAACCTGGCCGTCATGCCATCGCTCTGGCGCGCCAGCACCTCGGCACGCGCGCACCAGGGCAGGAACTTCGGATAGTCGTCGACGGCAGTCACAAGCGTGTACATCTCGCGCGGCGAGTACCAGAGCAGGACCGACTTCTTGACGTGCTTCATACAATGCTGAAATTGTATTGGCGGCTTTTGTCCCCACTTTCACGCCATGTCCATCGCCGAAAACCGCCGCGCTCTGTATGACTACCACATCGAAGAACGGTATGAAGCCGGCATGGTGCTGGCCGGCTGGGAGATCAAGGCGA
>JANYJL010000292.1 GCA_025361845.1 Rhizobacter sp.
GTTCCTCGAAGAACCACACGCTCATGAAGGCGCTGAAGTCGCTGTCGTCGCGGTTGTCGCGCAGGAACATCTCGGTCGCGGGCAGCGCGGCCCACTCGGTGATGGCGTTCATCTTGATGGTCTGCGCCTGCTCGTTGCTCAGCTTGCTGGCGTCGAACTGGTCCCAAGGAATGTCCTTGTCCATGTTCCAACGCACCGCTTCGAGCTGCTTGAAAAGTTCTGGATAGATCATGGCAGTGGCCTCGGGTTGCTGGACAATTTTAGCCTTCAGGCCATGACCTTCGGTGGGCCACGCCGGCTTCGGCTCTGCCGCGGTTTCAGCGCGGTTTCAACGCACCCGCCAGCGTGCGATGCGACCCGGCAGGTCGTTGAAACTCGAGACCGCCTGCACGCCGGCCACCGGGCGGCGGTGCAGCACCGGGGCCAGGCCACCGGCCCACACTTCCACCTCGCCGGGCAGCTTGGCCCGCAACTCAGCCAGCCCGGCCGTCACCGCATTCGGGTTCATGCAACCAGTGAAGCTCAGGGCCACGATGTCGCTGTGGTGCGCCTGGGCGGCGAGCACCAGGTCCCACACCGGCGTCTGCACGCCGAGGGACAGGCAGCGCGCCCCTTCGATCGCAAGCATCGCTTCGGCCATCAGCAAGCCCAGGCCGTGGGGTTCACCCGGCAGGGTGCTGAGCAGCACCCGCGGGCGGTCCTGCAAGGCGGCATCAGGCAGGTTGGCGATGGCCTGGCGCAGCACCACCTGGACGGACTCGGTGTAGGCGTGCTCTTCGAATATTTCGATCTGCCCACGCATCCAGGTTTCGCCCACCAGCGTATTGAGGGGCGAGAGCACGTCGGAGACGAACCGGCCCAGGCCCAAACGCATCTGCGCCTGGGACAGCATGCGGCGCAGGCCCACCACATCATGTTCACGCAAGACTGCCAGATAACCATGCAAATCGGGCGCCAGCGCCGGCGCGAGGCGCTGCGTGGCGGGCATGCTGTCGCTCAGGCGCTGCAACTCGGCGACCGACAAAGCGACCACACGCCCCGGCCGGTGCCCGCCGTCGAGCAGGCGCTTGACGATGCGCAGCTTCTCGACCTGATCGAGCGGGTAGGCCCGCTCGCCCACCGCATCACGCTCGGGCAAGGGGTAGCCGTAGCGGCGCTCCCAGACACGCAAGGTGTCCTTGCTCAGGCCGGTGTCGCGCTCGACCGCGGCGATCGACAGGGTGATGGGTTTCATGGCCCCGCGGGCTTTTGCAACCGCCGTTGATTCGACTTGCACATGTCTTTAATATTAGATCAGTCCAATCATTGACCAAGACAAAACCCATGATCTCGATCAACAAGAACGCATTGTCCGGCGCCTTTTCACGCCTTGTGGTGGCCTGCGGCCTGGGCCTGGCGCTGAGTTCCGCGGCCGAGGCGGCACCGTGCAGCACGCTGCTGAACCGCTCGGTCCTCCGCCTCCAGGACGAAAAGCCCCAAGACCTGTGCCAGTACGCCGGCCAAGTGGTGGTGGTCGTCAACACGGCAAGCTTTTGCGGCTACACGCCGCAGTACAAGGCGCTGGAATCGCTCTACGAGCGCTACCGCAGCCGCGGCCTCGTGGTGCTGGGCTTCCCGTCGAACGATTTCTCGCAGGAGCCTGGCACGAACAAGGACGTGGCGGACTTTTGCGAAAACACCTTCGGCGTGAAGTTCCCGATGTTCAGCAAGTCGCAGGTGTCCGCGTCGGCCGGCCCGGCCCTCAACCCGCTGTTCGCCGAACTGTCGCGACGCACCGGCGCGGCGCCGCAATGGAATTTCCACAAGTACCTGATCGCCCGCGACGGCAACGCCATCCTCAGCCGGGCGAGCGACGTCGACCCAGCCTCGCGCGGCTTCGTGCAGGACATTGAAAAACTTCTCGATGCACCCGCACTACCCAAATGAAGACTGATCGGTTATATTTGATACTCACAAGTTCATTTTGCGACCGACCCACTTTTCCCATGGCCTCCCGCACTGCCACCGCCCCGCTCACGAAGAGTTGCAAGTTGACGGAACTCGGCGTGCGCGGGCGCCTCCAAAACGGGCGGGTCAGAGTCTTTGCAGTACGAGGCCACGACACCCGCAAGTTTTTGTTGCGAAGCCGCCCGGCACGCCGGGTTGAAATCTCCGAGCGACTTTCCTCCTCCCTCCTCCCTCCCTCCTTCGCTCGGAGGCGCTTCGTGACGCTCTTCTTCGCACCCGGCGCACAGCGCCCGGGCGCCTGAGCCTCATGCGCCGCGTGGCCGTGGTCGGCTCGGGCATCGCCGGCCTGGCGGTGGCCCATGGCCTCGCGAGCGAAGCTGCTGTCACGCTGTTCGAAGCGGGCGATTATTTCGGCGGCCATACCCACACGGTCGACGTCACGCTCGACGGCGTGATGCACGGCGTGGACACCGGCTTCCTGGTGCTCAACGAACGCACCTACCCGAACCTGCTGCGCCTCTTCGCCGAACTCGGGGTCGAGACGGCTGCGTCTGACATGTCCTTCTCGGTCCAGGTGCCCGACCGCGGTCTGGAGTGGAGCGGCTCGGACCTGAACACCGTGTTCGCGCAGCGTCGCAACCTGCTGCGCCCGCGCTTCTGGCGCATGTTGTCGGAAGTGCTGCGCTTCAACCGCGTGGCCACCGCCTTGGCGGTCGGCGGCGATGAAGTTCAACTCGATCAGCCGATCGGCGATTTCCTCGCCGAGCAGCGCTTCTCGACCGAGTTCCGCGATTGGTATTTCCTGCCGATGATCGGCTGCATCTGGTCCTGTCCGACCGACCAGATGCTGCGCTTTCCGATCGCCACGATGATTCGTTTCTGCCACAACCACGGCCTGATCCAGGTGGCGAACCGGCCGCAGTGGTACACGGTGCGCGGCGGGGCGCGTACCTACGTCGAGAAGATGCTGCGCCGCATTCCCGACGCACGACTGAACACCCCTGTGCGCAGCGTGCGGCGCGTGCCGCCGGGCCGTGGCAGCGCCGGTGTGTTCATTACCACCGACCACGGCACCGAACGTTTCGACGACGTGGTGCTGGCATGCCACAGCGACCAATCACTCGCCATGTTGAGCGACGCCAGCGAGGCCGAGCGCGAGGTGCTCGGCGCGGTGCGCTACCACCGTAACCGCGCCGTGCTGCACACCGACACCTCGGTGCTGCCGAAGCGCCGGCTGGCATGGGCAGCCTGGAACTACGAGCGTGCCAGCAACGAAGCGCGCGAGCACGCCGGTGTGTGCCTGCACTACCTCATCAATCGCCTGCAACCGCTGCCGTTCAAGACGCCGGTGTTGGTGTCGCTGAACCCGCTGACCGAGCCGGATGAACGTTGCGTGCATGGCGAGTTCGACTACGCGCACCCGGTGTTCGACGCGGCCGCCATCGCCGCGCAGCAACGCCTGCCGCAACTGCAAGGCCAGGCGCGCACCTGGTTCTGCGGCGCCTGGACACGCTACGGTTTTCACGAAGACGGTTTGATGTCCGGCCTGGCGGTGTGCGCCGGCCTGCGCGAAAACTGGGCGCGCACCGACGCCGCTGCAACGCAGGAGGCCGCGTGAATTCGGCCACCGCATTCGCACCCAGCCCGGCCTTGATCGGCACCGGCCAGGTCCGCCACACGCGGCTGCGCCCGGCGCTGAACCGCTTCACCTACCCGACCTATTTCCTGATGCTGCCGATGCGCAGCCTGCGCGAAAAGCCGAGCGCCGCGTTGCCGCGCAACCGCTTCGGCCTCATCAGCTTCTACGACGCCGACCACGGCGACGGCCGCGCCGACAGCCTGGCCTGGCTGGATGACTTGCTGGCGCGCGAAGGCATCACCGACGCAGCGGGCGAAGTCTGGCTGCACTGCTACCCCCGCGTGCTGGGCCACACCTTCAAGCCGGTGAGCTTCTGGTACTGCCACCGCGCGGACGCGACACTCGCTGCTGTCGTCGTCGAAGTCAACAACACCTTCGGCGAGCGCCACTGTTACCTGCTCGCCGAACCGGGCCTCGCCTTCGGCCGCGAATTGCGCGCGAGCAAGGTGTTCCATGTGTCGCCCTTCTGCGACGTGGCGGGCAGCTACCGCTTCCGCTTCATGCGCAGCGCGCCACAGCCGAGCGGTGCACACCTCGATGCAGGCCGCACCGTCGCCCGCATCGACCACCACGACGCGCAAGGCGTGCTGATCCAGACCAGCGTGTCTGGCGTGCTGCGCCCGCTCACACCGGCAAGCATGCGCGCCGCCTTCTTCGGCATGCCGCTGATGACGCTCGGCGTCATCGGTCGCATCCACTGGCAGGCGATGAAGCTGTGGACGAAGCACGTGCCCTTCTTCCGCAAGCCGCGCGCCCCCGCCACCTTCGTGACCCGCTGACCTCACCCTCCAACTCGTGCCCGCCATGAACTCCCGCAGCACCCTCGCCCCGTTGGCCCTGCCCGAATCGGCCCCCGCCGCCGCACGCGCCGTGTTCCACATGCTGCGCAAGCTGCGGCACGGCACGCTCGACGTGCAACTGCCGGACGGCTCATCCGCCCACTTCGGCACCCTGACCGCGGGCGAGCCGCGCGCGGCCATCCGGCTGCGCAACTGGAATGCCTGCACGGCCGCGCTGAAGTCGGGCGACATCGGCTTTGCCGAGAGCTACATCGCCGGCGAATGGAGCACGCCCGACCTGACCGCCCTGCTGACCCTCTTCACCGCCAACCGCGACGAAATCGAGTCGGTCGTCTACGGCACCTGGTGGGGCTCGCTGCTGTTCCGCGCCAGGCATTTGTTCAACCGCAACTCGCGCCAGGGCAGCAAGAAGAACATCCACGCCCACTACGACCTGGGCAACGAGTTCTACCGACTCTGGCTCGACCCGACGATGAACTACAGCAGCGCCTGGTTCGAAGGCGATCGCCGTGGTGATCTGGTCGCCGCGCAATGGGCCAAGGTGCGACGCGCGCTCAGCGAATGCGGCGTGAAGCCGGGCGACCGCGTGCTCGAAATCGGTTGCGGCTGGGGCGCGCTGGCCGAGTGCGCGGCACGCGATTTCGGCGCCACGGTGAGCGGCGTGACGCTCTCGACCGAACAGCTCGCCTGGGCGCAGAAACGCCTGGTCGATGCTGGCCTGCCCGGCGACTTGCGCTACCAGGACTACCGCGACATCGCCGACGGCCCGTTCGACGCCATCGCCTCGATCGAGATGTTCGAAGCGGTCGGGCGCGAGTACTGGCCGAGCTTCTTCGAGACGCTCAAGGCCCAGCTCAAACCGGGTGGCAAGGCCTGCATCCAGAGCATCACGATCCGCGACGACCTGTTCGAGCGCTACGTGAAGTCGACCGATTTCATCCAGCAGTACATCTTCCCCGGCGGCCTGCTGCCGAGCCCGAGCGCCTTCCGCGCGGCCGCGGCGAAAGCCGGCCTGGAAGTGATCAACGAACTCGAATTCGGCCTCGACTATGCCGAGACGCTGCGCCGCTGGCGCCTGGCCTTCCAGGGGCAGGACGGGCCGGTTCGCAAGCTCGGTTTCGACAGCCGCTTCATGCGCATCTGGGAGTTCTACCTCGCCTATTGCGAGGCCGCCTTCGCCACCGGCAACACCAGCGTCATGCAGTTCACGCTGCGGCGTGCCTGAGCTGTGGTTCAACACCTCGATGTCGGTGTGACGCGCCGCGCCTTGCTGCTGGCGTTGGCTGGCGTTCCCGCCGTGCTGTGGGCGCAAAGCGCCGCGCCCGCGGAAGTCGCGGCCGAGTTGCCCGCAGCCAAGCTGCTCGGCAGTGGCCGCCTCACCTTCCTCGGCTTGCAGATCTACGACGCGCGCCTGTGGGTCGGTGAGGGTTTCAAAGCCGAGGCTTACGAACAAGCACCGCTCGCCATCGAACTGGAATACGGCCGCACGCTCTACGGCAAGCTGATCGCCGAGCGCAGCCTCGACGAGATGAAGCGCAGCGGTGGCGTGAGCGAGGAGCAAGCCGAACGCTGGCTCGCGACGATGAAGCAGACCTTCCCCGATGTGGTGAAGGGCGACCGCATCACCGGCGTGTTCCGGCCGGGGGTGTCGGCGCGCTTCTTCCTGAACGGCAAGCCGATCGGCGAAGTGAACGACGCCGAGTTCGCCCGGCGCTTCTTCGGCATCTGGCTGTCGCCAAAGACTTCGGAGCCGAAGTTGCGCCTGGCCTTGCTCGGGCCGGCCGGCGCTGCGCCGCGGGTGGGCTCATGAGCGCCCTCGCGGCGCCCGCCGCGCCGCGCGCCTGGGGTGGCGGCTGGCGCGATGGCCTCTCCTACGGCGGCCTCGGTCTGCCGCTCGCCTTCGTCGCGCTGCCGCTCTACGTGGTGCTGCCGAACCACTACGCGAGTGTGTTCGGCGTGCCGCTCGCCCTGCTCGGCGCCGTGCTGCTGGCCGCACGCCTGTTCGACGCGGTGGCCGACCCGTTGATCGGCCGCTGGGCCGATGCGCTGTTCGCACGTTCGGCGCAGCAAGCCTGGCGGGTGGCGGCGTTCGCGGCCGTCGTGCTCGCGCTCGGCTTTCGCGCACTGTTCTTTCCGCCGGTGGAAGGCACGGCGCCGCTGCTCGCCTGGTGCGCGGCATTGCTGGCCGTCACCTATGTGAGCTACAGCATCGTCAGCGTCATTCATCAGGCCTGGGGCGCACGCCTGGGTGGCGATGAAGCCCAGCGTGCACGCATCGTCGCCTGGCGCGAAAGCCTCGCGCTCATCGGCGTGCTGGTGGCCAGCGTGTTGCCTTCGCTGGCGGGTTTGTCAGCGACGACCGTGGTGTTCGCTGCCTTGCTGCTGCTCGGCATCAGCCTGCTGGTGCGCGCGCCACAACCGGCCAGCTCCGACGCAGCAGCGCCCGCCGTCTCGCTCACCTTGCCCTTCGCGACCACACAATTCCGCCAGCTGCTCGCGATCTACCTCGTCAACGGCATCGCGAGTGCGGTGCCGGCCACCCTGGTGCTGTTCTTCATCCGCGACCGCTTGCAGGCGCCGAGCTTCGAGCCGCTGTTCCTGGCGAGCTACTTCGCCGCGGGCGCGCTCTCGATCCCGCTGTGGGTGCGCGGTGTAGCACGCTTCGGTCTGGCGCGCTGCTGGCTCGCCGGCATGGGCCTGGCGATCGCGGTGTTCATGTGGGCGGCCGGGCTCGGCGCCGGCGACGTGGTGGCCTACACCGCCGTGTGCGTACTCAGCGGCGCGGCGCTCGGCGCCGACCTCACGCTGCCCGGTGCGCTGCTGGCGGGCGTGATCCAACGTGCCGGCCATGGCGGCCGCAGTGAAGGCGCGTACTTCGGCTGGTGGAACTTCGCAACCAAGCTCAACCTGGCACTCGCCGCCGGCGTGGCGCTGCCGCTCTTGCAGGCCTTCGGCTACGCGCCCGGCAGCCGCGACGCGAAGGCACTCACCGCCCTGACGCTCGCCTACTGCGCGCTGCCCTGTGTGCTCAAGCTCGGCGCCGCGGCCCTGCTCTACACCCTCTGGATCCGTCCCGCGAAAGGCAACACCCGATGATTCGACGCTTCCTCCTGGCCGGCGCAGCCGCCGCGACCTTGCTGCTCGGCGCTTGCGCCTCCGCGCCCACACCCGCCGACTACGCGAACGAAACGCCGGTGTTCGACCTGCGCAGCTACTTCAATGGCGACATCACCGCGCACGGCATCTTCACCGACCGCGCCGGCAAGGTGGCGCGCCGCTTCACGGTGCTGATGAAGTGTTCATGGGTCGGCGAAGACGGCGTGCTCGACGAGAACTTCACCTACAGCGACGGCAAGAAAGAGCGCCGCGTCTGGCGCCTGAAGAAGCTGCCGGGTGGCAAGTACACCGGCACGGCCGACGACGTGGTCGGCACCGCTTTAGGCGAATCGGCCGGCAACGCGCTGCGCTGGTCGTACACGCTGCACCTCCCGGTGGGCGACAGCGTCTACGACGTGCAGTTCGACGACTGGATGTACCTGATGAGCGATCGCGTGATGTTGAACAAGGCGGTGATGAGCAAGTTCGGCATCCGGCTCGGCGAGGTCACGCTGTCCTTCTACAAGAACTAAGCAGTACCCGATGTCACTGAACCCACGCATCACCGACTGGACCGGCCGCGTCGTCTGGCTCATCGGCGCCTCCACCGGCATCGGCCGCGCCACTGCGGAACTGCTGCACGCGCGCGGCGCGAAGGTCGTGGTCTCGGCGCGCAATGCCGCATCGATCAGCGCCTTCGAACGCGCGCACGCCGGCAGCCTGGGCCTGGCGCTCGACGCCACCGACCGCGACGCCATGCGCGCGGCCGCACAGCGCATCGTGGCCGAGTTCGGCCGCATTGACCTGGCGGTCTACTGCGCCGGCTACTACAAGGCGATGCGCGCCACCGACTTCGACCTCGACGAAGCGCTGCAACACGAGCGTGTCAACTTCGTCGGCGCGCTGCACATGCTGGATGCGGTGCTGCCGGTGCTGCTGGCGCAGAAGGCCGGGCACCTCAGCGTGATCTCGAGCGTGGCGGGTTACCGCGGCCTGCCGAACTCGCTCGCCTACGGGCCGACCAAGGCGGCCCTCATCAACCTGGCGCAGACGCTCTACCTCGACCTGCAACCGCTGGGCATCGGCTGCTCGGTCATCAACCCGGGCTTCGTGGAGACGCCTTTGACAGCGAAGAACGAGTTCACGATGCCCGCCCTCATCACCCCCGAACAGGCCGCACAAGAGATGCTCAAGGGCTGGGCCGCGGGGAAGTTCGAGATCCACTTTCCGAAACGTTTCACACTCTGGCTGAAAGCACTGCGCCATGTCGGCGACGCGTTCTATTTCAAGGCGATCCGACGAGTGACGGGGCTATGAGTGTGCGCTGTGAAGACGCCCGCGTGGCACGCATCGTCGCGCTGTTCGAGACACTGGTGCCGGCCGACATCGAGCGGCTGCACGAGGTGTACGCCGACGACGTGCGCTTCAAGGACCCATTCAACGAGGTGCAGGGCATCGCGGCGGTGCAGCGCGTCTTCGCGCACATGTTCGTGGCGCTGGACGAACCGCACTTCGTGGTGCGCGACATCATCGTGCAGGGCGATGCCTGCTTCATCACCTGGGATTTCATCTTCCGCTTCAAGCGCTTCGGCCGCGAGCTGCAAACCATCCGCGGGGGCTCGCACGTCGAACTCGATGCACAGGGCCGCATCACGCTGCACCGCGACTACTGGGATGCGGCGGAAGAGTTGTACGAAAAGCTGCCCATCGTCGGCGCGCTGATGCGTTGGCTGAAGCGGCGGGCGAACGGCTGAGCCGTCACATCAATCCGGCGCGGCCTCGCTGGACGCAATCACGCCACCGCCCAGGCAGACCTCACCGTCGTAAACCACGGCCGATTGACCCGGCGTCACCGCCCACTGCGGCTGCGCGAATTGCAGCGTGAAGCCGCCGTTCGCGGCGGTGCCGATGGCGCAGGCCGCATCGCTTTGGCGATAGCGCGTCTTCGCGGCGCAGGCACCCTTCGCGGGCGCGTGGCCGGCGACCCAGCTCGTGTCGTCGGCCGTCAGCGCGCTCGACAACAACCAGGGGTGATCGTGGCCCTGCACTGCGTAGAGCGTGTTGCCCGCCATGTCCTTGCGCGCCACGAACCAGGGCGCGTGATCGCTGCCACCCTTGGCGCGGCGGCTCTCTTTCAAGCCGCCGATGCCGATGCCCTTGCGCTGGCCGAGCGTGTAGAAGCTCAGGCCCACGTGTTCGCCGATCGTGCGGCCGCGGTCGTCCTGGATCGGGCCGGGCGTGTTGGCGAGGTAGCGGCTCAGGAACTCGCGGAACGGCCGCTCACCGATGAAGCAGATGCCGGTCGAATCCTTCTTCGCAGCAACCGGCAGGCCGATCTCTTCGGCGATGCGGCGCACCTCGGTCTTGGGCAGTTCGCCGACCGGGAACATTGTCTTCGCGAGCTGGGCCTGCGTGAGGCGGTGAGGAAGTAGCTCTGGTCCTTCAGCGGGTCCAGGCCCTTCAGTAGCTCGAACGAGCCTGCGCGTTCACGCACCCGCGCGTAATGCCCGGTCGCGATCTTCTCGGCACCCAGGCGCATCGCGTGGTCGAGGAAGGCCTTGAACTTGATCTCGGCATTGCACAGCACATCGGGGTTCGGCGTGCGGCCGGCCTGGTATTCGCGCAGGAACTCGGCGAACACGCGGTCCTTGTAATCGGCCGCGAAGTTCACGTGTTCGATCTCGATGCCCAGCACGTCGGCCACCGCCGCAGCGTCGACGAAATCGATGTTCGACGAGCAGTATTCGCTGTCGTCATCGTCTTCCCAGTTCTTCATGAAGATGGCGACAACCTCGTGCCCCTGCTGCTTCAACAAGTGCGCGGTCACGGCCGAATCGACGCCGCCGGACAGGCCGACGACGATGCGCCGCTTCTGCGTTGTCGGTCCCATCACCGCCCGGGCTTGATCAGCGGGGCGGTCAGCGTGCCATCGCTCGTGATCGCGTCCAGCGGCAGGCGTTTGCCTTGCGCATGGTCCTCGATGCACTGAAGCACCAGCGCGCTGCGGTGGCGCGCGCGGCTCTCGCGCAGCTCGGGCAGGGTCATCCACAGCGTGCGCACGATGCCGGTGTCGAGCGGGCGCGCCGGGTCGGCCTCGCCCACCGTGCCGCCGAAAGCGAAACGCAGGTAGGTCACGTCTTCGCTGCGCGCGGGGCGCTGGAAGCGAGTCATGTAGATGCCCACCAGCCGGTCGGGGGTGAAGACACGCGCGGTCTCTTCCAGCGCCTCGCGCTCAACGCCTTGTTGCGGGCTTTCGCCCGGGTCGAGGTGGCCGGCCGGGTTGTTCAACATCAGGCCTTCGGGTGTGTGCTCCTCGACCAGCAGGTAGCGCGAGACACCGCCCTCCACGCGCTCGATGACGGCGGCGACGGTGACACTCGGTTTCCAGCGTTCGGCCATGGCGGGGATGGTAGCGCCGGCCCGCGCTGAGGCGCGTTGGCGGGCTTCGTTAAGCAAAGGACGCGTAAACTGCGAGGCGTTCCACATAATTTCAAGTGCCTGAGGAGGCCTCCATGCTGATAGGGGTACCGCTCGAGACAGCGGCCGGCGAGACGCGTGTGTCCGTCACGCCCGAGACCGCCAAGAAACTCAAGGCCCAGGGCCATGTGATTCGGGTGCAAGCCGGCGCCGGAGTGGCCGCCAGCGTGACCGACGAGGCCTATGTGGCTGCCGGTGCCGAGATCACCGACCGCGCGGGTGCCTTTGCCTGCGAACTGGTGCTCAAGGTGCGCTCGCCCGATGCGGCCGAACTGGCGTTGATGAAGACCGGCACCAACCTCATCGGCATGCTCAACCCCTTCGACCGCGAGGGCCTGCAAGCCCTGGCCACGGCGGGACTCACCAGCTTCGCCCTCGAAGCCGCACCGCGCACCACCCGCGCGCAAAGCATGGACGTGCTCAGCTCGCAAGCCAACATCGCCGGCTACAAGGCCGTGATGATCGCGGCCGACCGTTACCAGCGCTTCTTCCCGATGTTGATGACAGCGGCCGGCACCGTGAAGGCGGCGCGCGTCGTCATCCTCGGCGTCGGCGTGGCGGGTTTGCAAGCCATCGCGACTGCCAAGCGCCTCGGCGCGGTGATCGAAGCCAGCGACGTGCGCCCGAGCGTGAAGGAGCAGATCGAATCGCTCGGCGGCAAGTTCATCGAGGTTTCTTACGACACCGACGAAGAGAAGGAAGCCGCTGTCGGCGTAGGCGGGTATGCCAAGCCGATGCCCCCGAGCTGGCTGGCGCGCCAGCAGATCGAGGTGGCCAAGCGCGTGGCCGCGGCCGACATCGTCATCAGCACCGCGCTGATCCCCGGCCGCGCCGCGCCGACGCTCATCACCGAAGAGATGGTGAAGTCGATGAAGGCGGGTTCGGTGATCGTCGACATCGCCGCCGGCAAGGGCCCGATTGGACCGGACGGAAAAGCAGGTGGCAACTGCCCGCTGAGCGAAGCCGACAAGACGGTCGTCAAACATGGCGTCACGCTCGTCGGCGAGACGAACTTGCCGGCGCTCGTCGCCGCCGATTCGAGCGCGCTGTACGCGCGCAACGTGCTCGACTTCCTGAAGCTCGTGCTGCCGAAGGACTCCGGCTTCATCGTGCCGATGGACGACGACATCGTCGCGGCCTGTCTGATGACGCAGGGCGGCGAGGTGAAGCGCAAATGAGGGCCGCCCAGCATATGAAACCCGTGCGCCGGGCGTGCGCTGGCCTGGTGTCCCTGCTTCTGGCCGGCCTGGCGGTGGCGCCCAGCGGTGCCGCCGCGGCGCAGAAATTCGAATTGGCCGGTGTCGAAGTCACCTTGCCGGACGACGGCTGGGAGGTGTTCGATGCCAATACTGCCGCCGGCAACATCGGCACCGGGGGAGTGCAGGGCAACATCGGCGCTTCCGGCAAGCTGCTGCTGCGCCGGTCACCCGAAGGCCGGGTGCTGGCCGCGCTGCTGATGAAGGGCAGCCTGGGCACGGCCCAGGGTATCCGTTTCACCGACACCTCGTGCCCGCAGGTGCCGACCGATGTGTTCTACGCGCGTCGGCTGGCAAAGCACGACAGCGATCCGCCCGAGTGCCTGCTGCTGGGCGGCCCGTTCGATGGCCAGCCATCGATGGAGAACTCCTTGTCCGAGTTGCATGCAGCCCAGCGGGTGCACCCCTTCGACCCGCCGGCCGTGGCGTGGATGGTCGTGGCCTATTCGTACAACTCGCACGCGGCCAAGTTCAGTGTCGAAGGGCTGGTCGCGGCGCAGGGGTTCGAAGGCCTCTCGGCCGCGGCGCCGCTGGGCGCCTTGCCGCAGCGCATGCCGCCCGCCGTTGCCGCCTGGGGCGACGCCGTGGGTCTGGCGATGCGCCAGGCGCTCGACGGCTTCTTCAGCCGTTCGACCCGCCTGCCACCGATGTTGTTCTCTGCGGCCGCCGCGCCGCGCTGATGAGGCTCACATGGACATACTTTCCCCCACCGTCACCAACCTCATCATCTTCGTGCTCGCCATCTACGTGGGTTACCACGTCGTCTGGACCGTCACGCCTGCGCTGCACACCCCGCTGATGGCGGTGACGAACGCGATCTCGGCGATCGTGATCGTCGGCGCCATGCTCGCGGCCGCACTCACTGAAACCACGCTCGGCCGCACGATGGGCGTGCTGGCCGTCGCGCTGGCCGCGGTGAACATCTTCGGTGGCTTCCTCGTCACCCGGCGCATGCTGGAGATGTTCAAGAAGAAGGACAAACCCGCCGCGCCCAAGCAGATCGAGGGGAAGAAATGAACAACCCCCAAGCTCACATTCGATCGCTACCCCCCGAGGGGGCGCGCGCCTCCCTAGAGGCGGCTCGTCGGAGGGCGCCATGAGCCTGAACCTCGTCACGCTGCTGTACCTGATTGCGAGCGTCTGCTTCATCCAGGCGCTCAAAGGCCTGTCGCACCCGACCAGCTCGATCCGCGGCAACCTGTTCGGCATGACCGGCATGTTGATCGCCGCGCTGACCACGGCGGCGCTGATCGTCAAGCTGGCTGGCGGTTCGCCGCTCGGCCTCGGCTGGGTGCTGCTCGGCCTGGTGGTCGGCGGCGGTTATGGCGCCTGGCGCGCCAAGACCGTCGAGATGACCAAGATGCCCGAGCTGGTGGCCTTCTTCCACAGCATGATCGGCCTGGCTGCGGTGTTCATCGCCGTGGCGGCGGTGGCCGAGCCCTACGCCTTCGCGATCGTCGCGAAAGGTGATCCGATTCCCGGCGGTAACCGCATCGAACTCGCACTCGGTGCCTTCATCGGCGCGGTGACCTTCAGCGGCTCGGTGATTGCCTTCGGCAAGTTGAGCGGCACCTACAAGTTCCGCCTCTTCAAGGGCGCGCCGGTGCAGTTCCCCGGCCAGCACAAGCTGAACCTGGTGCTCGGCCTGGCCACGCTGTTCTTCATCTTCGGCTTCTGGCACTCGCAGAGCTGGTTCGACTTCACGCTCATCATCGCGCTCGGCTTCGCGCTCGGCGTGCTGCTCATCATCCCGATCGGCGGGGCCGACATGCCGGTGGTGGTGTCGATGCTCAACAGCTACTCGGGCTGGGCGGCGGCAGGCATCGGCTTCAGCCTGAACAACAGCATGCTGATCATTGCGGGCTCACTGGTCGGCTCATCGGGCGCGATCCTGAGCTACATCATGTGCAAGGCGATGAACCGATCGTTCTTCAACGTCATCGGTGGTGGCTTTGGTGGTGAAGCGGCCGCAGCCAGCGGCGGCGCCACGGAACAGCGCCCGGTCAAGAGCGGCAGCGCCGACGACGCCGCCTTCGTGCTCGGCAATGCCGAGACCGTGGTCATCGTGCCGGGTTACGGCCTGGCCGTGGCACGCGCCCAGCACGCGGTGAAGGAGCTCGCCGCCAAGCTCACCGCCAAGGGCATCACGGTGAAGTACGCCATCCACCCGGTGGCCGGCCGCATGCCGGGCCACATGAACGTGCTGCTGGCCGAGGCCGAGGTGCCCTACGACCAGGTCTTCGAGATGGAAGACATCAACGGCGAGTTCGGGCAGGCCGACGTGGCGATCATCCTGGGCGCCAATGACGTGGTGAACCCGGCCGCCCACACCAAGGGCAGCGCGATCTACGGCATGCCGATCCTGGAGGCCTACAAGGCCAAGACCATCATCGTCAACAAGCGTTCGATGGCCGCCGGTTACGCCGGCCTGGACAACGAACTCTTCTACATGGACAAGACCATGATGGTGTTCGGCGACGCGAAGAAGGTGGTCGAGGACATGGTCAAGGCGATTGAGTAGCCCCCTCGGAATCGTGGGCGCGGCCCGAACGCGGGCCGAGATCGTGCGTGTGAGTCGGAGTTGACCGTGTTGGATTCGCTGTTCCCCGTCGCAGACGACTCACCCGCCGCGCCGCGGCGCTTTCGCCGGGCCGTGGCTGCACACATCGCCCGCTGGGGCGTGCTGCGTTCGACGGCCTTGCTCACGCTGGTCAGCGCGATCGGCTCGGTCGCCATGACCTGCTTCTGGCTGTGGGCCAAGGGCGCCCACGATGTCGGCGACGCGCTCTACATCACGCTCTTCGTGGCAATGCCGATGACAGCCTTCGGCGGCGGCGTCTGCATCATGTTGGTGGTGTCGCTGGAAGAGATGCGGCGGCGCCTGCATGAACTGGCGCTGACGGACCCGCTCACCGGCCTGCGCAACCGGCGCCACTTCATCCAGTGGGCGCAGCGCGAACTCGACCTGGCGGATCGCCACGACCTGCCGGTGGCGATGCTCCTGCTCGACATCGACCACTTCAAGCTCATCAACGACGCCCACGGCCATGCCGTCGGCGACCACGTGCTCGTCGAGATCGGCAAGCGGTGTACCGCCACGCTGCGCGGCACCGACCTGCTGGCGCGCTGGGGCGGCGAGGAATTCATCGCCCTGCTGCCCAACACCCCGGAACCGCTGGCGCAGGCGCTCGCCGAGCGCCTGCGCGGCGCCGTGGCAGCGGCCATTGCCCTGCCCCAGGGTGGCACGGTGCAGGCGACGGTGAGCGTGGGTGTGGCAGGCCGCGGTGCCGGCGCCCGCCCGCTGGTGACCCTGGACGCGCTGACCCAGGCCGCCGACCGCGCCCTGTACGACGCCAAGCGCCAGGGGCGCGATCGGGTGCGCGTCTCGGCCTGAGCCGCAGCTCGCCAATCGACACTCCGCTGAAAACACCCTGACGGCATCTCCGACATCGTGACGCGGTAGAAGGTCAACTTCGCCGACACGGAGAGCACCCATGAGCGTTGAAGCTTCTCGCCTGACTTCCCGCGACTTCCACCCCGAAGTCTTGCGCCTGTTCGACCAGTACGTGCACGGTGGCATCGATCGCCGCGGCTTCCTCGATGGGGCGGCCAAGTACGCGGTGGGCGGCACCACGGCGGCGGGCCTGCTGGCTGCACTCAGCCCGAACTTCGCGCAGGCGCAGCAGGTACCCACCAACGACCCACGCATCAAGATCGAAAGCATCGAGTTCGCTTCGCCGCAAGGTTATGGCAAGGCACGCGGCTACCTGGTCCGCCCGGCCGCCGCCAGCGGGCCGCTGCCCACCGTGCTGGTGGTGCATGAAAACCGCGGCCTGAACCCGCACATCGAAGACATAGCCCGGCGCCTGGCGCTGGCCGGCTACATCGCCTTCGCGCCCGACGCGCTGTTCCCGCTGGGCGGCTACCCGGGCGACGAAGACAAGGCGCGCGAGCTCTTCGGCAAGCTCGACCAGAGCAAGACACGCGAAGACTTCGTGGCCGCCGCGACCTTCGTGCGTGGCATCAGTGGCGGCAACGGCAAGCTCGGCGCGGTCGGCTTCTGCTACGGCGGAGGGGTGGTCAACATGCTGGCCACCCGGCTGCCCGAGTTGAACGCCGCCGCGCCGTTCTATGGCCCCGCACCAGCGACCGACCAGGTGGCCAAGATCAAGGCACAGATGGTGCTGGTGTTCGCCGACAAGGACGATTTTGTGAACCCCACCTGGGCTGCATACGAGCCCGCGCTGAAAGCGGCCGGCGTGAAGTTCGAGGCCTACAAATACGCGGGTGCGCTGCACGGCTTCAACAACGACACCACGCCGCGCTACGACGAAGCCTCCGCCAAACAGGCCTGGGGGCATACGCTCGATCTGTTCAACCGCACGCTGCGCAGCTGACGCTCCCGCGCCGCTCAGTGCAACTTGTTCGGCGGCTTGCGGAAGGACTTCGGCTTGTAGACGTTGCCGTCCCATTCGCCGCCGTCCTTCTGGCGCGCGCGGCGAATGGCGTCTTCAGCCGCTCGGGCGGCGGCGCGCTTCGACGCACGCCAGTGCCACATCAACAAGGTGCGCCGACGCAGTGCGTGCCAGAAGCGCCGGGCTGCGGCGTCGAAACGCCAACGGCGCGTCTCGCCCATCAGCAGCCGCGCCATCAGCACGATGCAGATGGCCAGCGTCAGCCCGGGGAGTACCTTGTCCATGCGTGATCGTAGCGCCGCGGGCCGGGTGGGCCGCGGTGTTTTGCGTCACATCACCGCACCGAGCGCCCAGGGCACGAACTCGTTCTGGCCATAGCCGTGCACCTCGCTCTTGGTCTTCTCGCCCGAGGCGGTGCGCAGCATGAGCTGGAAGATGCGCTCGCCCATCTCGTCGATGCTGGCGGTGCCGTCCACCACCTCGCCGCAGTTGATGTCGATGTCGTCTTCCTGCTTGACCCACAGCGCGGTATTGGTCGACAGCTTCAACGAGGGTGAGGGTGCGCAGCCATAGGCCGAACCCCGCCCGGTGGTGAAGCAGATCAGGTTCGCGCCGCCCGCCACCTGGCCGGTCGCACTCACCGGGTCGTAGCCGGGCGTGTCCATGAAGACCAGGCCCTTGGTCGTCACGGGTTGTGCGTACTCGAACACATCGGTCAGGTTGGTCGTGCCGCTCTTGGCGATGGCGCCGAGGCTTTTTTCGAGGATGGTCGTGAGGCCACCCGCCTTGTTGCCGGCCGAGGGGTTGTTGTCCATCTCGGCGTCGTTGCGCTCGCAGTAGCGCTCCCACCATTTGATGCGGGCGAGCAGCTTGTCGGCGATGGCGGGCGTGACAGCGCGGCGCGTCAGCAGGTGTTCGCCGCCGTAGATCTCGGGGGTTTCGCTCAGGATCGCGGTGCCGCCGTGGCGCACCAGCCGGTCGACCGCGGCGCCCAGTGCCGGGTTCGCGCTGATACCCGAATAGCCGTCCGACCCGCCGCATTGCAGGCCGACCGTGACGTGGCTCGCGCTCACCGGTTGGCGTGTGGCCTTGTTCGCTTCTTCGAGCAGCCACTGCACCAGCTCGATGCCATGCGCCACGGTCTTGCGCGTGCCGCCGGTCTCTTGAATGTTGAAGGTGTGCAGGGCCGTGCCGGTGGCCAGACTTTCCTGTTCCATCAAGCCCGAGATCTGGTTCGTCTCGCAACCGAGGCCGACGACGAGGATCGCCGCGAAGTTCGGGTGCCGCGCATACCCGCCGAGCGTGCGGCGCAGCACCTGCAGCGGCTCGCCCGCGCTGTCGGTCGCGCAGCCCGCGCCGTGGGTGAGCGCCACCACGCCATCGACGTTCGGATAGGGCGCCAAGGCCTCGGGCCGGATGTCGCGCCGGAAGTGGTCGGCAATCGCGCGGGCCACCGTGGCCGAACAGTTCACCGAAGTCAGCACGCCGATGTAGTTGCGCGTGGCGATGCGGCCATCGGCCCGCACGTAACCCTGGAAGGTGGCCGGTGTGTCGACGAAGGCGGTCGCCTGCGCGCCCTGGCTGGCCTGGTAATCCCGCGCAAAACTGCTGAACTCCAGGTTGTGGCTGTGCACATGCTGACCAGCCGCGATGGCCTGCTTGGCAGTGCCGATGATCTGGTTGTAGCGCCGCACCGGCGCGCCGGCCGCGATGGCACGCACCGCCACCTTGTGACCGGGTGGCACGAGGCCGATGACGGTCACGCCTTCGTCTTCGAGCACGGTGCCGCCCAGCAGCTGGCGGCGTGCGATCACCACGTCGTCGGCCGGGTGGATGCGGATGGTGGGGGCGTTCATGGCGTTCAGTTGTCGATCAAGGCCGGGTCCCAGGCATGGACACGCTGGTGCTGCTCGCCCAGGCCCTCGATGCCCAGGCGCATTTCGTCGCCGGGCTTAAGGAAGATCGGCGCGGGCTTCTTGCCCATGCCCACGCCGGGCGGCGTGCCGGTGCTGATGAGGTCGCCGGGCAGCAGAGTGATGAAGCGGCTGATGTAGCTCACCAGTTGAGCCACCCCGAACACCATCGTGCGGGTGCTGCCGTTCTGCATGCGCACGCCGTTCACGTCGAGCCACATCGACAACGCTTGCGGGTCGCGCACCTCGTCGGCCGTCACCATCCACGGGCCGACCGGGCCGAAGGTGTCGCAGCCCTTGCCCTTGTCCCAGGTGCCGCCACGCTCGAGCTGGTATTCACGCTCGGACAGGTCATTGACGACGCAGTAGCCGGCCACGTACTTGAGTGCGTCGGCCTCGCTGACGTAACGCGCCTTGCTGCCGATCACGACGCCGAGTTCCACTTCCCAGTCGCTCTTGACCGAGTTCTGCGGCAGCACGACGGCATCGTTGCAGCCGATCAGTGCGCTGATCGCTTTTGTGAACAGCACCGGCTCGGCCGGCACCGCCATGCCGGATTCGGCCGCGTGGTCGGCATAGTTCAGGCCGACGCAGATGAACTTGTTGAGGCCGCTCCACGGCGGCGCGGTGCGGCCGGGCTGCTCGACGATCGGCAAGGTATCGACCTTGATGTCGCGCAGGCGTTGCAGGCTGTGCGGCGAAAGCACGGCGGCGGTGATGTCGGGCAGCACCTTGGAGAGGTCGCGCACGCGGCCCTGTGCATCGATGAGGGCGGGCTTCTCGGCGCCCTTGGCGCCGTGGCGCAGCAACTTCATGTCGTGTCCTTGTTTGCGTGAGTGAAGTGAAATCAGTTCAATTCGACCAGCCGCCGTCGATGACGTGCGTGGTGCCGGTGGTGAAGGCCGATTCGTCGCTCGCCAGGTAGAGCGCCAGCGCAGCGATCTCGGCCGTGGTGCCCAGGCGCCCGACGGGCTGACGT
Organism: Rhizobacter sp.; assembly: GCA_025361845.1. Taxonomy (GTDB): domain Bacteria; phylum Pseudomonadota; class Gammaproteobacteria; order Burkholderiales; family Burkholderiaceae_C; genus JANYJL01. The sequence continues at coordinate 19,523 of JANYJL010000292.1, forward strand.
GACACGAAGGCCGCCTCCACCTGCGCGAGCGACTGGCCGCTCGCCTTCACCTGCGCTTCCATGCGCTGGCGCAACGAAGGCGATTCGACGGTGCCGGGGCAGATCGCATTGCAGCGCACGCCCTGGGCGACGAAGTCGGCCGCGACCGATTTGGTCAGCCCGATCACCGCGGCCTTGGTGGTGCCGTAGACGAAGCGGTTCGGCGCGCCCTTGATGCTGCTGGCCACCGAGGCCACGTTGATGATCGAGCCGCGCCCTTGTTTCAGCATGCCGGGCAGCACGGCGCGGATCAGGTGGTACATCGAGCGCACGTTGAGGTTGAAGGCGAAGTCCCAGGCGCCGTCGTCGCAGTCGAGGATGGTGCCGGCGTGCACGAAGCCGGCACCGTTGAAGAGCACATCGAGCGTGCCGAGTTCGGCCACGAGTGCGGCCACGGCCACCGGGTCGGTCACGTCGAGATGGCGCGCTGTGCACCCGGGCACGCCTGCCAACTCGGCGAGCGCGGCGTCGTTGATGTCGGTGGCGATCACACGCGCACCTTCACGCGCAAAGGCCTCGGCGGTGGCGCGGCCGATGCCCTGGGCGGCGGCAGTGACGAGGGCGGTCTTGCCGGCGAGTCGCAATGTCATCGAATGATCTCCGTTTGAATTGAAGGGCTTGAGCGGGGCGCAAGGTGCGTTCAGGTCGCACGCCGCACCGGCGTGGCAGCGATGCGCCGACGCGCGGGTGCGGGCAGCTTGGCGGGTGTGTTGTCGGCCGACCAGTTGGCGGTGAAGCGGTCGTGTGAATGGGTCAGGTGGCGCGCCATCGCGGCACGCGCACCGCGCGGCGACTGGCGCGCGATCGCTTCGAGCACCGCGCGGTGCTCGGCAATCGCCGCGGCCCAGCTGCGCGCGGTCTCGAAGTGGCTGCCCAGTTGCGCGGACAGCGGGTTGTGCCGCTCGTCGAACAGCTCGCCGACGACACGCAGCAGCACCGAGTTGTCCGATGCTTCGGCGATGCGCGTGTGGAACAGCCGGTCGCCACGTGTCGGCGTGTGGCCGGCGGCAGCATCGGCCTCCATCAGCGCCAGGGCCTCGCGCAGCCCGGCGATCTGGGGCCGCTTCATGTGCTGGGCGGCGTGCGCGGCCAGTTCGCTTTCGATCAGCTGGCGCGCGCGGATGGTTTCGAGCGGCGCTTCGGCACTGACGACGCGCGCACTCGCCGGATCGCTCTGGCGCACATAGATGCCCGAGCCCATGCGCACCTCGACATGGCCTTCGACTTCGAGCGCGATCAGCGCCTCACGCACCGAGGGGCGCGACACACCGAGCTGCTGCGCCAGATCGCGCTCCGGCGGCAGGCGCGAGCCGACCACGAACTCGCCCTGTTCGATCAGCGTGCGCAACTGCCCGGCGATCTGCCGGTACAGGCGGCGCGGCTCGATGGTTTGCAGCGGCATCTTTGGGGGCGGTGAGCAAGACGTAGGGGATGCTTGAATGGTCAAGTGGCCTGACCAATTCGCAAGCATAGTCCAGGTTGTGATGCACCGTCAACGGGCGTTGCCAGGGCCGATCGACGATACCGGAAGAGGGAAATTCATGTATCGAAAGACCTTAGGCGGTGTTGCACGGCGCTCCGTCAGAATCTGCGCTGTTCCTCGGAGATGGCGATGGAGAAGATCTGGTTGAAACACTACCCGTCCGGCGTGCCGGCGGAGATCGACGTGCGGCAGTACGCGTCGCTGGTGGGCCTGCTGGATGAGAGCTTCAAGAAGTACGCCGCGCTGCCCGCCTATCGGTTCATGGGCAAGACGATCGGCTACGCTGAAGTCGACGAAACCTCGCGCGCACTGGCCGCCTATCTTCAGACCCTGGGCCTGGACAAGGGTGATCGCGTGGCCATCATGCTGCCCAACGTGCCGCAGTACCCGATCGCCGTGGCCGCGATCCTGCGCGCCGGCTATGTGGTCGTGAACGTGAACCCGTTGTACACGCCGCGCGAACTGGAGCACCAGCTCAAGGACTCGGGCGCCAAGGCCATCGTCATCGTCGAGAACTTTGCGTCGGTCTTGCAGCAGGTGTTGGCGGCCGTGCCGACGAAGAAGGTCATCGTCACGGCGCTCGGCGACATGCTCGGCTTCCCGAAAAGCACGATCGTCAACTACGTCGTGCGCAACGTGAAGAAGATGGTGCCGGCCTTCGAGCTGCCCGGTGCGGTGCGCTTCAACGACGCGCTCGCCAAGGGCCGCGGCAAGAGCTTCAAGCCGGCCCAGGTGGGCCCGGACGACATCGCCGTGCTTCAGTACACCGGCGGCACCACCGGCGTGAGCAAGGGCGCGGTACTGCTGCATCGCAACCTGGTGGCCAATGTCCTGCAGTCGGAAGCCTGGCACCAGTCGGCACTAAAAAGGGTTCCATCAGGTGAGCAGGTCGTGACCGTCTGCGCGCTGCCGCTTTATCACATCTTCGGTTTCACGGCCAACATGATGCTGAGCATGCGCACGGGCGGCTGCAACATCCTCATACCGAACCCGCGCGACCTGCCCGGCACCTTCAAGGAACTGCAAGGGCAGAAGTTCCACAGTTTCCCGGCCGTCAACACGCTGTTCAACGCGATGGCGCACCACAAGGACTTCGCCACGGTCGATTGGCGCGGGCTGGTCATCTCGATCGGCGGCGGCATGGCAGTGCAGAGTGCCACCGCCAAACTCTGGCTGGACAAGACGGGCTGCCCGATCATCGAAGCTTACGGATTGTCGGAAACCTCGCCCGGCGCCACCTGCAACCCGGTGGACGCGACGGCCTACACCGGCACCATCGGCCTGCCGCTTCCCAACACCGACATCAAGCTGCTCGACGACGACGGTGCCGAAGTTCCCATCGGCCAGCCGGGCGAGATCGCCATCCAGGGCCCGCAGGTCATGGCCGGCTACTGGCAGCGCCCGGACGAGACCGAGAAGGCCATGACGGCCGATGGCTACTTCCGCACCGGCGACATCGGCGTGGTCGACGAGCGCGGCTACTTCAAGATCGTCGATCGCAAGAAGGACATGATTCTGGTGAGCGGCTTCAATGTCTACCCGAACGAGGTGGAAGACGTGGTCTCGCAGATGCCCGGCGTGCTCGAATGTGCCGCGGTGGGCATTGCCGACGCGAAAGCGGGCGAGGCTGTGAAGCTCGTCATCGTGCGCAGCAACCCGGCCGTGAACGAGGCGGACGTGCGGGCCTACTGCGAAGCCCACCTCACCGGCTACAAGCGGCCCAAGGTGGTGGAGTTCCGCAGCGACCTGCCGAAGACGAACGTCGGCAAGATCCTGCGCCGCGAATTGCGCGACAAGGTCTAGGCGCAAGCCTGAGCACGGTTCGGTGCCGCGCCTTGCCGGCCGCGGGCACGGGCCGCGATCGACCGTGACAAAGCACCCGCAACTGTGGCGCCGATGCTGCTACATTCCGGCACATTCGAAGTGGCCACCCCGCGAAGGGTGCCCTCAAGGCGTCAACTGGGATTGAGCGGTGATCTGGATCAAAACCGATGCGGGTCGCGTCGAGATGCAAACTCGCGCGCTGGTCAAGGAGCGTGCTCAGCGCACCTTGCTGCTATTGATCGACGGCAGCAAGTCCGACGAGTTGCTGCTCTCCAGCGTGGCCGGCATCCGGCCCGACGACTTCAGGGCGTTGCAAGACCTCGGCTTGATCACGCCGGCGCAGGCCGGCATGCGTTCGGGCTCGCGCGGCGGTGCGCTCACCAGCCCGGCGCCGCTGGATGTCACCCTGCCCGCCGAGCTGGAGCCCGCGGTCGAGATCGACTACCGTACTTTCACCGCCACGCTCACTCAGCTGATTTCCAAGGAACTCGGGCTGCGCGGCTTCACGCTGACGCTGGCGGTCGAGAAGGCCGGCACGATCCAGGAATTGCAGGCGGTGGCCCAGCGCACGCTGGACCAGATTCGCGACCGCAAGGGCGAGGCCGCGGTCGCCGCGGCGCGGCGCGCGCTGTACGGCGGCTGACGGGTGCCTGAAGCGCGCCCGCGCGGCGCCGACGCTGCCGCACCCCGGCCCTGGGCCATCGTCAGCGCCATGCATGAAGAATTGCGCGCGCTGCTGCCGGGCTTGCACGCTGCGCAGAGCGTGAACCTGGCCGGGCGCGACTTCCACTTGGGCACCCTGGCCGGCCAACCGGTCGTGCTGGTGCTGTCGGGCATCGGCAAGGTCGCCGCGGCGACCACGGCCACCTTGCTGATCCAGGAGTTCGCGGCTCAGGCAGTGGTGTTCACTGGCGTGGCCGGGGGCCTGGGCGAAGGGGTACGTGTGGGCGATGTGGTGCTCGCGCGCGAACTGCTGCAACACGACATGGATGCCTCGCCGCTGTTCCCGCGCTTCGAGGTGCCGTTGACCGGGCGCGCCCGGTTCGCCACCGATGCTGCGCTCAGCGACAGCCTGAAGGCGGCGGCGCAACGCTGCCTAGCCTCGATCCCGCATGACGCTGCGCGCATCACCGCAGCCTGCTTGCACGAAGGCCTGATCATCAGCGGCGACCGCTTCGTTTCGAGCGCAGTTGACGCGCAGGCCCTGCGCGCCCTGTTGCCGCAAGCGCTGGCGGTGGAGATGGAAGGCGCTGCACTGGCCCAGGTGTGCGCGGACTTCGGCCGGCCCTTCGCGGTGCTGCGCACGATCTCCGACCGCGCCGACGACACGGCGCATGTCGACTTCAGCCGCTTCATTGCCGAGGTGGCGAGTGTCCACACACGCGCCATCGTCGAAGACTGGCTGGCAGCACTGCGGTGAGCGCCCTCAAGGCGATCCTCAAGGCCCTCTGGCGGCCCGTGCGCGGCCTGCTGCTCGCACTCGCCGCGATCGTCATCTTCATCGAGGAATGGGGTTGGAGACCGCTCACCGAGCTGGCTGCGCGCCTTGCGAAGTGGCCGCCGCTGGAGCGGCTGGAGGCGAAGATTCAAACACTGCCGCCGCGTTACGCGCTGGCCCTGTTCCTGGTGCCCGCGGTACTGCTCTTTCCGATCAAGCTGCTGGCGCTGTGGTTCATTCACCAGGGGCGCACGGTGCTCGGCGTGGCGGTGATCGTCGCGGCCAAGCTGCTGGGCACGGCCCTGGTCGGGCGCCTGTTCATCCTGACCGAGGCGCAGCTCACGCACTACGCCTGGTTCGCGCGCGCGCTGGCCTGGTGGCGCGAGACCAAGGAACGTGTGAAGGCCGCGGTGCGCGGCTCGGCCGCATGGCGCGCCGCGCGTGCGGCGAGCCGGCGTGGCCGCCTGTGGCTGCGGCGCATCGGCCGTTGACTCGGCGCGCGAGCGGCGCCGCCCGGCCGGTGCACACTGCGGGGCCTCGCGATTTCACCTGCCCAACATGCCCTTGCGATTTCATGTGGACCCGCCGCTGCACGAAGGCGCCGAGCTGAGCCTGCCGCCCGGCGCTACGCGCCACGCCCAGGTGCTGCGCCTGCAACCCGAGGCGGCGATCACGCTGTTCGACGGCAGTGGCGGTGAATGGGCCGCGACCATCCTGCGCATGGGCCGCACCGAGGTGACGGTGCGCATCGGCCCGCACGCCGCGGTCGATCGCGAGCTGGCACTGCACGTGACGCTGGCGCTCGGCATGCCCGCCAACGAACGCATGGACACGCTGGTGGAAAAGGCCACCGAGCTGGGTGTCGCCGTGCTGCAACCGCTGCACTGCGAACGTTCGGTGCTGCGCCTGTCGGGCGAGCGTGCGGCGAAGAAGATCGCCCACTGGCAAGGCGTGGCACAGGCCGCCTGCGAACAAAGCGGGCGCACGCGGGTGCCGCACATCGCGCCGGTGCTGTCGTTGCGCGACTGGCTGGCCGCATTGCCGGCCGATGCAACCCAGGCGCGCCTGTTGCTGAGCCCGCGCGCCACGCAGCCCTTGCCACGCACCGCGGCCGCGCCCGTGCTCTGCCTCAGTGGGCCGGAAGGCGGCCTGACCGATGCGGAAGAACATGCCGCGCTCGACCGCGGCTTCGTAGCGATGAGCCTCGGCCCGCGCGTGCTGCGGGCCGACACCGCGCCGCTGGCCATGCTCGCCCACCTCGCCTTGGACGGTGCGTGACGGCGGGCGGCGGCGGGTGAGGCGACGCTCGCCCTGCCGCCCGGCACCTGCCTTGCCTTGCTCAGTGCCGCCCCGCAGAATCCTCATGCTTCATTAATCTTCATTCACTTCTGGGAGAACTCCATGGGCTTGCTCGATTCCGTTCTGGGTATGGTGACGGGTGGTCAGCAGGGCGGCGGCAACGCGGCGCTGATCAATGTGGTGGTCGGCATGCTGGCCAACAATTCGCAGGGTGGCGGCGGGCTGGCCGACATCGTCGGCAAGTTCCAGCAGGCCGGCATGGGCGACGTGGTTGCCTCCTGGATCGGCAGCGGCCAGAACGCGCCGATCTCGGCCGACCAGCTGCACAACGTGCTCGGCTCGGACACCATCGCCAACATCGCCCAGCAACTCGGCCTGTCGCATGGCGACGCGGCCGGCCAACTGGCGCAGGTGCTGCCGCAGGTGATGGACAAGCTGACCCCGCAAGGCCAGGCACCCAGCGGCGGCTTGGGCGACATCGGTTCGCTGCTGGCGCAACTCACCCAGCGCTGATCGATGCCGGGCCGCCACGGTGATGTGCGCTTGTGGACATCGGCACGGTTTTCTTTTCGCAGGCTGAGCCGGGTCCTGGTCACCGCGCTGGCGAGCCTCGGCTGGCCGTCGGCGCGCAAGCGGCACCGGCCCATCCCTGGCTCAGCTCAACGCTGCGCACGCCGCAACCCGAAACCTGCTTCAGCAACCTGAAGGACGGGGCGCAGATCGAGACGCCGTTCGTGCTCAAGTTCGGCCTCTCGCGCTACGGCCTGGCGCCGATCACGAATGCCGTGCCGCGCATCCGCCACTTCCGCCTGGAACTGGTGAGCAACGCGCAGGGCGAGCTGATGTCGACCTCGGCTCCGATCGACGTGAAAGTCGTCAGGACTTCGGAGCCGTAGACGCCGTCGGGGGCGCTGAAGGCGCAATAGCACGCGCCGAGCCCGCGACCATGTCGAAGCGGAACAGGCGGCATTCGATCGGGCCGTTCCACATCGGCACACGCCGGCTTTCCTTCAGGCGCATGACGCCCGGCAGCTTCATGTCGGGGCTCAGGATCCAGGCCGACCAGCCGCTGTAGCTGCGCTTCCAGTGCGAAGCGAGCGCGCCGAAGAATTCTTTCGGCGTGCCTTGTTCGAAACTCTCGCGCGCGGCCGTACGCGCCTGGACCGGCGTGCTGAGCGTGCCCTTCGCGCCGATGCGCTCGCCATACGGCGGGTTGAGCATCAGCGTGCCGGCGGCGGCCGGTGGCGGGCGCTGCAAGGCGTCGCCGGTCTTGAATTCGATGGCGTGGCGCACCCCGGCGCGCTCGGCATTGCGCGTCGCGAAGTCGGTCATGCGGAAGGCCACGTCGCCGGCGTAGATCGGAACCGCAGGCGCATGCACACGCGCCTGCGCCGCGTCACGCAAATCCTGCCACGCGCGCTGCAACTCGCGGAACGGCCCGAGCCGCTCGAACGCGAAGCGCCGTTGCGAACCCGGCGCGATGCCGCAGGCCATCTGCGCCGCTTCGATCGCGATGGTGCCGGCACCGCAGCAGGGGTCGAGCAGCGGCCCGTCCTCGGCGCGCCCCTGCCACTGCGCGGCGGCGAGCATGGCGGCGGCGAGCGTTTCCTTCAGCGGTGCTTCGCCGGTGTCCTCACGCCAGCCGCGTTTGAACAGCGCCTCGCCGGAGGTGTCGACATACAGCGTCGCGTCTTCCGGGCCGAGGTGCAGCAGCACCGGCAGCTCGGGGCGCAGGGTATCGACGTTCGGGCGCTCGCCCTGCGTTTCACGCAGTTGGTCGCAGATGGCGTCCTTGATGCGCAGCGCGGCGAAGTTCAGGCTGCGCAGCGGCGAGTGCTGCGAGGTGACGTCCACCCGAAGCGTCTGGCGCGGCGTGATCCAGTCGCCCCAGTGCACGGCGCGGGCCAGCGCGTAGAGGTCGTCTTCCTGCCGGTAGCCGGCGTGCGCCACGCACCACAGCACGCGTTGCCCGAGGCGGCTTTCGAGGTTGATGCGCAAGGCGGCATCGGCGCAGCCTGCGGCGTCGGCCAGGTGCACCCGCGCGCCACCCCGGCCGGCTCGCACCGAGAGGCCGGCACCGAGGGCGACACGCAACTCGGCGACGAGCCACTCTTCGACACCGGCTGCGCAGGGCACGTAGAGGCTGTACTCCAGAGATTCATTGTCACGGTCCATGACAACATTGTCCCTCGCGTTGCATCTGCGCCGCAGTGCCTGGCATACATTGATGCAAAGGCCGAAGCTGTCGAAGCGGCAAAAATGGTGGCTGCAAGCACGGCCACAAACAAGAACGACGTTGGGATGAGGACACAAGCGTGATGCAACTGTTGGTGCTGTTCGCGCACTTGGTGGGTGTGTGCCTGGCGCTCGGGATGATCCTTCTGAGCGATGCGCGCCTGCTGGCCCGCGTGGCGGGTTATCGCGTCGTGATCCTGCCCCCCTCGCGCTTCGACACCCGCGTGATCACCGCTGCGCTGCTGCTGCTGACGGCGTCGGGCGCGGCACTGATCGCCTACGGCATGGCCGTGCGGCCCGACTTCCTGGCCAACCCGAAGTTGCAGGTCAAGCTGGTGCTGGTGCTGGCGCTGGCCGTGAACGCCGTGGTCCTGCACCGCGTCGTCTTCCCGATCCTGGAACGCGCGCGGCCGGTGTCGCGCTGGACCTCACGCAGCCGCTGGCGCGTGGCGCTGTCGGTCGGCCTGTCGAACAGCCTGTGGCTCTACTGCGCCTTCCTGGGCATTGCGCGGCCCTGGAACTTCACGCTGCCGTTCTGGCAGGTGTTCGCGGTGGCGCCGCTGCTGTGGACGGCGTCCACACTGGCGATCCGCTTCACCCTGACGTTGGCCGCGCGCGATGAACCGAGTGGCGAGGGCGACTGGATCGATTCGATGAAGGCCACGCTCAGCGGTTTGACGACGACCAGCGAACTGGGCGAGTTCAAGCACGACTTCGAGCGTGCAGAAGCCAAACCCCCAGCAGCGCGGGCACGGGCGCGCCGCGAGCGCAGCACGATTCCGAGTTGAGCCTGGACACGCGGCCCGCCGCGCGCCTCACATTGCCTTGCGCAAATTCGCCGGCGCGATCTTCAAGGCTTCGCGGTACTTCGCCACCGTGCGCCGCGCGACCTGGATGCCCTGCTCTTCTAGCATCTGCGAGATCTGGCTGTCCGACAGCGGTTTGGCCACGTCTTCGGCCGCGACCAGCTGCTTGATGAGCGCACGCACCGCGGTGCTCGACGCATTGCCGCCCGCATCGGTGTTCAGCGACGAACCGAAGAAGTACTTCAGCTCGAAGGTGCCGAAGGGCGTGGACATGTATTTCGCTGTCGTCACGCGCGAGATGGTCGATTCGTGCAGGCCCAGTTCGTCGGCGATCTCGCGCAGCACCAGCGGTTTCATCGCGATGGCGCCGTGCGTGAAGAAGCTCTTCTGCCGCTCGACGATGGCCTGCGACACCCGCTGAATGGTGTCGAAACGCTGAAGGATGTTCTTCATGAACCAGCGCGCTTCCTGCAAGCGTGCGTTCAGCCCCGGCCCGGCGCCGTTCAGGGAGTTCGAGCCGCGCTGCTGGCGGATCGCGCTGGCGTAGAGGTCGTTGATGCGCAGCTTGGGCATCACGTCCGGGTTCAGCACGACCTTCCAGTTGCGGCCCGATTTCTGCACCACCACGTCGGGGATCACGATGTTGGCTTCGGCGCGCGAGAACTGCCGCCCCGGCTTGGGCTCGAGCGTGACGATGAGCGCCTGCGCGGCACGCAGCAGGTCTTCGTCGGCACCGGTCGCGGCCATGAGCTTCTTCATGTCGCGCCGCGCCAGCAACTCCAGGTGCTGCTTGCAGACGATGATGGCGATCATCTGCGCCTCGCTGCGGGGTCGGGCGCGCAGTTGCAGCGTCAGGCACTCGGCCAGGTCGCTCGCGCCGACGCCCGTGGGCTCCATGCTTTGCAAAAAGCGCCGCGCGCATTGCAGGCGTTCGAGCAGCTCTTCCTGTGCTTCGGGGTCGCCGCCGGCGAGCTGGATCGCGATCTCTTCGAGCGGGTCGTCGAGGTAACCGTCGTCGTTCAGCGATTCGATCAGCACCATCACCGCCGCCGCGTCGAGCGCGGACAAGCGCATGCCGAGCAACTGCTCGCGCAGGTGGTCTTGCAGGCTCGGCAGGGCGGCGTCGCGGTCCTGGCCGTCGAAGTCGTCGGAGTCGCTGCTGTTGGTGGACTTGCCGGGCGTTTCGCGGATGCCGTCGAAATCTTCGCGCTCGGTGCCATTCTCCCAATCGTCGCGCTCGGTCGAGCCGAACTCGGCGTTGTCGAGGGCGGGCGCATCGCCGGCTGAATCGCTGGTCTCGTTGCCCGGCTCGGTGGAGCGTTCGGTTTCGCGCTCGGCCGCGCGCTCGATCGGCGTCAGGCGTTCGGCCAGCGGCTCGAAGGTCTGCGAGTTGTCTTCCTCGGCTTCGAGGAAAGGGTTCTGTTCGAGCATCTGCTCGACTTCCTGGTGCAGCTCCAGGGTGGACAACTGCAACAGACGGATCGATTGCTGCAACTGCGGCGTCAGCGCCAGATGCTGCGACAGGCGAACCTGTAGTGAGGGCTTCATGGAAATCTCTGCGCCCTACATGCGGAAGTGTTCGCCGAGATAGACCTTCCGGACATCCGCGTTCTCAACGATCTCGGCCGGTGTGCCTTCGGCCAGCACCCGACCTTCACTGATGATGTAAGCGCGGTCGCAGATGCCCAGCGTCTCGCGCACGTTGTGGTCGGTGATGAGCACGCCGATGCCGCGACTTTTCAGGAAGCTGATGATGCGCTGGATCTCGATCACGGCGATCGGGTCGACCCCGGCGAAGGGCTCGTCGAGCAGAATGAACCGCGGCTGGGTGGCGAGCGCGCGGGCGATCTCGACCCGCCGGCGTTCACCGCCCGAGAGCGCCGGCGCCGGGGACTCGCGCAGCTTCTCGATGCTCAGGTCGCGCAGCAGGCCGTTCAGCAGTTCGTCGATCAAGGCGGGCTTGAGCGCCTTGCCATCGGGGCCGAGCTGCAATTCGAGCACAGCGCGGATGTTTTCCTCGACCGTCAGCTTGCGAAAGATCGACGCTTCCTGCGGCAGATACGACAGGCCGAGCCGCGAGCGCTGGTGGATCGGCAGACGCTCGACACGCCGGCCTTCGATGGTGATCTCGCCGGCATCGGCGCGCACCAGGCCGACGATCATGTAGAAGCTGGTTGTCTTGCCGGCGCCGTTTGGCCCGAGCAGGCCGACGACCTCACCACTGTCGACCGCCAGCCGCACGTCTTTCACGACCTTGCGGGCACCGTAGGACTTTTGCAGGCCGGTCGCCTCCAGGCGGTGCGGCGAGCCGGCCAGCGCGTTCACGGTTTGTCTCCTGGCAACGGGCTCATCTTCTGAGGCACGCTGGGTTTGGAGGCAGCCTGGGCCGCCTCGGCTGCAGCGGGCGAGCCCTCGCGCGGGGTCAGTACCACGCGCACCCGGCCGCCGGGGCTGGTGGCCGTGGGCGCGGCGCCGCCGGAGACGTTGAACACCTCGGCCACGCTGTCGTAGGTGACCAGGTTGCCGGCGATTTCATCTGCCACGGCGGTGCCGCGCAGGCGCTTCACCGACGCCTTGTTGATGAACTTGATGACGTCGGCCTTGCCGTCGTATTCGAGCCGCTCGGCCTCGCCTTCGATGAATTCATCGACACCATCGCGCTTTTGCCGGAAGGTCGCAAGCTTGGGCGCGGCACCCGTGGCCACCGCCATGTGGTAACCCTCCGGCGTTTCGCGCACCTCGATGCGGGCAGCGCGGATCACCATCGTTCCCTTGGTCACCACCACGTTGCCGTTGAATACGACGAACTGGTTCAGCAGGTCGATCTTGCCGGGCTGGTCGGCCTCGACGTTCAGCGGCTTGCCACGGTCGGCCCGCTCGGCCCATGCCGGCGCAGCCAGAAGCCCGAGCAACAGCAGCGGCGCTGCGAGCCAGCTCAGGGACAAAGCCGGAGCGCGGGGACGGGGGCGGAAAGAGGGTTGGCTCATAAGGGCATGAAACTTGCAGACCATTCTAGCCTACAGAGTGCCATGCCCCGTCGCCGGCCGGGGAAGAAAGCCCCCGAATTGGTGCTCAGCCAGCCTTGCTGCGAGCCCGTTGCAGCAGGAAGTTGGTGACTTCCAGGGCCTTGTCGGTGTTGCCCGCCAGCGTGCCCGAAGTGAAATAGCGGCCCTGGATGCCGAGCGCCGGCACGCCGTCGATCTTGTAGGACTCGGACAACTGCTTGGCCTGGCGCACTTTCGTCTGCACGCCGAAGGAGTTGTAGGTGTCGAGGAACTTCGCGCCATCGATCCCGTTCTTGGCCATGAAGGCGGAAATCTCGGCCGGCTTGTCCAGGTGCTGGCGGTCATTGTGGATCGCGTAGAACACCTTGCGGTGCATCGCCTCGACCTGGCCCATCGCTTCGAGCGCGTAGAAGATGCGCTGGTGCGCGACGAACGGCTCTTCGCGGAAGGCGACCGGCACGCGGCGGAAGGCCACGTCGGCCGGCAGCTTCTTCACCCAGGCTTCGAGCGAAGGCTCGAAGGCGTTGCAGTGCGGGCAGCCGTACCAGAAGAATTCGATCACTTCGATCTTGCCGGCCTCGGCCACGGTGGGCACGGGCGTGCTCAGGCGCACGTAATGCGTGCCTTCGATCGGCCCGCCCTGGGCTTGCGCCGCGGCGGGCACGGTCAGGGCCACGGTGCCCAGGCCGGCGCCCAGCAGGCTGGCAGCGAAGTCGCGACGATGTTTGTTCATGGTGTCCTCAAAGGCCTCGTCAAAACCGAGGCAAAAAAGTTATTCCAGGGGGCAGAGTCTTGCGCGGCGCCAAAAGTTCAGCGCTGCACCCGCACCAGGGCGGCTTCCACCCCGGCGTCGGTCAGCTTGCCCTTGGCGGCGTCGGCGTCGTCTTTCTTGTCGTACGGGCCGATGCGCACCCGGTAGACGGTGCGGCCCGATTGTTCGCGTTCGGTCAGTTTCGCCTCCAAACCCATGATCGCCAGCCTTGCGCGCTGTTGCTCGGCTTCGTCCTGTTGTGAATAGGCGCCCGCCTGCACGAAATAACTGAACGGATCAGCCCCTGGTTTGGTGGACCCGGCCTGCGAAGCGCTGACCGAAGGCGCCGAGGCCCCGGCGACCGGCTTGCCGGCGAGGATGGCGGCCGGGTCGCGCGCGGAGGTGACGGACGAAGCCGCCGAACCCACCGCACTCGCAGCCGCCGCCGCGGGCACCGAAGCCGCCTTCGCAGGGTTCTTGCCGTACAGCGGCGCGTTCGGGTCCCAGTTCTTGTTCTTTTCGGCCTCAGCCGCGTCCTGCTCGGCGGTGCGCTGCGGCACCTTGTTGATGAAGGGCACCGGCACCTTGGTGACGTAGAGCGCCACGCCGAGTGCCAGCACCAGCCCGAGCAGCAGGCCGATGATCAGGCCGACGGCGAAGCCCCCACGTTGTGTGCCGAAGCTGCTGCCAGACGATTTCATGCGGGGTCTTTCAAGGGGATGTTCGTGTCTCGGTCCATGCGCTCGGGCGCGCTCACGCCCAGCACGGCCAGCGCGTTGCGGATGACCTGGCGGGTGGCGACCAGCAGCGCCAGGCGCGCCGTCGTCAATTCGGCGTCGTCGACCAGGAAACGCTCAGCGCCGTAGTAACTGTGGAAAGCGCCGGCCACGTCGCGCAGGTAGAAGGCCACGTCGTGTGGTGCCAGCGTGGCCGCGGCGCCGGCCAGCATGTCGGGGAATTCGGCGAGCTTGCGCATCAGCGCCGTTTCGCTCGGCGCCGTCAACAGCGCCAGGTTCGCACCGGCGAGCGCCGCTTCGTCGAAACCCTTGTCGATGAATTGCCGCACCACCGAGCAGATGCGCGCATGCGCGTACTGCACGTAGAAGACCGGGTTCTCGTCGTTCTGCTTCAGCGCCAGATCGACATCGAAGACGAACTCGGTGTCGGCCTTGCGGCTGATGAGGAAGAAGCGCACCGCGTCGCGGCCGGTCCAGTCGATCAGGTCGCGCAGCGTCACATAAGCGCCGGCGCGCTTGGAGATCTTCACCTCCTCGCCTCCGCGCATCACCGTCACCATCTTGTGCAGCACGTAGTCGGGGTAGCCGGCGGGCACACCAGCGCCCGCGGCTTGCAGGCCGGCGCGCACGCGGGCGATGGTGCCGTGGTGGTCGCCGCCCTGGATGTTGACGGCCTTGGCGAAGCCGCGTTCGAACTTCGCGACGTGGTAGGCCACGTCGGGCACGAAGTAGGTGTAGCTGCCGTCGGACTTGCGCATCACGCGATCCTTGTCGTCGCCGTAGTCGGTGCTGCGCAGCCACAACGCGCCACCGTCTTCGAACGTCTTGCCGGCCGCGACGAGCTGCGCCACGGTGGCCTCGACACGGCCGCTCGTGTACAGGCTCGACTCCAGGAAATAGCGGTCGAAGCGCACACCGAAAGCCTGCAAATCCAGGTCTTGTTCGTGGCGCAGGTAGGCGACGGCGAACTGGCGGATGCCATCGGCGTCATTCACATCGCCCGAGGCGGTGAACTCGCGGTCGTCGGCCTTCACCGTCTTGCGGGCGCGGAAGTCGGCCGCGATGTCGGCGATGTAGTCGCCGTTGTAGGCGTTCTCCGGCCACGACGCATCACCCGGCTTGAGGCCGCGCAAACGCGCCGCGACCGAGGCGGCGAGGGTTGCGATCTGCACCCCGGCGTCGTTGTAATAGAACTCGCGCGTGACCTGCCAGCCCTGGGTTTCGAACAGATTGCAGATCGCGTCGCCGAGCGCTGCCTGGCGGCCGTGGCCGACGTGCAGCGGCCCGGTCGGGTTGGCCGAGACGAACTCGACCAGCACCTTGTTCGCGTTGGCGTCCTGGCGACCGAACTGCGCGGCACCGGCCAGCACCTCACTCACCACGGCCTGCCGCGCGGCGGGTTTCAGGCGCAGGTTGATGAAGCCGGGGCCAGCGATCTCCAGCGCCTCGACCCAGCGCTGCACTGCGGGTTGGCGCTGCAAGGCCTCGATCAACGACTGCGCCAGTTCACGCGGGTTCTTCTTCAGCGGCTTGGCCAGCTGCATCGCCACCGTGCAGGCCAGATCGCCATGCGCGGCCTGCTTGGGCGACTCGAACGCGGCGGCCACCTTCGCCCCCGGGCTGAGCGCTTCGATCGCCGCACCGAGCGCCGAGAGCAGCTCCTGTTTCACTTCAATCATCGAGCGATTCTACTTTTCGCCCGCATGGCGGCGTCGTGCGCCGCCCGGCGCTGCTCCCAGGCTCAGCGTGCGCCGGCCGGTTCCAGCAGGCGCACCAGTTCGGCAAAACCGCGCTCGCGGGCGAGTTGCAGGGGTGCGCGCCCATCGCGGTCGGTGAGCCGCGTGTTCGCGCCGGCATCCAGCAGTGCGCGCACCACGGCCTGATGGCGCGTGCCGCCATCGCCCAGCACCACCGCTTCGATCAGCGCCGTCCAGTGCAGGTTGTTGACATGGTCGAGCGGCGCGCCGGCCTGGATCAGCTGCAGCACCACGCCGTCGTGGCCGAGGTGGGCCGCGGCGATCAGCGCGGTGCCGTCGTAGCGGCTCGTCACGAGCTTGGCGCTGGCGCCCTTGGCGAGCAGCAGGCGCAGTGTGTCTTCGTCGTCGGCCACGGCGGCGATGGTGACGGCGTCGTAGCGGCCGTTCTCCAGCGTCCCGGTCGCCGCACCCGCGGCGATCAGGGCGCCGACCGCGCCACGCTGGTGAGCGAAGGTGGCCACGTGCAAGGGCGTGCGGCCCTGCGCGTCGCGTGATTCGAGCGCGGCGCGCGAGCTACGGGCCAGCGTTTCGATCGTGGCCGTGTCGCCGCGTTGCGCAGCAGCGTGCAGGCCGGTGTAGGCGGCGATCTCGGCGGCGGACGGCGGCACCTGCGCGCGGCTCGGCATCGCTGCCGACCCAAGGACCAGGGCGACAAGTGCCGCCGCGAAGATCAAGCGGCTCAGGCCGGAACGAGGCACCTGCGAAGTTGCGCAATGCAGGCCTGAGTTTGAGCCGCCTTCGCTGCCCACTTTCAGAGGGGCTTCGCTGCGGCGGCTCACTTCAGCAAGTCCTTGACTTTGTCGAGCCCGGCCATCGCGCACTGCTCGTCCAGATGGCCACCCGGCGCACCACCCACGCCGACGGCGCCGATGACCTCGTTGCCCACCTTCACCGGCACACCTCCGCCGACCAACAGGAAGCCGGGGATGTAGACCAGGTTCGCGGCGGCAGGGTTCTTCTGCGCGCCTTCCATCATCGCCAGCGTGGTGTTCTTCGCCGAGGCCGAGGTGAAGGCCTTCTGCTCGCTGGCGGCCAGCGTGTGCGGGCCGGCGTTGTCGGCGCGCTGCACGGCGCGCACGCTGCCGGCACGATCGACCACGGTGGCGGTGACGGCGTAGCCGTTCGCCGCGCACGCAGCCACGCTGGCCGCGGCGATCTGGGTGGCGAGGTCCAGTGACATGTTCTTCTCGCTGCGCACGGCCTGGGCCTGGGCCTGGGCCTGGGCCAGCGGTGCGGCCAGGGTCAAGGTCAGCAGGGCGAGGGTGGTGGTGTTCTTCATGCGGTCTTCTCCGGTGTCAGGCGGCCGCATTTCGGCCGTGCTTCACTGTAGAAAAAGCCGCGGCCGCGCAACATTCGTACGCGCACGCGCAGCGCTCCGTAGATCTACGGAGGCGTCTGTTCGGCGTGGGCGCCGTAGCGGCGGATCAACTGCGCAAGCGACTCGACTTCGAGCTTGGCCGACAGGTTGGCGCGGTGCGCTTCCACCGTGCGCGGCGAGAGGGTCAGGGCGCGGGCGATTTCCTTGTTGGTCAGGCCCGCGACTACCAGCGCCAGGATCTCGCGTTCACGTTCCGAGAGCCGCGCCACCCGCTCGCGCACCTCGCGGTCGGCGCCGAGGCGTTCACGCGAGCGCACGTGCGCTCGCACCGCGGCGTGCAGGGCTTCGAGCAGCTGTTCATCGTCGACCGGCTTTTCCAGGAAGTCGGCCGCGCCGGCCTTGAACGCCCGGCGGCACATCTCGGCCGTGCCGTGGCCGGTGAGCATGATCACCGGCTGGTCGACACCTTGCGCACGCAACTGCTCCAGCACCGACAGGCCGCTGGCCCCCGGCATGCGCACATCGAGCACGATGGCGCCGACCGACTCGCGGTCGAAGCCATCCAGAAAGTCCTGCGGATGTTTCCAGCCCGCCACGCGCAGGCCGACGCTGCCGATCAGCAAGGCCAGGGCTTCACGCACCGCATCGTCGTCGTCGACGAGGTGGATGAGCGGCGAAACAGGGTTCATGCGGCTTCCTCGGCCAAGGGCAAAACGAGCCGGAACTCGGCGCCGCGAGGCTCGGTGTGATGTGCGCTCAAGCGGCCGTTCATGGCCTGCGCCAGCGTATCGCACAGGCTCAGGCCGAGCCCGAGGCCGCCGCGCTTCGTCGTGTAGAAGGGCTCGAACAGGTGGGACAGGGCCTCGTCGGCGATGCCGGGCCCGCTGTCGCGCACCGTCAGCACGCCGTGCCCGGCGTGGGTGCCGAGGCTGATGTCGAGACGGCGCTCGGCCTGCGGCACCTGGTCCAGCGCCTGCAAGGCATTGCCAACGAGGTTGTGCACGATCTGCTCGAGCGCCACCGGATCGGCCCGCACCGGCGCAGCCCGCCCGTGCAAAGCGGCCCGCACGCCGCGGCGCTGCGCCTCGGGTTCCAGCAGCTCCAGCACCTGGCGCACCACCGCCTCCAGTTGCACCGGGCGGGTGGGCGCGGCCGCCTCGGGCGCTTCGACCTGCCGGCGCAAACGCGCCACCACGTCGGCAGCGCGCCGCCCCTGCACGACCACCTGGGCGATGGCCTGGCGCGCGGTGGCCAGCTCGGGTGGCTCGTCGTCGAGCAGGCGGCGCGCCGCTTGCGCACCGGCCATCACCGCAGCCAGCGGCTGGTTCAGCTCGTGCGCCATGCCGGCCGCGAGTTCGCCCATCGCGTTCAGGCGCGCCACCTGGCCGACACGCAGCAGCGCCTCCGCGCGGCGCCGCGCGCGCCGGGCCTCCAGCCAGCTCGCCGCCCCGGCGAGTGCCAGCGCGGTGGCACTCGCCCAGGCAAACAGCCAGGCCCACGGCCACTGCACCGGGCCGGTGGCGCGGCGCAGTTGCAGCTCGAAGGGCTGGCCCGGCGCGGCCAGGGTCTTGGCGAAAACGAAGCCCGGCGTCAGGCCGGAACGAAACACCTGCGAAGCTGTGTAGAGGAGGCCTGACGATGAGCCGCCTGCGCTGCCCAGTTGCACAGGGGCTTCGCTTCGGCGGCTCAAGCCGACGGGTTGTTCGCCGGGCAGCTCGCCGGGCTGGATCGTCAGCGTCTGCCCGCCTTGCAGCAAGGCCACCCGCACCGGCCCGTGCTTCTGCACCGGCCATTCGTCCCAGGGCACCATGCGCTGCACGTCGATGCGCAGCGCAAAGCTGCTCGGTGTGCCAGCCTGCAGCACGGTGTAATGGCCGCGCACCACATCGACAGCGCCGAGTTCGGCGTGGCCGCTGCGGCGCGACCTCGTCTCGGCCTCGCGCAGCGTCTCCTCGGGCCAGGCCTGTTCAGCGTCGCGCCGCAACACGGCCAGCACCTGCGGGTAGACGGCGGGCAGGCGCTGCTCGGGTCGGTCGGCACCCTCGGCGGTGGGGTGCAGCAGCGCCAGCGTCGCGAGGACCGCCTCCTGCTGCACCGCGCGCTGGCTGAGCAGGCGATGCGCGATGCGGGCGTCGGTCTGGAAGGCATCGCGCCGCTCGGCGATGTCGACGCGCACGATGACGAGCGCGCCGGTCAGCACGAGGCCGATCCAGCCGGCCAGCCATGCCACAGCATGGCGGCCCCGCAAGCCAGGAGGAATCCGCATCGGGCCTTTCGAGTCGGGCGGAGGCACCGCGCCATCGCGCCGGAGCGCATCTTGCCCGCGAAGCGCGGACGGCGCGTCGCCTTGCTCACCGATTTCACAGATGGACGACTTTCAGCGCGCTTCACGCGCCACCAGTGCCCGGCGCCCGTTGTCTACTTGCGGATGCGAAACCGCGTGGGGTCCGTGCAAACGGCGTACGCTTGCAACGCAGCGATGCCAAGATCTGCGACCCGCCGTCCGCACCCCATGTCCACCACTGCCACGACGCCCCAAGATTTCTCGCGCGACAACGCCATGCCGGCCCTGATCGGCAAGTACCGCGTGCTGCGCCGGCTCGGCGAAGGCGCAACGAGCGAAGTGTTCCTGTGCCACGATGACTTCCTGGGCCGCGACGTGGCCATCAAGCGCGTGCGCGCCACGGCCGTCGGCGACCCGATCGACGGGCGTTACTTCGAGCGTTTTTTCGCCGCCGAAGCGGCGCTCGTGGGCCAGCTCAAGCACCCGAACGTGGTGCAGATCTTCGACGCCGTGCCCGATCCGAGCGAGCCCTACCTCGTCATGGAATACGTGCCCGGCAGCACCCTGCGGCCGTTCTGCCGCGCGGACCAGTTGCTGTCTCTGGAGCTGATCGTCGAAATCGGCTTCAAGTGCGCGATGGCACTCGGCTACGTCTACCGCCAGGGCCTGATCCACCGCGACGTGAAACCCGCCAACTTGCTGGCGGTGCTGAGCAACGGCACCATCACCGACGTGAAGATCAGCGACTTCGGCAGCGTGCTGAACCTGGCCTCCGACGTGACCCAGGTCTACCGCGTCGGCTCGCTCGCTTACATGTCGCCCGAGCAGCTCGACGGCGGCACGCTCGATGCACGTGCCGACATGTACTCGCTCGGCGCCGTGCTGTACCACATGATCGCCGGGCGCCCGCCCTTCGATGCGCAGGTGCAGTCGGCCATGATGCATCAGATCTATTCGGTGCAGCCGGCGCCGCTGACCGGCCTGCGCGCGGGCGTCAGCCCCGATGTGGATGCCGTGATTCAGCGGGCGCTCGCGAAGCGGCCCGACCAGCGTTTTGCCGACTGGGACGAGTTTGCGCAGGCTCTGTCCGCCCTCGTCACCCATCAGCACGTGCCGCGCGGGCAGTTGCAGGGCGTGCTGGATTCGGAGCGGTTCAACCTGCTGCGCTCGCTCGACTTTTTCACCAGCTTCGGCGACGTGGAGCTGTGGGAAGTGGTGCACCGGGCGAAGTGGCAGCGCTTCGATTTCGGCCACGCGCTCTACCGCAAGGGTGAGGAGGGGCGCACCTTCCACATCATTGCGCGCGGCGAGCTGGAGGTGTTCCGCGATGGGCAGCGGGTCGCCCAGCTCGGCGCTGGCACCTCGGTGGGCGAGATGGCCTACCTCGCGCCCAGCCCCGACCTGCGCCGCCACAGTACCGACGTGATCGTCACCGAGCCGGCCACCACCATCTCGTTCACGCCCGACACGATGGCCCAGCTCAGCCCGAACGGCCGGCACCTGTTCGACGAGGCCTTCATCCGTGTGCTGGTGCGGCGCCTGCATGCCGCACACGAGGCGGTGGCGCACCCGCGGCGCATCCTGTAGGAATTTCCGCCCCCACGTCGCTTCGCTCCTGCCCCCCGAGGGCGCGCCAGCCGCCTTGAGACGGCTCGGCGTCGGCTGATTCCGCCTGCGGCTGCATTCAGACGCTCGATTCGTGAAAGCGACGCAAGCCTGTGTCCACGCGGACACAGCTTGATGCGTTGTTGCCTTGCCGGTGCCGTTGAGCGCGTGCTCCAATCCCTGCCGGCAAAGCCCGCCTTCCACACCCCGAGGAGAACCGATGAAACACCTGATGACTGTTCTGGCCCTGTCCGTCGCTGCGATGTCGACTTCGGCCTTCGCTGCCGATGCCCCGATGAGCAAGCAGCAAAACAAGATGGGTCAATGCAACACCGACGCCGGTGACAAGAAGGGCGACGAGCGCAAGGCCTTCATGAAGACCTGCCTCTCGGCCAAGAAGGTCACCCAGCAAGACAAGATGAAGACCTGTAACACCGACGCCACCGGCAAGAAGGGCGACGAGCGCAAGGCCTTCATGAAGGAATGCCTGAGCAAGTAAGCGAACTCGCTTCCGCTCCACCCGAAGGCCCGCCGCGCGCGGGCCTTTTCACGTCTGCAGAATTTTCACGCCTGCAGAACTTTTCACGCCTGCGGCGGCCCGTTCCAGTAGCCGGCGTTGCCGTAGCTGTGTTTCAGGAAATCGATCCACAGCCGCACCCGCAGCGGCAGGTGCTTGGCGTGCGGGAACACCGCGAAGATGCCGTTCGGCGGCGCCGCGAAATCGTCGAGCACGCTGACGAGTTGCCCCTTCGCGATCTCGTGTTCGACCTCCCAGGTGCTGCGCCAAGCCAGCCCCAGGCCGGCGGTGCACCAGTCGTGCAGCACCTGGCCGTCGCTGCAATCGATGCGGCCGCTGGGCCGCAGGTGCGTCACCGCGCCATCCACCAGGAAGGCCCAGCCGCGGGTCTGGCTCGCGTCCGAACTGAGCGTCAGGCATTCGTGGCGGGCCAAGTCGTTCGGGTGTTTCGGCGTGCCGGCGCGCTTCAGGTAGGCGGGTGTGGCCACGCACAGGCGTCGGTTGTCGGCCAGGCGCACGCTGACCAGGCTGCTGTCGGGCAGGTCGCCGACGCGCACCGCGCAGTCGTAGCCTTCGTTGACGATGTCCACGACCCGGTCGCTGAGGTTCAGCGAGACGTTCACGTCCGGGTGCAGGGCCATGAATTTGGGCACCAGCGGCGCCACGTGGCGGCGCCCGAAACCGGCCGGCGCGGTGATCTTCAGGTAGCCGCTGGCCTTGACCCCGCCCGCACTGACACTCGCCTCAGCATTCGCGATATCAGAGAGCAAGCGCTGACAATCTTCGAGAAACGCGCTGCCCTCGTGGGTCAGCGTGATCTTGCGCGTGGTGCGCACCAGCAGCTTCACGCCGAGGCGCGATTCGAGTGCGTCGATGCGCCGGCCGATCACCGCCGGGGCCACACCTTCGGCATTCGCGGCCGCCGTCAGGCTGCCCTTGGTGGCCACCGCTACGAACGATTCGATCTGCTTTAGACGGTCCATCGACGACGATTATGCGCGTGGGGGTCAGGGATGCTGGCTCCTGGCCGGCCCGATCACACCCTCGGTGCGCAGCGCGCTGATCGCCTCAGCGCTGTAGCCCAGGCTCGCCAGGATCGTTTCCGTGTGTTCGCCCAGGCGCGGCGGATTGCGGCGCAGCGCCAGGCGCTGGCCGGCGAGCGTGAGCGGCAGCAAAGGCGTGAGCGTCTCGCGCCCGTCGGGCAAGGTCAGCGGTGTGAGGCCGCCGGTGGCGCGCAGATGCGGGTCGTCGAACAGATCCTCGGGCCGGGTGATCGGCGCATACGGTAGGCCGGCGGCTTCGAACACCGCGGCGATCTCACTCGCACGGCGCGTGGCCAGGCGTTCGCCCAACAAAGGGATCAGCCAGTGGCGCGCCAGCACCCGCAGGTTGTTGCTGCCCAGGCGCCCATCGGCCTGCAGATCGCCTAGTGCGAAAGCATCGCAGAACAAGGCCCATTGCGTGTCGGACACCACCGCCAGGAAGATCTGTTCGCCCGCCGCAACGTTGAACACGTCGTAGATGCCCCAAGGCGAGATGCGGCTGGGCATCGGCGCGGCCGCCTTGCCGGTCACGGCGAGCTGCATCATGTGCTGGGCGACCAAGAGGATGTTGTTCTCGAACAGCGCGCTCTGCACCGCCAGCCCGCGGCCCGTCTGTTCGCGCTGCACCAGGGCCGCGAGCACACCGATCGCGCCGAACATGCCGCCCATGATGTCGTTCACGCTGCTGCCCGCGCGCAGCGGGCGGCCTTCGGGGCCGGTCATGTAGGCCAGGCCGCCCATCATCTGCACCACTTCGTCGAGCGCGGTGCGGTGTTCATACGGCCCGGGCAAAAAGCCGCGATGCGAGACGCAGATCAGGCGCGGGTAACGCGCTTGCAGCGCCTCGGCGCTGAAGCCCAGCGCCTCCATCGCGCCGCTCTTGAAGTTCTCGCTGAACACATCGGCGTCGGCCAGCAGCCGGTGCACGATCTCCTGTCCGCGCGGCGTTTTCACGTCCACCGCCAAGCTCTGCTTGTTGCGGTTGAACATCGCGAAGAAGCCCGCGCCCGAACCGAGCAGCTTGCGGGTGTTGTCGCCGGCCAGCGGCTCGACCTTGATGACTTCGGCACCCAGGTCGCCCAGCACCATGCCGCAGGTCGGGCCCATCACCATGTGGGTGAACTCGACGACGCGGATGCCGGCCAGCGGCAGCGTGGGCTTCTCGGTCGGGGGCATGGGCATCCTTCGGGCGGTGGTCGTATCGCGGCCGGAAGCTTACGCGGCGGCGCGCGCCGGGCACGATTCCTGCGCCGCAAGCACAGATGAGTGTCAGTCCAGGTACGGAATGACGCTCCAGGAATCGACTAGATTGCGGGTCCATGGAAATTCAGGCTTCCCGCGCCAAGGCGCTCAGCACCCCTCCCGCAGCGGCCCCGCGCGCGGTGCTGTTCGACGCCTATGGCACCTTGTTCGACGTCTACAGCGTCGCGCTGCTCGCCGAACAGTTGTTCCCCGATTTCGGCGAGCGCCTGTCGATCCTGTGGCGTGACAAGCAGATCGACTACACACGCCTCGTCTCGATGGCCAGCCCGCACGGCGAGCGCTACCGCCCCTTCTGGGAGCTGACGCGCGCCGGCCTGCGCTTCGCAGCCGAGCGCCTGGGCCTCTCGCTCGACGCGATGGCCGAGGACCGGCTGATGAACCAGTACCGCCACCTGAGCGCCTTCCCCGAGAACCGCGAGGTGCTGCACGAGCTGAAGCAGCGCGGCGTCCCGACCGGCGTGCTGAGCAATGGCGACCCGGAGATGCTGGGCGTGGCCGTCAAGAGCGCGGGATTCTCGGGCCTGCTGGCGCATGTGATCAGCGTGCACCCTTTGCGCAAATACAAGCCCGACCCGGCCGTCTATGCGCTCGGCCCGCAGGCCTTCGCGATGCCGGCCAAAGACATCCTGTTCGTCTCCAGCAATGGCTGGGATGCGATCGGCGCGACCTGGTTCGGCCACACCACGCTGTGGGTGAACCGCGCCGGTGCGCCGCTCGAAGCACTCGACACCCAGCCCACGCGCATCGGCAGCTCGCTGCGCGATGTGCTCGGCTTTTTCTCCTGATCCACCCTCCATTCCAACCCGAAAGTTCGACGACATGACCGCACGCACCACCGTCCATGGCCTTCAGGTCGCCACCGTCCTGCACCGTTTCATCGAAGACCAGGTGCTGCCGGGCACGGGCGTCGATGCAGCCACGTTCTGGAAAGGCTTCGATGCCATCGTCAGCGATCTGGCCCCGAAGAACGCCGACCTGCTGGCCGAACGCGACCGCCTGCAAACCGAGCTCGATGCCTGGCACCGCGCCAACCCCGGCCCGATCAAGAAGCCCAAGGCCTATCGCAAGTTCCTGCAAAGCATCGGCTACCTCGTGCCGGTGCCCGGCAAGGTGAAAGTGAGCACGAAGAATGTCGATGCCGAACTGGCGCTACAGGCCGGCCCGCAGCTCGTGGTGCCGATCACCAATGCGCGTTATGCGCTGAACGCCGCGAACGCACGCTGGGGTTCGCTGTACGACGCGCTGTACGGCACGGACGCGATCTCCGAAGCCGATGGCGCCGAGAAGGGCAAGGCCTACAACCCGCTGCGCGGCGCCAAGGTCATCGCCTACGCGCGCCATGTGCTCGACCGCACCGTGCCGCTCAAGAAGGGCTCGCATGTCGATTCGACCGGCTACGCGGTCGTGGACGGCGAACTGAGCGTGACGCTGAAGGACGGCCGCCGTGTCGGGCTCGACAAGCGCAAGCAGTTCATCGGCTACCAAGGCGATGCCGGCGCGCCTTCTTCCCTGCTGTTCGAGCACCACGGCCTGCACCTCGACCTGCGCATCGACCGCAGCACCGTCATCGGCGCGAGCGACACCGCGGGTGTCTCCGACCTGATCCTCGAATCGGCCCTCTCCACCATCCTCGACCTCGAAGATTCGGTCGCCGTCGTCGATGCCGACGACAAGGTGCAGGCCTACGGCAACTGGCTCGGCATCATCGAAGGCACGCTGACCGAAGAGGTGACGAAGGGCGGCACCACGTTCAAGCGCGGCCTGAACCCGGACCGGCTCTACACCGCGCCGAACGGCGGCGCCGTGAAGCTGCACGGCCGCGCCCTGCTGTTCGTGCGCAATGTCGGCCACCTGATGACGAACCCGGCGGTGCTGTGGGGCGCCGACGAGCGCGAGATTCCCGAAGGCATCCTCGACGCCGTCGTCACGACGACGATCGCGCTGCACGACCTGCAACGCCATGGCGTCAAGGGCATCGTCAACTCGCGCCAGGGCTCGGTCTACATCGTCAAGCCGAAGATGCACGGCCCGGCCGAGGTGGCGTTTGCGGCCGAACTGTTCGGCCGCGTCGAGAAGCTGCTCGGCCTGCCGAAGGCGACCGTCAAGCTCGGCATCATGGACGAGGAACGCCGCACCAGCGTGAACCTGAAAGCCTGCATCGCCGCGGCGGCTGATCGTGTGGCCTTCATCAACACCGGCTTCCTCGACCGCACCGGCGACGAGATGCACACCGCCATGCAGGCCGGCGCGATGCTGCGCAAGGGCGACATGAAATCGAGCGCCTGGATCCAGGCTTATGAGCGCAGCAACGTGCTCGTCGGCCTCTCCTGCGGCCTGCGTGGCAAGGCGCAGATCGGCAAGGGCATGTGGGCCATGCCCGACCTGATGGCCGCGATGATGCAGCAGAAGATCGCGCACCCGAAGGCCGGCGCCAACACCGCCTGGGTGCCGAGCCCGACCGCGGCGACGCTGCACGCGCTGCACTACCACCAGGTCGATGTGTTCGCGGTGCAGAAGCAGCTCGAAAAGCAGGATGCCGATGGCTTGGCCGACGAGTTGCTCGAAGGCCTGCTGACCATCCCCGTCGTCAAGAAGGCGGGTTGGAACGATGCCGAGAAGCAGCAGGAACTCGACAACAACGCGCAAGGCATCCTCGGCTACGTGGTGCGCTGGGTCGACCAGGGCGTGGGTTGTTCGAAGGTGCCCGACATCCACGATGTCGGCCTGATGGAAGACCGCGCCACGCTGCGCATCAGCAGCCAGCACATGTGCAACTGGCTGCTGCACGGCGTGGTCAGCCCGGCCCAGGTGAAGGCCTCGTTCCGGCGCATGGCGGCCGTGGTCGACCGGCAGAACGCCGCCGACCCGCTCTACCAGCCGATGGCCGGCAACTGGGACAGCAGCATCGCCTACCGCGCCGCCCTCGACCTCGTGCTCAAGGGCCAGGTGCAGCCCAGCGGCTACACCGAGCCGCTGCTGCACGCAGCCCGGCTGGTGGTGAAGAGCGCCACGCCGCAGGTGCTGGCTTCGGTGTCCTGAGTCGCCGTAGCGAAGCGCCTATGAAATTGGGCAGTGCAGGCGACTCATCCTCAGGCCTTCTCTGCACAACTCCGCAGGTGCTTCGTTCCGGCCTGAGCCGGCCTCGCCCGGCCGTGCCGCGATGAACCTCGGTATCGACCTGCTCCCCGCCGACTGCGACGTACTCGTCGTCGGTGCCGGCCCCGCCGGTGCCGCAGCAGCGCTCACGCTGGCGCGCGGCGGCATGCAGGTCGTGCTGGTCGATGCCAAGGCCTTTCCGCGCGACAAGGTCTGCGGTGATGCGCTGATCCCGGACGCGCACCAGGCCCTGCGCCAGCTGGGTGTGCTCGACGCGGTGATGGCTGTCGCCCAGCCCGTCACGCATGTCGGCTGCATCGCGCCGCGCGGGGGGCGGGTCGACGTGCCGGGCCTGCTGGCCGTCCTGCCGCGCCGGCAGCTCGACGACATCGTCTGCCGCGCCGCGGTGGCGGCCGGCGCGCGCATGCATGCACCGCTGCGCTTTGTCGCCCCGGTCGAACATGAAGGCGTGGTCTGCGGCGCGCGCTTGCAACACGGCGATGCAGTGCGCGAGCTGCGTGCGCGCTGGGTGCTGCTCGCCACCGGCGCGGTGCCGCAGGCCCTGCTGGCGGCCGGCATGGCGCAGCGGCAAGGGCCGAGCGGCGTGGCGCTGCGCGGCTACGTGAAGAACGCGGCGATGGTCGGCCGCATCGACAAGCTCGAAGTGGTCTGGCACCGCGCGCTGGCGCCCGGCTACGGCTGGATCTTTCCGTGCCGGGATGGCGTGTTCAACATCGGCGTGGGCATTGCCGACAGCCACTACCGCCAGCGCGGCGGGGCGCTCGCCCACCAGGCGCTGAACCTGCGCGCGCTGTTCGACGACTTCCAGCGCTGCTACGCGCCGGCGCGCGAGCTGCTGCATGGCGGCGCTCTGCTCGGGCCGCTGAAGGGCGCGCCGCTGCGTTGTTCGCTCGAAGGCGCGCACTACTCGAAGCCCGGCCTGCTGGTCACCGGCGAGGCGGCGGGCAGCACCTATTCCTTCACCGGTGAAGGCATCGGCAAGGCCTTGGAGACCGGCATGCTGGCTGCCGAAGCGCTGCTCGCGGGCCGTGCGCAAGGCCGCGGTGATGCCGAGCTGCGGGCCGACTACGAAGCGCGCCTCGCTGCGCTGAAGCCACGCTTCGCGCTCTACGAGCGCGCCAACCTCGTGAACCGCCACCCCTGGATCGCCGACCTGCTGATCTGGCGCGGCCGGCGCAGCGCGAGCGTGCGCAAGCGCATGAGCGGCGTGCTCGACGAGACCAGCAACCCGGGGCACCTGATCACCTTCAAAGGGCTGTGGCGGCTGTTCACCGAGTAGGCGAAAGCCGCTCGCTTCAATCGCCCAGCTCGTCGCTCGAGGCCACACGCGGCAGCACCGGCGCTTCGGCCAGCACATCGCGCCAGACCTTCTTCGGCAAAAACGTGCGCAGTTGTTCGATCGCCTGGTCGACCAGCTTCGGGTGCAGCTCGTGGCCGATGCCGGGCAGCACATCGGCCGTCACGTCGCCGCCCAATGCCAGCAGGCGCTCGGCAGAATCAACGACGGCGGCATGCGGCATCACGCGGTCGTCCAGGCCGTGGAAGATGTGTACGGTGGTGTCTCGCGGCGCGTGCATCGGCGCGCTCGCGTGGCGGCCTGAAAACGCCAGCACGCGGCCGGCCAGATGCGGCTCGGCCTGCACCGCTTCGAGTGCCACGATGGCGCCTTGCGAGAAGCCGACCAGCGCGGTGCGCGGCCAATCGATCTCGAAGCGCGTTTGCAGGTCGCGCACCTGGGCGATGAAACGCGGCAGGGTCGCGGCCACACGCTCGGGGCGGTTCGTCTCGGTCACGCCGCGCACCGAGAACCACTGGAAGCCGGCACCGCCCCCCGGCACGCCGTCGAAGGGGTCGGGCGCGTCGATGCACAGCACCGCGGCCTGCGGGTATTCCGCGGCGAGCGCCTGCGCCAGCGGCGCCATGTGGGCGGCACTCGCGCCCACGCCGTGCAGCAGCAGGAACAGCAGGTCGGGGGCGCCGGTGTCGGGCAGTCGGGCAAGGACGGAGGTAGTCATTGCTTGCCATTTTCCACCAACGCGCGGGCCCCGCTGACGCACAATCCGGCCTCGCCGCCCGGCGACCAGGCCTCCCCGATGCAACTGAACGTCAACGGCAGCACGCACGAACTCGACAACGCCGCCATCGACCCTGCCATGCCCCTGCTGTGGGTGCTGCGCGATGTGCTCCAGCTCACCGGCACCAAGTACGGCTGCGGCGTCGCGGCCTGCGGGGCCTGCACGGTGCATGTCGATGGCCAGCCGCTGCGCTCGTGTGTCGTGCCACTGTCGGCGTTGGCCGGCAAGGCCGTGCGCACGATCGAATCGCTCGGCAGCGCCGCGAAGCCGCACGCGCTGCAACGCGCCTGGGTGCTGCACCAGGTGCCGCAGTGCGGTTATTGCCAGAGCGGCCTGCTGATGGCCGCGGCGGCGTTGCTGGCATCCAAGCCGAACCCGAGCGATGGCGAGATCGATGCCGCCATCACCAACCTGTGCCGTTGCGGAACCACGCCGCGGGTGCGCGAGGCCATCAAGAGCGCTGCGCAAAGCCTGCGCGGCACCGGCCCCGGAGCCGCGCGTTGAAACGCCGCCCCTTCCTGCTGACGGGCCTGGGCGCGCTCGGCGCCCTGGTGGTCGGCTGGGGTGTGCTGCCGGTGCGCAATCGCCTGGGCACGGCCGATACGCTGCCGGTCGCCGACGGCGAAGTGGGCCTGAACGGCTGGATCAAGATCGCGCGTGACGGCACGGTGGTGCTGGCCATGCATCGCAGCGAGATGGGCCAGGGCATCCACACCGCGCTGGCCATGCTGGTGGCCGAGGAACTCGACGTGCCGCTCGCCCGCGTGGCGCTCGTGCAGGCCGGCCCCGACCGGCTCTACGGCAACATTGCCGGCTTCGTCGCCAACCTGCCGTTCCACCCGACGGAGGCCGAGCCCGGCCACGAGACCCGAACGGTCAAGCTCGGCCAGGGCCTGGTGGCCAAGCTCGCGCGCGAGTTGGGCATCAACATGACCGGCGGGTCGTCGAGCGTGAGCGACTCCTGGGATGTGCTGCGCCTGGCCGCCGCCACGGCGCGCGCGCAGCTGCTCGGTGCCGCATCGCTGCAATGGCGGCTGCCGGTCGAGGAGCTGGCGGTGGTCGAAGGTATCGTGAGCCACCCCTCCGGCCCGAGCGCGCACTACGGCGAGCTGGTGAAGGCGGCGGCCGCCACGCCGCCCGGCGACGTGAAACTCAAGGAGGCGAAGGACTGGCGGCTCATCGGCACACCCGCGCCGCGTACCGATCTCGTGGCGAAGACCGATGGCACGGCGCGCTTCGGCATCGACATGCGCCCGCCCGGCCTGGTGTTCGCGGTGGTGCGCCATTGCCCGATGCTCGGTGGCAGCCCTGGCCGTGTCGATGTGACTGCGGCGATGCAGCTGCCCGGAGTCGAACGGGTGGTGCGCCTCGGGCCCTTGGCCGGCTCGACGGCCGCACTCGCGGTGGTCGGCCGCAGCAGTTGGCATGCGATGCGCGGCGCGCAGGCGCTGGCCATCGAGTGGCAGGCGCCACCGAGCGGCACGCTCGACAGCGCGACCATCCTGAGCGCCCTCGAACGCAGCGCGCTCGATGCCGCCCACGCCGTCGCCGACGCACCACGGGGCCTCGCGTTCTACACCCGTGGCGACGCGGCGCAGGCCGAACGCGATGCGGCGCGCCGCATCGAGCATGTGTACCAGGCACCCTACCTCGCGCACGCGACACTGGAGCCGATCAACTGCACCGTTCTCGTGAAGGACGGCCGCGTCGATGTGTGGGCGCCGACCCAGGTGCCGGGCCTCGCGCGGGCCCTGGCCGCACGAGTGGCAGCTGTGCCCGAAGACGCAGTGGCGGTGCACGTCACCCTGCTCGGCGGTGGCTTCGGCCGCAGGCTGGACGTGGACTTCGTTGGCCAGGCAGTGCGCGTCGCGCTGGAAACCGGCGGCCGCCCGGTACAACTGCTGTGGCCGCGCGAAGAAGACATCGGCCACGACTTCTACCGCCCCGCCGGCGTGGCCGTGCTGCGTGCGAGCCTCGACGCGCAAGGTTCGGTGGTCGGCCTGCACATCACGAGCGCGGGCGACGCCGTCACGCCGCGCTGGATCGAACGTTGCCTGCCCGCGCTTGCCGGCCCGGTCGACGCTCCCGACAAGACCGCCGCCGAAGGCCTGATCGACCTGCCCTACGCCATCCCGAACCAGCGCATCGCCCACCTCGCGACGACCCACGGCGTGCCGGTCGGCTACTGGCGCTCGGTCGGCCATTCGCACAACGCCTTCTTCAGCGAGACCTTCATCGACGAGCTCGCCGTGGATGCCAGCGTGGACGCGGTCGCCTTCCGCCTCGGCCTGCTGAAAGACATGCCGCGCCACGCCGCGGTGCTGCGCCTGGCCGCGGAGAAGGCCGGCTGGCCGGGCTACGGCAATGCGCCGCTGCCGGCGGGCCGCGCGCGTGGCGTGGCGCTGCATGAGAGCTTCGGCAGCATCGTCGCGCAGGTGCTCGAGGTCTCTCTCGTCGGCGGCCAGCCGCGGGTGCACCGCGTGGTCTGCGCGGCCGACGTGGGCGTGGTCGTGAACCCCGGCATCGTCGCGCAGCAGATGGAAGGCGGCATCGTGTTCGGTCTCACGGCAGCCCTCTTCGGTCGCATCGACATCGTCGCGAGCGTGGTGCAACAGCGCAACTTCCCCGACTACCGATTGCTCACCCTGGCGCAGACACCACGCATCGAAACCCACCTGATCGCCAGCACGCGCAGCCCGGCCGGTGTGGGCGAGCCCGGTGTGCCGCCAGTGGCCCCGGCACTCGGCAATGCGCTGTTCGCGCTGACCGGGCAACGGCAGCGGAGTCTGCCCTTCAGATCCGCGTGATCATCGCGGCACGTTCGACGCCGTAACGCAGCAAGGCCTGGCGCAGCTTGCGCGTGTCGATCGGTTTGGACAGGAAGTCATTCATGCCCGCGGTCAAGGCCTCCTCGCGCTCGGAGACCAGGGCGGCCGCCGTCAGCGCGACGATGGGCAGCTGATCGGCGTCGAAACGCCGGCGCAGGCGGCGCGCCGTGTCGTGGCCGCTCATGCCGGGCATCTGCACGTCCATCAGCACCATGTCGAAGGGTTTGTCTTGCGTGTGCGCCCGTTCGACGGCGTCGATCGCCATCGGCCCATCGGCCGCCTGCACCGCCTGCACGCCCCATTGTTCGAGCAGGGCCACGCCGATCATCATGTTCACCGGGTTGTCCTCGACCAGCAGCACGCGCAGGCCGCGCAGGGCGCTGATGTCGTCGGCGCGCGTCTCGGGCGGCATGGCCTCGTTCGCATCGGCCAGGGCCAGCGGCAACTCGACCCAGAAGCGGCTGCCCGCGCCCGGCACGCTGTGCACACCGACCTCACCACCCATCAGCGTGGCGAGTTCACGGCAGATCGACAGGCCCAGGCCGGTGCCGCCGAAGCGCCGCGTGGTCGACTCATCCGCCTGCACGAAGGGCATGAACAAGCGGGCCTGCGTCGCCATGTCGATGCCGCAACCGGTGTCGCTGATTTCGACGCGCAGCCGCAGCGGCGCGGCCATGCGGGCGTCGATGTGGATGGTCCCGCGCTCGGTGAACTTCAGCGCGTTGGTGAGGTAGTTGCTGAGGATCTGGCGCAGCCGCACCGGGTCGGCGCGCACCGCGGGTGGCACGTCGTTCGCGACCGTGAAGCTGAGCGCCAGCCCCTTCGCTTCGGCCAGCGCCTGGTAGGTGCGGTGCACCGCCGCCAGCGTGTCGCGCAGGCCGAAGGCGACGGTCTCCAGCGTGATCTTGCCGGCCTCGATCTTCGACAGGTCGAGGATGTCGGAAATGATGCCCGCCAGCCCCTCGGCACTGTCGACGATCTGGTGCAGGTACTGCTGCCGCCGCGACGCATCCAGCCCGTCCTGCATGGCCAGGCGGGCGAGACCCAGCAGGCCGTTCAGCGGCGTGCGGATCTCGTGGCTGGTGTTGGCGAGGAAGGCGCTCTTGGCGCGGCTGGCCGCTTCAGCGGCGTCGCGTGCGCTGGCCAGGGCCTGATCGAACTGGCGCCGCTCGGTGATGTCTTCGATGATCCAGATGGTGCCGCCGCGGCGCGGGTGTGTCGGGTCCACCGCCTTGGCGAGCAAACGGCACCACAGGCGCGTGCCGTCGCGGCGCAGCATCTCGCGCACCACCTCGATCGATTCGCCGCGGGTCAGCGGTTCGGCGATCTCGTGGCCGAGGGCTTCGTACTCGATCTCGCTGGCCCACACTGCCGCACCGGGCTGACCGATGAGCGCGCCCGGTGCCCAGCCCAGCATGCGCTCGATGGCCGGGTTGGCGAGCACGAACACACGATCGCGCGTGAGCGCCACGCCGACCGAGGCGTTCTCGAGAATCGCCTCGCGCTCCAGGCGTTGGCGCTCGCTGACCGTCACGTCGCGGCCGGTGATGACGAGGTAGTCGTGGCCATCCATCTCGAAGCGCGCGGCCGAGACGCGCATCGGCACCAACGCGCCCGCCTTGGTGCGCAGCACCGTCGGCACCTCGGCCACGCGGCCGTGCGCGCGGATCTCGGCCAGCAGCCGCGCACGGTCCGCCGGCACGTCCCAGATGCCGAGTTCGACGGCGGTTCGCCCGCGCGCTTCCTCGATGCTGTAGCCCGAGACGCGGGCGAAACTGTCGTTGACGAGCAGGTAGCGCCCGCTCGCCATGTCGGCGAGGGTGATGCAGTCGGGGCTGGTCGCGAACAGCAGGGACAGCATCGATTCGGAGCGGCGCAGCGCCGCTTCGGCAGCCACCCGTACTGTCACGTCGAAGTAGATCGAGAGGATGGCCGGGCCATCGGCGGCGGCCACCCGCACCCCGGTGGCTTGCAGGGTCACCGGCCGGCCGCTGCGCGAGAGCATGCGCAATTCGGCCACCGGCAGGTCGTGGCCCAGGGGCATGTGTTCGAGCCGCGCGATGCGCTCGCGCAGCAGGGCACGCGTTTCGACATCGGCAGTCGCTTCGATCAGGCTGAAGCCGACCATCGCATCGCGACCGGCCACGCCGAAGATGCGCGCCGCGGCATCGTTCGCATCGATCACCAGGCCCTGGCGTTGCAGCAGCAAGGGCGAGGGCGAGCGTTCGAACAAGTCGCGGTAGCGCGCCTCGCTGGCCGCGGTGGCCTGCTGCGCCCAGACCTGCTCGCTGATGTCGCGCCCCACGCCCCAGTAGCCGCGGAACACACCGCGTGCATCGAACTTCGGCTCGCCACTGATGCTCAGGTAGCGCATGCCGCCCGGCGTGGGGCGGCGCAGCACCAGCGCCTTGAAGGGCAGGTGCGCTTCGAGGTCAGCGCGGTGCGCATCGAACACTTCGTCGTTCAGACCCAGCGTGTCGTCGGCCTCCCAGGGCGTTAGGCCGATCAGCGAGGCGTGGTTGAAACCGCTGGCCGACGGGCTTTCCGAGACGTAGGTGAAGCGGTGCTGCGCGTCCTGCTCCCAGTACCAATCGACCGCGACGCGCAGCAGCGAGTGAAAGCGCTGTTCGCGCTCGCGCGCGGCGGCGACGTAGTGCGTGGTCACACGTGAGATCAGCAAGCCGCCCGAGATGCTGCACGCCACCAGCAGCAGTTGCCGGAACACGCGCATCGCCTGCGGGGTGTCGGGCACTGCTTGCAGACCGCGCACCCAGTGTTCCTGCTCGGCCCAGGTCAGGCCCAGCACCATCGCCACGGCGAACACCGCCATCCCGGCGCCGTGGCGCACGCCGGCCGTGATGCTGATGACGCAGATGATCAGGCAGGCGAAACCGAGCGCTTGCCCGTGGGTGCCTTCGCCCAGGCCGATGGCCATCAGCACCACGAACAGCAGTGCGCCCCAGCCCGCCAGCAGCGACGCGGCAGGCATGCCGATGCGGCGCTCCAGGAAGCCCGTGGCGGCGAAGACGGCCGCCATCACCAGGCAGGCCATGACGACCAGCGCGCGCATGGCCGGTGTGAGGTGCAGCGGCGCCAGCGCATAAACCGGCGCACTCACAAGGCAGGCGGCCGCCCCGGTGCCGAAGAACAGCCGCACGACCAGCGAACCGACACGGCTGCCGGAGTCGGGGTCGTTGGAAGGCTGGGGCAGGACGGTCATGGGTGGGGCACGGGTCGGGCCGATTGCCCACGTCGGGTTATCGGCAGCGGGCGCCCATTTTTTCAGACTTCAGGCCGCGGCAGGCGTGACGGAGTGGGGGCTTTGCCTGCCGCAGCAGGCGTGCGCGCCCGCCCCGGCTCAGCCGCCCGGAGCCAGCAGCGCCCGGGTTTGCAGCGCCACCCGGCGCGCAGCGGCCGCGTAGTCGTCGCCCGAGGAGGCGTAGAGCACGGCCCGCGAGGAGTTCACGATGATCGGCGCCGCGCCCGGCCGGCCGGCCCGCAACGTGGCCTGCGCATCCCCGCCCTGCGCACCGACGCCGGGGATGAGCAGGGGCAGCGAGGGCGCCAGTGCGCGCACGCGGGCAATCTCCTGCGGGTAGGTGGCGCCGACCACGAGGCCGAGCTGGCCGTTGCGGTTCCACTCGCCCTGGGCCAACCGCGCGATGCGTTCGTACAGCAACTCGTCGGGCTGGCCGTTCGCGCCAGTGAGACGTTGCGACTGGAAATCGTCACCGCCGGGGTTCGAGGTGCGGCACAGCAGGATCGCGCCCTTGTCCGGGTAGCGCAGGTAGGGCTCGATCGAATCGAAGCCCATGAAGGGCGAGAGCGTCACCGCATCGGCCCGGTAGCGTTCGAAGGCTTCGCGCGCGTACTGCTCGGCGGTGCTGCCGATGTCGCCGCGTTTGGCGTCCAGGATCACCGGCACCTCGGGTGCCACGTGTTTGATGTGCGCCATCAGCCGTTCGAGCTGGTCTTCGGCGCGGTTCGCGGCGAAGTAGGCGATCTGGGGTTTGAAGGCGATGACGAGGTCTTTCGTCGCATCGACGATGGCCGCGCAGAACTCGAAGATGCGTGTCGCGTCGCCCTTCATTGCGCCCGGGAACTTCGCAGGTTCGGGGTCGAGGCCGACGCACAGCAGGCTGTTGTTCTTGCGCTCGGCCTGGATGAGTTGGTCGGTGAATTTCATGTCCTTGGGTCCGGTGTTCGCTCTCAGCGATCGAGCGGGCCAAATCAACCGATCTGGCGTGCCAACGCAGCAGCACGGCCCACATAGTTTCCCGGCGTCAATGCCAAGAGTCGCTGCCGTTCCTCGTCCGGGATCTCCAACGTGCCGATGAAGGTTTGAATCGCCTCGCGCGTGATCGTCTTGCCTCGCGTGAGTTCTTTCAAACGCTCGTACGGGTTCGGCAGTTTGTAGCGGCGCATCACGGTCTGGATCGGTTCGGCCAGCACCTCCCACGCCGCATTCAAATCTTCGGCGAGCGCATCGTGGTTCACTTCGAGTTTGTCCAGCCCGCGTGCCAGCGAGTCGTAGC
The DNA here is from genome assembly GCA_025361845.1 of Rhizobacter sp. GTDB lineage: Bacteria > Pseudomonadota > Gammaproteobacteria > Burkholderiales > Burkholderiaceae_C > JANYJL01. The sequence goes on from JANYJL010000292.1 coordinate 55,482, forward strand.
CGAGCAGCGCATAACCGAGCGCCACACCCATGTTACGCAGCACCGTGCTGTCGGTCAGGTCGCGCTGCCAGCGGCTGATCGGCAGCTTCTGGCTCAGGTGCGTGAGCAGGGCGTTGGCCAAGCCGAAGTTGCCCTCGGCATTCTCGAAGTCGATCGGGTTGACCTTGTGCGGCATCGTGCTGGAGCCGATCTCGCCTTCCTTCAAACGCTGCTTGAAGTAGCCCAGGCTCACATAGCCCCACACGTCGCGCGACCAGTCGATCAGGATCGTGTCCGCGCGCGTGACGGCATCGAACAGCTCGGCCACGCAGTCGTGCGGCTCGATCTGGGTGGTGTAGGGGTTGAACGTGAGGCCGAGCTGCTGCTCGACGACACGCCGGCTGAAAGCCTCCCAATCGAACTCAGGATAGGCCGCCACATGCGCGTTGTAGTTGCCGACCGCGCCGTTCATCTTGGCCAGCAGCTTCACGGCGGCTATTGCGCTGCGCGCATGCGCCAGGCGCGCCACCACGTTGGCGATTTCCTTGCCCAGCGTCGTCGGGCTCGCGGTCTGGCCGTGGGTGCGGCTGAGCATCGGCACATCGGCAAACGTGTGTGCCATCGCCGTGAGCTTGGCGAGCAAGCGGTCCAGCGCCGGCAGCAGCACGTCGGCGCGCGCGGTCTGCAGCATCAGTGCGTGGCTGGTGTTGTTGATGTCTTCGCTGGTGCAGGCGAAGTGCACGAACTCGCCGGCAGCCTTGAGTTCGGCATGTGTTTCGAAGCGGCCCTTGAGCCAATATTCGACCGCCTTGACGTCGTGGTTGGTGGTGCGCTCGATGTCCTTGATGGCTTGCGCATCGGCTTCCGAAAAGCGCAGCACGAGGCCGCGCAGCATGCCGCGCGCGGCTTCGGTGAGCGGGGTGAATTCCGTGAAGCCGGCGTCCGACAAGGCGATGAACCATTCGACCTCGACCTGCACGCGCCGGTGCATCAGGCCGAACTCGGAGAGCAGCGGGCGCAGCGCCGCGACCTTGGCGGCATAACGGCCGTCGAGTGGCGACAGGGCAGACAGGGCGGAGAGATTCATGGCGGCGTCGCGCGCGGCGCGTCGGAGAAAAGCAGGTGCCGCGATTGTAGAAGTCGCGGCGCCGTGCTCAGGGTCTCAGCGCGTGGCGGCCTCGCGGAACACACGCACTCGCTCGGCGTCCCCCGGGTGGCTCGCGAAAGCGATGCCGGGCTCGGTGCTGTCAGGCGCAGCCTTGCCATCGGCGCTGCGGGCCGCGGCCATGCGCTCGAACAGCTCGATCATCACGGTCGGCGAGATGCCGTTGGCACGCAGCAAGGTGATCGCTTCGGCATCGGCCTCACGCTCGAAATCACGCGAATACGCCATTTGCCCGAGCAACGCCGGGGCGGCGGCCAGCACCGAGCTGAAGTCGCCCCAGGCCAGGCTGGTGGCGGTGCCGATCAAGGTCGCCTGCACCACCATGCGCATGCCGTGGCGGTGCAGCACGTGGCCGAGTTCATGGCCGAGTACGCCGATCAGCACGTCGTCGCGCTGGCCCAGCAATTCCACCAGCGCATCGGTGACGACGATCGTGCCGCCGGGCAGCGCAACCGCATTCGCGCCGAGCCGGCTGCTGCTCGGGCTGGCGTGAAAGCGCAGCTCGTAACGTGGCGGCTGCGCACCCGGGTAGGCGCGTGGCAAGGCCTGCGCGAAGGCCTCGCGCAGATGCGCCTGGCGCGCGGGGGGCAAGGCACTTGCGGTCAGTACCTGGCCGTCCATCGATTGCCACACCGCATCGCCCAAGGCGCGATCCGCACTCTGCGGCAGCAGCACCAGCAAGCCACGTGCGGCCCACGGCACACCCCATTGGTAGCCGATGCCCACCAGCGTCAGCAGCAACAGCAGCGCGAGCGCCGTGCCGCGCCAGCTCTGCTGCGCCTGCACCACGACCGATTCGGCCTGGCCGTTCGCACGCTGCCAGGCGTCCCATGCCGCACTGTCCAGCGCTTGCAGAGAGGCACCGCCGCGCAAGCGGGTCACGCGGGTGCCGTGGCGGGTGCGCTCGGCCCAATCGACATCCGCCATCGGCACGTGCACATCGATGGCGTCGCCGCTGATGTGCAACTGCCCGCCAGCGACCGTCAGACACACGCGCCGGGCGCGCGCCGAAAGGCCGTCGAAATACGTGGCTTCGATGGCCACGGGGCCGGGCTGCGTCACAGGCCGACGTCGATGCCGAACAGATCGCCAGCCGCATCACCACTCGCGTCATCCGCACGTGGGCGCTCGCGGTTCACCAGCTCGTCGGGCGGGTTGCGGGTGTGCACCGTCATCGCCTGCAATCGCATGCGCGTGGTGGCGATGGCGGCGAACGGCCAGTACAGGCCCAGTGTCACCAGCACGAGCGACCAGTTTTTCAATGTCAGGCGCACCAGTGGCCAAAAACGCAGGGCGCTCTCAAAACGGATGTCGGTGCTCTGGGTGCGGTTCCACACCAGGTTTTGCAAACGCGACGTGGCGTAGGGGCGGATCACCAGCACCATCGCCACGTAGATTCCCAGCAGCGGGATCAGGACGCCGATGGCCGTGGTCCAGCCGGTCGCATGGGTGCGCCCACCGAACAACGCAGCCACGCTGCCTCCGACCAGCAGGGCTATCGCCGCACCCGCAAGGGCACCGGACAGCAAGGACACGCCGAGCGTCTTCAGCAACACGCCATAAAAGGAGCCCGGGCCGGTGCGCAACTGCGTCTGCACCTGGCCAAGCGCGTAGTGGTCGTGCTGGTACTTCTTGACGAGCCACCACAGCAGCGGCAGCAGCAGGGCGGGCACCAGGACGAACAGACCTGCCAGGATTTCGCCGGCCCGCCCGCCGACGGTCACCACCACACCCCACGCGATCAGGCCCGGCAGGAACAGCGGCAGGATCGCGCGGTACGCGCCCCACAAGCCACCGGTGAAACGAAAGCGCAAGCCGCGCCAACTCGTGTTGGCCAGGCGGAACTGCTGCGCCGCGCGGAACAGCGCCGGCCACACCGCCGCCACGATCACCAGCGCGGCCAGGCTCGCGCCAGGCGACACGCTGCCCGCCAGCGAGTACAGCCCCACCAGCACACCGACGAGCAGGAGGCCGCGCAACATGCGCCGTGGCTCGCCGTGAAAATCCAACGGGTGATCGCCGATCAGGGTATTGCCGTAAAAGTAGCGCAGCCGCCGCACCTTGGCCCACGGGTGATACAGCCCCAGCGTCATCAGGGTGAGCAGCAGGTTGACGCTCCAGATGCGGAAGTACTCGCTGCCCGAACCGGTGAACACGATCGGCAGCACGTGGCCGCGCCGCGCATCGGCGCCACCATAGCCAAGGTCTGGGGCGGCGACCGCATCGGTCGGCGGCGAAGGGTCGTTCGGCAGCATGCGGGCACGTCCGTGGCAGAAGGTGGCCGCAATCTAGCACTGGCTCTGCGCGTGGGCGCCGATCTTGCGTGCGGCGTATCCTCAAGAGAGAGGCCGGCCCGCGCCAGCCGCCTGCCTTTTTGAGAACCCCCGAGAGACTCCGTCATGGCCACCGACCCGACCCCGCCCGCTACCCGCCACATCCGCCTTACCTCCCACCCCGGCCAGGGCAGCGGCGGCGCACCCGCGCTGGTGTGGGGCGCCCCGAGCGCCGCCGAACGCGGGCCGGTGGTGGGCACCACCGTGAACCGCAGTCAGCGCAACGTGATCGGCACGCACAGCGGCAGTTACGGTGTGTACCGCGCGCTCGCCGTGGCCGCAGGCAACCTCGGCAAGGGCCACCGCGCCGACCTGACCAACACCTCCCCCACCGACCTGATCGGCCCGCACCCGCAGTGGAACGACGCGCAGAAGATCGTCTCGATCGACCCCTGGGGCGCCTCGGTCGCCGATGTGTTCGCCGACTTCCTGGCGCGTGGTTACGACATCCGCCCGACGATCGCCGTGACGCAGGCGCACATCCACCTGCCCGAGGTGCGCCAGGCCATCGCCTTCCAGCGCCTGAAGCCCGATGGGCGCGTGCTGCTCGACGATGGTTCGGCCGTCGTCACCAAGGTTGCGATCGAGCCGGTGTGGTGGTTGCCGGGTGTCGCCGAGCGTTTCAAGGTACGTGAAGACGCGCTGCGCCGCGCGCTGTTCGAGGAGACCGGCGGCATGTACCCCGAGCTCGTGACACGCAGCGACATCGAAGTCTTCCTCCCGCCGATCGGTGGACAGACGCTCTACATCTTCGGCGAGCCACGCGACCTCGCCGACCCGGCCGTCACGCTCACCGCGCGAGTGCACGACGAGTGCAATGGCTCGGACGTGTTCGGCTCCGACATCTGCACCTGCCGCCCTTACCTCACGCACGCGATCGAGGAATGCATCAAGGGCGCACAAAGCGTGGACGCCGCCGGCCGCGCCGGCGTGGGCCTGATCGCCTACAGCCGCAAGGAAGGCCGCGCGCTCGGCGAGGTGACGAAGTTCCTCGTCTACAACGCGCGCAAGCGCCAGGTGGGTGGCGACAGCGCCGACAAGTACTTCCTGCGCACCGAGTGCGTGGCCGGTGTGCAGGACATGCGCTTCCAGGAGCTGATGCCCGACGTGCTGCACTGGCTGGGCGTGCGCAAGATCCACCGCCTGGTCTCGATGAGCAATGACAAGTTCGACGCCATCACCGGCAGCGGCATCAAGGTCGGTGAACGCGTCAAGATCCCCGACGAACTGGTGCCTGCCGACGCGCGCGTCGAGATGGACGCCAAGATCGCCGCCGGCTATTTCACCGATGGCCATGTGCCCGACGAGCGCGAGCTCGCCGCAACGAAAGGGCGCAGCCTTGAGTGATTTGAACCCCGCGTTGAACCCCGCGTTGAACAACGCGCAGAACCCGGCGCCGCGCGAGCGCCACGGCCCCGATGCGATCACGCTGCTGCGTGACCCGGCCATGATCCGCGAGCGCTGTGCGGCCGTCACGCGTTCCGTCACCGAAGGCCGCTCGGCGAACTTCAAGCTCGACCGCAGTCGGCTCGACGACGTGGCCCGTCGTGTCGAGCAGGTGACGCGTGCGGCCTACCCTGATCTGCGCATTCCGTACCACAGCCGCTGGCGCCACTTCGAGGTCGGCGGCGTGAACCGCAAGGCCGAAATGGACGCGGCGATGGCGGGTTTGAACGCGGCCGACCAGGCGCGTGCGCGCATCGACCTGAGCGTCGTGAGCGTGCTGCTTGACGCTGGCGCGGGCCCGCAGTGGAAGTACGCCGAAGCCGAGAGCGGGCAAGGCTTCAATCGCTCCGAAGGCCTGGGTGTGGCGAGCTTCCGGGCATTTCTGCGCGGCGCGTTTTCGGCGGTGGCGGGCGAGCCGCTGCGTGTCGATGCGAGTACCTTGCGCAAGCTCGATGCGACGGCACTCGCCGCGATTTTTCAGGCCGGGCCGCAGAACCCGCTGGTCGGCCTGGAAGGCCGCGCGGCCCTGCTGCAACGCCTGGGCGAAGCACTGCAAACGCAATCTGCGAAACACGGCAGCGTGGCACGGCCCGCGGCCCTGTTCGACACACTGACCGACGGCGGAACGCTGCGCGAGATCAGCGCCGCCGCGGTGCTGCGCGCGCTGCTCGACAGCTTCTCGTCCATCTGGCTCACCGGCAGCGTGCTGCACGGCGTGCCGCTCGGCGACGTGTGGCCGCACCGCTGGGCCGGTGGCGAAGACCCGATGGCCGGGCGCCACGGCACGACGGCCGGCTGGGTGCCCTTCCACAAGCTCAGCCAGTGGCTCGCGTATTCGCTGCTCGAACCCTTCGAGTGGGCCGGCATCACGGTGAACGGGCTCGATGCATTGACCGGCCTGCCCGAGTACCGCAACGGCGGCCTCTTGATCGATGGCGGTGTGATCGTGCCGCGTGATGCGGGTGCCCTGGCGCGCACCTGGAAAGTGAGCGATGAATTCATCATCGAATGGCGCGCGCTCACCGTCACCCTGATCGATGAACTCGCGCCGCTGGTGCGCGCCCGCCTGGACCGAACGGCACAAGAGATGCCCCTGGCCTGCGTGCTCGAAGGCGGCACCTGGGCCACGGGCCGCGCCATCGCGCGCGAGCTGCGCGACGGCAGCCCGCCGATCACCATCGAGAGCGATGGCACCGTTTTCTGAACCCATCCCCTGAGAGCCCCACGATGACCGGACTAGTCCACCATGTCACCCACCCGCTGATCCAGCACAAGCTGACGCTGATGCGCCAGAAGGACCGCAGCACCAACAGCTTTCGCCTGCTGATGAACGAGATCAGCATGCTGATGGCCTACGAGGTCACGCGCGACATGCCGACGCAGCTGATCGAGATCGAAACGCCGCTGGAGACGATGCAGGCGCCGGTGATCGATGGCAAGAAGACGGTGTTCGTGAGCATCCTGCGCGCCGGCAACGGGTTCCTGGACGGCATGCTGAGCGTGGTGCCGGGCGCGCGCATCGGCCACGTCGGCCTGTACCGCGACCCGAAGACGCTCGGCGCGGTCGAGTACTACTTCAAGATGCCGCAGGCGATGCACGAGCGCGACGCCATCGTGCTCGACCCGATGCTCGCGACCGGCAACTCGGCGGTGGCGGCCGTCGATCGGCTAAAGGAAACCTCGCCGAAATCGATCCGCTTCGTCTGCCTGCTGGCGGCGCCCGAAGGCTTGAAGAACTTCCACGCCGCGCACCCCGATGTGCCGGTCTACACCACGGCCATCGACCGTGAGTTGAACGATCACGGCTACATCGTGCCAGGCCTCGGCGATGCGGGAGATCGGCTGTTCGGGACCAAGTGAGATGCTGATCCGCAACGCCACGCTGACCGACGGCCGCAGCGGCATCGATGTGCTGGTGCAGGCCGGCCGGTTTGCAGCCATCGGCACGACCCTGTCCGCGCCCGAGGGCGCCGAAGTCATCGATGCGCAAGGGCAGTTGCTCAGCCCGCCTTTCATCGATGCGCACTTCCACATGGACGCGACGCTCAGCTACGGCCTGCCGCGTGTGAACGAGAGCGGCACCCTGCTCGAAGGCATCGCGCTGTGGGGCGAGCTGAAGCCGCATCTGACGCAAGAGGCCTTGGTCGAACGCGCATTGCAGTATTGCGATTGGGCGGTGGCCAAGGGCCTTCTGGCGATCCGCTCGCACGTGGATGTGTGCGACGACCGCCTGCTCGCGGTCGAGGCACTGCTGCACGTGAAGCAGCGTGTCGCGCCCTACCTCGACCTGCAACTCGTCGCCTTCCCGCAGGACGGTGCGCTGCGCTCGCCCACGGCGCTCGCGAACCTGAAGCGTGCGCTCGATCTGGGTGTCGATGTGGTCGGCGGCATCCCGCACTTCGAACGCACGATGGAGGATGGCGCCGAGAGCGTGAAGATCCTCTGCGAACTCGCCGCCGAGCGTGGCCTGCGCGTGGACATGCACTGCGACGAAAGCGACGACCCGCTGTCGCGCCATGTCGAAACGCTCGCGTTTCACACGAACCGACTCGGCCTGCACGGCCGCGTGACTGGCTCGCACCTCACGTCCATGCACTCGATGGACAACTACTACGTGTCGAAACTGTTGCCGCTGATGCGCGAGGCGCAGCTGCATGCGATCGCCAACCCGCTCATCAACATCACCCTGCAAGGCCGGCACGATACGTATCCGAAGCGCCGCGGCATGACACGCGTGCCCGAGATGCTGGCGGCCGGCATCAATGTCGGCTTCGGCCACGACTGCGTGATGGACCCGTGGTACTCGCTCGGTTCGGCCGACATGCTGGAGGTGGCGCAGATGGGCCTGCACGTGGCGCAGATGACGAGCCAGGCCGGCATTCGCGCATGCTTCGAAGCGGTGACCACCAACGCTGCGAAGGTGATGCACCTCGACGGCTACGGGCTCGATGCCGGTTGCGATGCCAGCTT
>JANYJL010000350.1 GCA_025361845.1 Rhizobacter sp.
CGCCGCGCCGATCGGCAGGCCGAGCAGGAACACGCCGGCCAGCGCGATCAACACCACCGTGGCCGCCATCGACACCAGTGCCAGCCGCAGCGGCAGGAACCAGCGCCGCTCGTGCAGCCCGGCGCTCATCTTCAGGCCCGAGGTGAAGAGCGAGAGCAGCAGCACGACTTCCGTGAGCCGTTCCAGCCAGGGCGCCTGCGCAATCGTTTCGGGCGCGGCGAGTGCCAGGCCGAGCGGGCCGAGCGCCAGGCCCACCAGCAGGTAGAGCATGGCGCCGCTGAGCGGCAGGCGCGAGACGAGCGAGCCGCCGAGCGTGATGACGACCAGCAGGGTGCCGCCGATCGCGAGCGCGAGGGCGAAGCTCATCGCTTCGGCGACTCAGCGCCGCGGCAGCGCGTGTCCCGTGATGTCAACGCGGCTTGGTTTCGTGGGCGAGTTGCTGCCGGCAGGCGGCGCGCTCGGCCGCACTCGCTTTTGCTTCGCAGCGCGCCGCGCCGTCGTTGATGCCGCCGATCGAGCCGCCGGCCGATGCGGCCGAGGCGCCGCGACCGGCCTGCCCCATCGCCGGCCGTTGGGCGGGCGCGCTGCGACCGAGCGGAATGCGGATCTGCGGAACGGCCGCCTGTTCAGGCCGCAAGTCGGGTGCGGTGGCGGCCTCGCGCTTCTGTTCGGGCGTTTTCAGCAGGGAGGTCGCCGAAGCTGCATTGGCCGGTGCAGCGGGTTCTTCGTCCGCCTGGGCGAGCAGGGGCAACACACCCGCGGCCAAGGCTGCCGACAAGGCCGTGGCAAGGGCCAGATGGCGGATGGTCATGACGGCTCCTTCGCAAGTTCGCAGCGGGTTGCTGCCTGGGCTTCAGCTTGCGCTGCCCGCGCTCCCGCACGTGTAGGACGAGCACCCGTCCGCGGATCGGCGCAGAGCGCTGTCTTGAAAGTGCCGCCCGCGGGCCCACCTAAGTTCAAGAGGACCGGCTTTCGCCGCGCCCCAGCGAGGTTCCCCCATGAAAGACGCAAGAACGATCGAGATCCCGGAACGCTGGCGTGTCGCCGTGACGCTGGCGCAGTTGCTTCAGCGCCTGGAAACCAGCGCCGAGCGCAGCAGCGCCGACCAGTACCGTGCCGTGGTGCGGCATCTGGCCGACGAACTGTCGCGTGCCGAACCCGGCGCCGAGCTGGAAGCCTTGCTCAACACCTTCCCGGCCGCGGCCGAGCTGTACGAAAACCAGCAGTACGCGCAGGCCGGCCTGTGCCGGCAGCCGCTCGAACTGTCGCTGAACACCGAACAGCAGGCCCGCAAGGAAATCGAGCGCATCGCGCGCCCCTGACGGGGAAGCGCGTGCGCTCCGGCATGAGCTGGGGCTCAGCTCGCCTTACTTGCGCGGGTCCGCTTCGCTAGACCAGCTCTTGAAGTCGCTCGTCACCGACTTCACGCCCGGCACCGCCGCCGCCAGCTTGCGCGCCTGGATGTCGTTGTTCGCATAGCTGACCCAGCCCGACAGATTGACCTTGCCCTGGGCGGCGCGCACGACGACGTCGACGTCGGCATCCTGGAAAGTCTTGGCCTGCATCACCGCCGCACGCACGTCGCTGGCCAGGGCCATGTCGGCCGCGGTGGCGCCCATCGTGTGGGGCGCACTGACCATCGCCATGTTGCTCTTGCCGGACATGCCGGCGCGGTCTTCACCCTCGGTGGACCAGCTGCGGAAGTTCGACGTCACCGTCTTCACCCCGCCCACCGAAGCGGCGATCTTGCGTGCCAGTGTGTCGTCGTTCACGTCACCGACCCAGCCCGACAGGTTGACCTTGCCCATCGAGGCGCGCACGACGATGTCGACATCGGCCGCCTGGAAGGTCTTGTCCTTCAGCAGCGCGGACTGCACGCTGCTGGCGAGTGTCATGTCGGCCTGGGTGGCGCCGATGATGCTGGGCGCACGCGGCATCGCAGCCGGGGTCGCCACGCCAGTGCGATCGTCGCCTTCGGACGACCAGCTGCGGAAGTTCGAGGTGACCGTCTTCACGCCACCGACCGAGGCAGCGATCTTGCGTGCCAGCGCATCGTCACCTGCGTCGCTGACCCAGCCGGACAGGTTGACCTTGCCCTGCCAGGCGCGCACGGCGATGTCGACATTCGCGGCCTGGAAGGCCTTGTCCTTGAGCAGCGCGCTCTGCACGCCGGTGGCCAGAGCGATGTCTTCCGTCGTCGCGCCGACCACGCTGTTGGCTTGCGCCGGCAGCGCGAACGCGAGGCCCGACAGCAGCACCGCGGCGAGGGCCTGGTTCAGGCGCGTGCGGCGCGGAGCCTTGGTGGCCACCGGCTGGGTTGATACATGGAGATGTTCTTGGTTCATCGAATGACCTCTTGAGTTGGGTTGATGCGCGGTGGACACGACGCCCTCCCCACACCCTCAAATTACGACCGAAGCCGGGCTGGGTCGGTGCGCTGGGGCACATAGCCGGACCTGTTCAGTCGGCGATTGCGCTGGCGCAAAACGCCGCCAGCTCGGCGAGCAGCGTCTGCACGGCCATGTGCGCTGCGGTGACACCGCCGGGCGCGTCTTCGCTCGGTGCCACCGCGCTCGCATCGAACTCGCGTGAGGCGAGCACGCGGCGGCTGGCGGTCGCGATCAGTCCGGCGCGCAGGGTTAGGCGCACGCGGCTCGGGCGGCCCATGAACTCGTGTTGCAGGCGGATCAGTTCGGTATCGAGCAGGAACTCGGCTTCGGCCGCGCTCGGCCCGCGCAGCACGGCGCGGAATGCGCCACTGCGCTGCACGGCCCGCACGATCAGCGGCGCGAGCATCTGCGCCGGGGTGTCGACCCAGGCGCTTTGCGTGTAGCTGTCGATCGACTGCGGCTGGCGCAGGTAAATGATGCACGTGGTGTCGAAGCCTGCGGCCGCGCGCGGTGGGTTGACCACGAGGGTTGGCGCTGCGGATCGCGCACTCGGTGACCTTGCATCCGAAGCCGCGGCGTCGTCGAGGCTGTAGAGCGCCGGCGGTGGCGCGGCCTTGGGCAGCAGCGAGGTGCCGCAGCCCGTGAGCCCGCCGACGCCGTAGCCGGTCATTGCGAGCAAGCCGATGCGGCAGGCCGCACGCCGTGTGCTGCCGATGATGGGTTCGTTGTCGATCGTGCGTGTCATGGCGCGGCTCCGCGGTTCGCTGTTTCGCCCGGGCCGAGCGGCCGCGCCGGCCGGCCCGTGATCAGGCTGCTCGGGCTGCGTTCGGTCTGCTCGCTGAAGCGCCGCAGAGAGGCTGCAAGCTGGTTCGCTTCCGCGAGCAGACGCGCCAGCTCGGGGAGCGTCTGGCCGCGCAGTTGCTGCGCGCCACTGGCTGCGCTGTCTGCTGCGCGTGTCGCGCCGTCACCTGCGCGTGTCACTGCTTGCGCGGCCTGGTCGATGGCCTCGGCACTGCGGTTCACCCCCGCCGTGACACGCTCGATCGCCGGCCCGAGCTGCGCGCTCGCCTGTGCGGTCCGGTGCGTGGTGCGGGCCGCGTCGGCAATGCCGGTGGCGAGTGTCTGGCGCTGCGCCGCCAACGCATGCATCAGCGCGGCCGTGTCGGCCAGGGTTTGCTTCAGCGCGGCGCGGTTGTCGGCGTCGAACATCGCGTTCAGGCTGGTCGACACGCGGTCGACATTGCCGAGCACGGCGGTCGCGACGTTCTCCAGCCGCGCGCTGAGCGAGGGCTTGGAGCGGATCATCGGCATCACCCCATCGTCGCCCATCACCAGGGGTGGCGAGCCGGCGCTGCCACTGCTGAGTTCGACATAGGCGATGCCGGTCAGGCCCTGGGTCTTGAGCACGGCTTCGGTGTCCTGGCGGATCGGCGCGCCGTGGTCGATCTCGAACACCAGGCGCACCTGGCGTGTGTTCTGCGGGTCGATGTCGATGCGGCTGACCTTGCCCACATCGACGCCCAGGTACTTCACCGGCGCGTCGATGTTCAGCCCGGCGACCGATTCCTGGATGATCGATTGGTACAGGTCGACCTGCTTCTTGCCGTTGAACCCGGCCGCCAGCCACAGCACCGCAACCACGAGAGCGGCGCCCAGCGCGAGCACGAAGGCGCCGACGGCGGCGTAGTTGAACTTGTCGTCCATGCGCCGCCCTAGACCGTGGCCGGCGCGCGGTGCGCGTGCGCCGGCGTATCGACAAAGTAGGCGCGCACGATCGGGTGCGTGTGCTGCGAGAGTTCGTCCATCGTGCCGGTCGCGAGCACCTTGCATTCGCCGAGCACGGCCACGCGGTGGCTGACCTTCCACAGCAGATCGAGGTCGTGCGTGATCATCACGATCGTCATGCCCTGGTAGAGCGCATGCGTGCGCAGGATCAGCTCGTTCACGCCCGCCGCGCTGGCCGGATCGAGCCCGGAAGTCGGCTCGTCGAGGAACAGCAGTTCGGGGTCGAGCGCCAGCGCGCGGGCGAGCGCGGCGCGCTTGAGCATGCCGCCGCTGAGTTCGCCGGGGAATTTCAGGCCGGCTTCGGGCGGCAGGCCGGTGAGGGCGAGCTTCGCATCAGCGGCGGTGTCGATCGCAGCCTCGTCTTTCTCGCCGCGTTCGCGCAGCGGCAGGCCGACGTTTTCACGCACGTCGAGCGCGCTGAACAGGCCGCCCTTCTGGAACATCACGCCCCAGCGCCGCCGGAGTGCGATGCCTTGTGCGCGGTCGAGCGTGGCGGTGTCTTCGCCGAACAGTCGGACCGTGCCCGAATCGGGCCGCTGCAAGAGCGTCATCTCGCGCAGCAGCACCGATTTGCCCGAGCCGCTGCCGCCCGCGATGGCCAGGATCTCGCCACGCCGCACCCCGAGTTCGAGATCCTTGTGCACGACATGGCTGCCGAAGGCGGTGCAGATGCCGTTCATCTCGATGACGAGTTCTGCGGCAGTCACGTCAAATGTCCAGCACGTTGAAGGCGACCGAGAACAGCGCGTCCGCCACGATCACGAGGAAGATCGATTGCACGACGGCGGCCGTCGTCTGCCGGCCCACGCTGTCCGCACTGCCACGCGTGCGAAAGCCCTGGAAGCAGCCGATCACCACGATGATGGCGGCGAACACCAGCGACTTGCCGATGCCCAGCAGCAGGGTCGGCCCCTGCATCTCGCGGCCGAAGCGGTCGGCGAATTCGTGGAAGCCGATGCCCAGCCGCGAGCGCGCCATCACCATGCCGCCGAACACACCGGCCGCATCGGCGAACACCGTCAACAGCGGCAGCGCGATGGCGAGGGCGAGCAGCTTGGGGCACACCAGCAGCTCGATCGGGTCGATGGCCAGGGTGCGCATCGCATCGACCTCTTCGGTCACGACCATGGTGCCGATCTGCGCTGCGTAAGCCGAGCCCGAGCGGCCGGCGATGATGATGGCGCTGATGAGCGGTGCGAATTCGCGCAGCATCGAGTAACCCACCAGGTCGACGACGAAGATGTTGGCGCCGTAGTGCTTAAGCTGATCGGCTCCTTGATAGGCCACCACCACGCCGAGCAGGAACGAGGTGATGCCGATGATGGGCAGCGCCTGCCAGCCGCCGAGCTCGATGTTGCGCAGCACGGTGCGCCAACGCAGCCGCCGCGGGTGGGTGAGCACGCCGCCGGTGGTGAGCGCGGTTTCGCCGATGAAGCGCAGCAGCGCGACGGCCTGTTCCACCGACGCGAGCACCTGCCGCCCCACGCGTTCGAGCCGTGGGGGTGAGGGCGGGGTGGTGGGGGCGGAGGGCAAGTGGCAGTTGGTGAGCGTGGGTCGCCCGCAGTGTCGGAAGGGACGGATGGAGCGTCTGTGGGCCAGCGCACGGTCGTGCCAGGGCGCCTGTGCTTGTCGGACGTAGCATCGCGGCCATGACTTCAAACCCGATCAATGACACCTCCGATGGCAACGTCATCAAGGAAGCTCGCCTCTGGCGCGACAACGGCTGGACCGCGCGCGTCATCAAGAACGAAGACGACGAAGGCTGGGCCGTCGAGATGTGCAAGGACGGCGAGGCCGAACCCGCGCTTGTCGGCCCCTGGACGATGGGGCGCGACAAGAAGAACCCGAAGCCGCTCGATGTGTCGGCCTTCAACACCCTGGTGAAGACCGCGGCCGAGGTGCTGCGCCGCCACGAGCAGCAACTGCACGCGAGCCTGCACAAGGAATTCACGCTCGACAGCGGCGGCACCCGCTGGCGGGTGTGCAGCGACATCGTTGCCGACGAGGACGACCCGCACGCGCTGCTGAGCGCGCACGACGTGACGGGCGCTCAGGTCGCGCTACAGCGCGTGGCGGTGAACTTCAGGTTGAGCCTGGCGAGCGCGACGGCGTGGGTCGAAGGCGGCTTCGCCAAGCCGGGCTGAGCAGTGCCGCTGTCGGCGCATCAAGCCGCTGCTGCGGGCTCCCCGCGCAGGTGATACGCCAGCACCGAAATCACCGCCGCCATCGCCGCGAGCAAGCCCAGGGCAGCCCGCAGGCTCGTCGTCTGCGCGACGAAGCCGATGAAGGCCGGCCCGACCAGGAAGCCCGAGTAGCCCATTGCCGCCATCGCCGCGATGCCCTGGCCCGCGCTCGAGGTCGAACGCCGCGCCGCGGCGCCGAACACCAGCGGCGCGACGGTCGCGATGCCCACGCCGGTGATCACAAAAGCCAACGCCGTCAAGCCGACCTGCTGCGCCCATAAGGCCACGGCCAGCGCGATGGCCGCAGCGCCATTGCTCCAGCGCAGCAGCGGCTCGGCGCCCCAGGTGGCGGCGCTGCGGTCGCCCAGGAAGCGCATCACCGTCATCGCGAATGCGAAGGCGGCGTAGCCCACCGCCGCGGTGGCCGGGGAGGTGTGCAGCGAGTCCTGGAAATACACCGCGCTCCAGTCCGCCAACGCCCCTTCGATCAGGAAGGCGCAGAAGATCAGGCAGCCCAGGCCGAGCATGGCCGCACTCGGCAGCGCGAACTTCGGGCCGGCCACCTCGTCATGCGTTGTGCTCGGCGGCAGGTAACGCCGCGTGATCAGCACGCCGACGAGCAGCAGCGCAGCGACCATCGCCAGGTGCGCCTGCTGAGAGACACCTTGCCCGACGAGGAGACCGCCTGCCGAGGCGCCGACCACGCCGCCGACGCTCCACATGCCGTGCAGGGACGACATGATGGGTTTGCCGCAGTAGATTTCCACCTCGACCGCGTGCGCGTTCATCGTCACGTCCATCGAGCCATTGGCCATGCCCAGCAGGCCGAGCGCCAGCACCAGCAGCGGCAGGCTCGTCGCGAACACCGGCAGCGGCAGCAGCAGGCAATACAGCACGGCGGTGAAGAGCGTGGCGTGACGTGCGCCGAAGCGCGCACAGCCGCGGCCCGCGAGCGGGAAGGACAGCAGCGCGCCGGCGGCGAGTGCGAACAGCGCCCCGCCGAGCTGGCCCTCGTTCAAGCCGAGCGCATGCCGCACCGCGGGTATGCGCGTGACCCAGCTCGCGAAGCCCATGCCGTTGAAGAAGAACAGCGCCGAGATGGCAACGCGCGCAGCGAACGGCGAGAGGCGGCCCGTGGCGGGCAGGGCAGTGGTGGTGGTCGTCATCGGTGCGGTGTGGTGT
The DNA here is from genome assembly GCA_025361845.1 of Rhizobacter sp. Lineage (GTDB taxonomy): Bacteria > Pseudomonadota > Gammaproteobacteria > Burkholderiales > Burkholderiaceae_C > JANYJL01. The sequence goes on from JANYJL010000350.1 coordinate 7,541, forward strand.
CGGCGCCTCGAAAGGCGGGGTGGCGGGGTGGCGGGGTGGCAGGGGCTCGGCTCCTCACTCTTTCGGAGCGCCGCCGCGCGCATTCTGCCGACTTCCGCTAACCTCCGCACCCCGGCTCACGAGGCCGATCTGGAGCACACGCCGTGCTGAGCGCTTTCGAAAACCTGGTGCACCCCTACCCTGAGCGTGTGCCGCCGATCCCGCCGAAGAAATTCCTGGCGTTCCTGTGGGCCTGTTCGCACGGCCTGCGCCGCTACATCCTGGCGATGACCGTGCTCACCGCCACGATTGGCGCCTTCGAGGCCTTGCTGTTCAGCATGCTCGGCAACGTGGTCGACTGGCTGTCGCAGGTGCAACCTGCCAAGCTGTGGGACACCCAGCGCGGTAGCCTCCTGATGCTGGGGTTCATCCTGCTCGTCAGCCCGGTGGTGATCGCCTTGCAGACGCTCTTCAAGCACCAGACGCTGGCGGGCAACTTCCCGATGCTGTTGCGCTGGAATTTTCACCGTCTGATGCTCAGCCAGAGCATGAGCTTCTACCAGGACGAATTCGCCGGCCGCGTGGCCGCGAAGGTGATGCAGACGGCGCTCGCGGTGCGTGATTGCTGGATGATCGTGGCCGACATCCTGGTCTTCGTCGTCATCTACTTCGTCACCATGATCACGGTGGTCGGTCGGCTCGACGCCTGGTTGCTGCTGCCCTTCCTGGGCTGGCTGGTGTTCTACGTGGCGGGCCTCGTCTACTTCGTGCCGCGCCTGTCGCGCGTGGCGAAGGTGCAGGCCGATGCCCGCTCGCTGATGACCGGGCGCATCACCGATGCCTACACCAACATCTCGACCGTCAAGCTGTTTTCGCACGCCCAGCGCGAGGCCGTTTTTGCGCGCAGCGCGATGCAGGAGTTCATCGGTTCCGTGCACGGGCAGATGCGGCTCGTCACCGGTTTTCAGGTCGTCAACCACACGCTGAGCATGTCGCTGATCGCCAGCACCGCGGGCGCCACGCTGTGGCTGTGGACGAAGGGCCAGGTCGGCGTGGGCGCGGTCGCGGCGGCCACTGCGATGGCCTTGCGCCTGAACGGCATCTCGCAGTGGGTGATGTGGGAGTTCTCGGCGCTGTTCGAACACGTCGGCACGGTGCAGGACGGCATCAACACGCTGGCGCGCCCGCACGCCATCACAGACCATGCGGATGCCGTGCCGCTGAAGGTCACGCGTGGCGACGTGCGCTTCGAGAACGTGCGTTTCGCCTACGGCGCCACCGACCCGGCCGTGCCGCGTGTCATCGACGAGCTGTCGCTGCGCATCCGCGCCGGTGAAAAGATCGGCCTCGTCGGTCGTTCGGGTGCCGGCAAGTCGACCATCGTGAACCTGCTGCTGCGCTTTTACGATGTCGAGAGCGGCCGCGTGCTGATCGATGGGCAGGACATCGCGCATGTGACGCAGGACAGCCTGCGCGCCCAGGTCGGCATGGTCACGCAGGACACCTCGCTGCTGCACCGCTCGGTGCGCGACAACATCCTCTACGGCCGCCCCGATGCGGGCGATGCCGACATGATCGCCGCCGCGCAGCGCGCCGAAGCGCACGACTTCATCCATGGCCTCACGGATCCGAAGGGCCGCAGCGGCTACGACGCCCATGTGGGCGAACGTGGCGTGAAGCTTTCGGGCGGCCAGCGCCAGCGCATCGCGATCGCACGCGTGATGCTGAAGGACGCGCCGATCCTGCTGCTGGACGAAGCCACGAGCGCGCTCGATTCGGAAGTGGAAGCCGCGATCCAGGCGAGCCTGTACCGGCTGATGGAAGGCAAGACCGTGGTCGCGATCGCGCACCGTTTGTCGACCATCGCCGCGATGGACCGGCTGATCGTGCTCGACAAGGGCCGCATCGTCGAAGAGGGCGACCACCGCGAGCTGCTGCAGAAAGGCGGTTTGTATGCGCGGCTGTGGGCGCATCAGAGCGGCGGCTTCCTCGGCGAGGAAGCGGAGGAGGACGAGCCGGCCGTGCCGGCTGCGCCGGCCTTGCAGACCACCCACTGACCACCGCTGCGGCGGAAGATCAGTAGAACAACTCGGCCAGGTTCACCGTCGAGCGTTTGCCCAGGTGGGCGTGGTGGCTGCGCAGCCAGGCCTGCGCCCGGTCCCGACCGAGGGCCTTGAGGTGGGCGAAGAACTGCAGGTTGGCCGCAAGCTTGGTGTCGGCCTTCAGCTCGGCCAGGATGTCCTGCGCCTCGATGACGTGGAAGTTCGCGCGTGTCAGGCGCCGCTCGTAGCGGCCGAGCGTGAACCAGGATCCGCCGACCCGCTCCTTGAAGTGCGCGAACATCCGCATCTCGCGCAGAAAGGTCGCGTTGAACGCAATCTCCAGAACGCGGTTGTGGATGTCGGCGGCCTTGGCAGGCGTCTCGCGGTGCTTCAGCGGAGCCAGCATCACGAGCAGGATGTCGTGCGCCGCGCAATCGAAGAACAGCGGGAAGATCGCCGGATTGGCTGCGTAACCGCCGTCCCAGTAGGGCTCGCCGTCGATTTCGATGGCGCGGTGCACGGTCGGCAGGCAGGCCGACGCCAGCACCATGTCGACCGACATCTCGTGCTCGCGGAAGATCTTCAGCTTGCCCGAGTTGGCATGCGTGGCGGCGATGAAGAGCTTCACCGGGCAACGCGCGCGCAGGCGCTCGAAATCGATCTGCGCCGAGACGATGTCGCGCAGCGGGTTCAGGTCGAAGGGGTTGATCTGCTCGGGCGAAAAGTAATGCGCCCATTGCAGCATCAGCTTGACCATCGGCGCGAGGCTCACGCTGGTGCCATCGGCCGAGACCACGGTCATTTCCGACGGCATGCTCGCTGCGACGGCGGTCCAGTAGGCCTCCAGCGCGGCGCGTGCACCGTCGAAGCCGCCGTCCAGCAGGCCATGCGCCAGCACGACGGCATTCATCGCCCCGGCGCTGGTGCCGCTGATCCCGTCCAGGCGCAGGCGGCCGTCTTCGAGCAATGCGTCGAGCACGCCCCAGGTGAAGGCGCCATGCGCGCCGCCACCTTGCAGGGCCAGGTTGAGGGCGGGTGTGTTGACTCTGCCGAAATGCATGCGGGTTCCCGTGGCTCGTGCCCAGGACCCGATGATGAACCCTCCGCGCCGGCCGCTTCCGCAGCCTTTGCGGCCTCGCCGGTCAGGCGCGCGCGATGTTCGGGCGGCCAGCGTCCAGGTCGTCGAAAAAGCCCGAGGCGACCGGGTCGTGCAGCGGGTCGTGCGCCCAGGCGTCGTCGCCATCGGCGAGCATTTCCTGGATCTCGGGCACCGGGATCAGCGACTGGCCGTGCGACCCGACCTGCTTCCATTCCTCGGCCACATCCTCCGCCGACTTGGGCTTGAACAGCGCGCGGGCCTCGGCCACGCTGGGCATCGCACCCTCGGCCCACACGTGCACGGGGATGCCGGCAGCCTGCACCACGCGGTGCAGGCGCTCGTGCCGCTTGCGGCTGCGTTCGCCATCGTTCGGCGTGGCCATCTCGACGATGCCGATGACACGCGAACTGGCATCGCACACCACCAGGTCCGGGCAGAGCCGGCCCACCTTGTGCAGCCAGTCGGCATACGAATGTTCGGTCGGCACGCTGATGAAACGCGCCAGCGGCACCTGGGCCAGCACCATGTGGTTGCGCGGCAGCGCACGGCGCAGCAACTCGAAAGCCTTGCGCTCGGGCAAGGTCATCACACGCACGGCTTGCGGGGTCCAGGCCTGCACGGTGTCGAGCGACTCATCCGGGGTGTGGCGTGCCGCACCCCCGCTGCGGCGGCGCAGCCACATCAGCGAGAGCAGGGTGCCCACCAGGAGCACGCTGGCCAGCAGGGCCAGTTGAGAGAGAGGTTCGATCGTGAGCATGTCGCAGCGCCCTCTTTTCCGATGTCCACGCCCAGGATTTCCCCGAGGTTTCCAGCAGGTTAGGGCGCGCGTCGGCGCGCGGTCAAGGCCGCTCGGGCGCGGCGCGGCTGGTTCCGATGAATCGTGCGCGCTATCCGCCGCGGTGACGGCCGCCTGTGACAAAACGCTTCATCGAGCCCTCAAGCCCGCCGTTCAATTGCCGATATGCACCTGCACGCCTTCGACCGCCAGGTGCAGGCTCTCGATCAGCACGCTGCTGCTCTGCGCGTCGAGCACCGACCACTCCAGCAGCACCGGGAAGCAGTTGTGCAGTTGCCAGCTGGCGACCGGGCTGAACTGCTCGTCGAGCAGGCGCACGACGATGTCGCGCCGCTCGGCCACGCCGATGTGCACGGTCTGCATCCACAAGAAGAACTCGTTGTCGGCTGCGACCACGCCGCGCTCGAGCCGGCATTCGCCGAACTTCAGCAGGCCGGGCAGCAGGCGCGCCGATTGATCCTTGCTGCTGCCCTCGCGGTAGCGCACCACCTCACGTTCGATGCGCGGCAGCAGCACGCGCGTGAAGCCGATGCGCGAGAAGCCGGCCTCGACCTGAAACTGGTTGACTTGCAGCGGGGTGGCATTGGCCATGGTTCGTGCTCCGTGAGTTCAGAGGATGTCGCGCAGCGCGGTCCAGGCTGCGAGGTCGTGGGTGAGGCTGCGGCGATGCGGCTCGCCCTCGTCGTCGCACCATTCGAGCTTGACCTCGAAGCGCATCGGCTGGCGGCGCTGGGTGTAGCCGGCGAGGGTGTCGACGAAGAGGCGCACACGTTTGCCCGGCGCCATGAATTCGAGTTGCGTGAAGAGCGGGTTGTCGTTCAGGCGCAGGCCCGCCACGTCGCGCAGCACGCGGCTGAAGCGCACGCGCACCGCGTGTGCTGGCGCGGGGCCGGTGCAGGCGAGCACGAAGTGCAGCGCGCCGCCGTCGACCTCGACGTCGAGGATCACGTCGGCTTCGCGGCGTGGCGGTGGTGCCGGCTTCGGGGCGGGTGGTTTCTTGGCAGCGGGCATGCGGGATCATGGCCCCGCCTCACGCGAGCAGCAAGCCCTCGGTATCCCACTCCAGAACGCGCCAGTGCGTCGCGCCCACCGGCCCGTGCATCACGGCGGCGTCGTCAGATACGCGTTCGATGCGGCAGGCTTCATCGCTGCCTTCGAGCGCCGGCAGGCTCGACTGCTCGATGCTCAACCGGCCCTGCGCCAGGCGGCCGAAGGAGATCTCGAAATCGAGCAGGGCGGGCGCTGCTTCGGGGTGGCGCCGCACCAGGTCGCGCAGCGTGTCGGCTGTCGTCGTGTCGCCCGGCCAGGCGGCGCGGCGTGGCCGAACGCGCATCGCAAACTCCCCGCTGACGAGCAGCATCGACGGCGCCGTGCTATCGGCCGCTTCGAGCATGGCAAACCGGCCCGTCGAACCTGGCAGTCGTTCCCACACTTCGAGGTAGTCGGCGTGCACGCCGGTCTCGATCAATCGCTCGCTGCCGTCGAAGTCGATGCGCCCCGCATCGGGGTGTGGGCCAGGGGGTTGAAAGTCGAGGCGCCGATGCCAGCGGCACACCTCGGCGCCGTCGTTCACCTCGACCGTCGTGACACCGCAGAAGCCTTGCTGAAGCGCCAGATCATCGGGGCGCGCTGCGAGCGGAACGCGCAGATCGGCATGCCAGCGCGAGGTTTGCAGCCAGCGCACGAACGTGGTGTCGTCACGCGAGCTGGGCGTCGTCAGCAGGGTGCGCACCCACACGCCGCGGTAGTGATCCGGAACGGGCGCCGTTTCGGTGTCGTCGCTCATGCGCAGGCCTGCGGAAATGTCGGCAGCGAACGATAGAAGGCCATGTCGTGGTTTGGCCAGAGCCTCGCGCCGGTCTGTGCGGCCAGCGCCTTCAGCTTGCGGATGCTCTCGATCGCCTGCTGCTCGCGGCCCTGCCAGAGCGTGCCCGGCGCGATCTCGTCGTCGAGGTTCTCCTGCAGATCGGCGGCGTCGCCGCACAGCAGCACCGGCGCCCCGGTCGGCAGCTCGATCCACATCGACATGTGGCCCGCGCTGTGCCCCGGCGTGGCCACCGCCTGCACCCCCGGCACCACGCTGTACTCGCCGCGCTGCAGGCGCCATTGCAGTGGGCTGCCGGCGTCATCCAGCAACTCGTCGGAGAACACGGCCGGGTCTTGACCTGAAGAGCCGGCCTCCCACTCGTCGTGCTGAAGATGGATCTCGGCGCCACAGCCGCAGCGCCGCAGATCGTTCAGGCCGCCGACGTGATCGAAGTGCAGATGTCCGATGAAGATCACATCCACATCGGCGGGCGTGAGGCCGAGGCGCGCCAGGTGCTGCGGCACACGCTGTTCGTCGGCCATCTGTGGCGCGCCGAAGCCGAACACCGCGGGGTCGTACCAGCGCGCGCGGGCCACCGGGTCGGCGATCTTGGCGTGATCGCAGCCCACGTCGTAGAGGATGCGCCCGTTCGCCGTCTCGATCAGGTAGGCCAGGATCGGCGCTTCGACCATCACGCCGTGGCCGCGCTGCCAGGTCGAGATCGACTTGTCGTAGCGGTGTGTCGCCGTCAGCAGCGGCCAGAGTTTGCGGACCTGGGTCATGGCTGCATTTTCTCCGTCGCAGCAGTCAGCGAGGTCACGGCCTGCGCCGTGTCGATCACGCGACCGAAGATGCCGCCCTCGACGCCGATCATCGCCAGCGCTGGCTCGTGCAAGGCCGGGTCGCTGGCAGCGCAGGCGTCCCCGACCGTCAGACAGGCGTAGCCGCGGTCGACCGCTTCGCGCAGGGTCGAGTGCACGCAGACCTCGGTGGTCACGCCGCA
>JANYJL010000355.1 GCA_025361845.1 Rhizobacter sp.
CGAAGGTGGCTACGAAGACTGGAAGACGCAGCGCGCGCGCGCCGCGGGCTTGCGCTCGCAGGCCACGCGCGGCTCGGCTGCGGCAGCGCCGACGATGCCTGCCGCTGCTGCGGCCAAGCCTGCGGCGGCGCCCGCCGCCAAGCCGCGCAAGCTGAGCTACAAGGACCAGCGTGAACTCGATGGCCTGCCGGCGCGCATCGAGGCGATGGAGGTCGAGCAGAAGGAACTCTCGGCCCTGCTCGCCGACGCAGCGGTCTACGTCAAGGACCCGGCCCGCGCCGCGCAAGCGCAGGCTCGCCACGCGGCTCTCGACGCTGAATTGCTGGCCGCGCTGGAGCGCTGGGAGGCGCTGGGTTCGAAGGCCTGAGCGGGATCGGCTGCCGGTGAAGCAAGCGCTTCACCGGGGCCGGTCAATCGCTAAACGGGCGTCACGGAGCCGCGGCCGATGCCCATGTACTCGACGCCGAACTCACGCATGAGAGCCGGCTCGTAGAGGTTCCGACCGTCGAAGATCACCGGCTGTTTCAGGGTGGCCTTGATGAGGTCGAAGTCCGGGTTACGGAACTCCTTCCACTCGGTCACGATGAGCAGCGCATCGGCGCCCTGCAGTGCGGCGGTCTGGTTGTCGACCATGGCGATGCGGGGCACGCCCTCCAGCACCCGGCTCGCTTCCGGCATGGCCACCGGGTCGTAGGCCCTGATCGATGCGCCGCGCTTCACCAGTTCCTCGATGACGACACGGCTCGGCGCGTCGCGCATGTCGTCGGTGTTCGGCTTGAAGGCCAGGCCCCAGACGGCAAACGTGCGGCCGTGCAGGTCTTCGCCGAAGCGCGCAACGACGCGGCCGACCAGCAGGTGCTTCTGCCGCTCGTTCGCTGCCTCCACGGCTTGCAGCACGCCGAGGCGCACGCCGTTTTCGGCGCCCGTGTGGATGAGCGCCTTCACGTCCTTCGGGAAACACGAGCCGCCGTAGCCCGTTCCGGCGTACAGGAATTGGGTTCCGATGCGCGGGTCGCTGCCGATGCCCTTGCGCACCCACTCGATGTCGGCGTCGACACTTTCGGCCAGCAAGGCCAGCTCGTTCATGAAGCTGATCCGCGTGGCCAGCATGGCATTGGCCGCGTACTTGGTGAACTCGGCGCTGCGCACGTCCATGACCAGCAACTTGTCGTGGTTGCGCATGAAGGGCGAGTAGATGGCACGCATCAGCAGGGCCGCCCGGTCGTCGTCGCAGCCGACGATGATGCGGTCCGGCCGCATGAAGTCGTCGACGGCAGCACCTTCCTTCAGAAACTCCGGGTTGCTGCAAACGGCAAAGGGCAGATCGACGCCGCGCGCTCGCAGCGCCGCGGCCACTTTCGCGCGCACCTTGTCGGCCGTTCCGACGGGCACGGTGCTCTTGTCGATGATCACCTTGTAGTCGGTCATGTGCTGGCCGATGGCTCCGGCCGCCGCCAGCACGTACTTCAGATCGGCCGAACCGTCTTCGTCGGGGGGCGTGCCGACACCGATGAATTGCAGCGTTCCGTGGCCGACCGCTGCCGCCACGTCGGTGGTGAACTGCAAGCGCCCGGCCGCGGCGTTGCGCTGCACCACGGCGTCCAGGCCCGGCTCGTGGATCGGGATTTCGCCACGCTTGAGCATCTCGATCTTGCGCGGATCGACGTCCAGGCACACGACGTGGTTGCCCATCTCTGCCAGGCAGGCGCCGGTCACCAGACCCACATAGCCTGCGCCAACTACAGTGACTTTCATGGTGCGAACCCTTTTCTTGAAGTTTTTTGAGGCGCCCGATTTTGCGCCAGCCCCATCCGCCCCTGGCGCGGTGGCGCAACAGGAGGCGGGGCCTATTGCCCACAAACGGATACCGGGCGCGACTCACCCCCGCGTCCGCGGGGTGCATCGACAGGGGTCGTACCCGGACGGTTACGTGCCCGGCTTGATTCGCGCTTACCCTCAATCTTTATGTTGACGGCCTGAACTTCTCCGCGCCCAGAAAATGCTCCAGAATCGCAGCAGTACCCGCCAATTCGTGAGCGCGCCGCCATCGGCCAGCAGCTACGTGGCCGCTTTCCTCGAGCCGGCGATATCGATCGCCTGCTTCGTCGTGATCGCGCTGCAACACCAGGCTGAGATCGACCGCCCCGCCACGGTCTTGTGTCTGCTCGTAGTCGCGCTCACCTACCCCGGCACGAACCGCTTTCGCGACCGCCCGCTCTACGCGGCGGTGGACGTGTGTGTTGCCTGGGCCACCTTGCTCACCATCCTGGGCTTGTGTGCTTTCGCGACGGACAGCGTTGCGCTGTTCAACCCGCGCGTGCTCATCATGTGGGCGCTTGCCACCCCGGTGGTGCATTGGGGCGTCGCCTTCACCGGCCGTGCCTACCTGCGCTGGAAGGCGACCCAGCCCGGCTCACGCCGCACCGCCGTCGTCATCGGCGGCGGGCCGCTCGGCACCAGGCTGGGCAAGGTACTCACGGGCCAGGGCGAGCGTGGGTGCCACTTCCTGGGCTATTTCGACGACCGCAGCGGTGACCGCCTTGATCCCGCCGCTGCCGCTTCTCCCCGCTTAGGCGCGCTGGCCGACATGGGTGGCTACCTCGCCCAGCACCAGGTGAACGAGGTCTACATCTCGCTGCCCTTGAGTTCCCAGCCGCGCATCGTCCAACTGCTGGCCAGCCTGCAAAACAGCACCGCTTCGGTGTACCTGGCGCCCGATGTGTTCGGCATCAGCATCATCCAGGGCCGCTTGCAGGATCTCGGCGGCGTGCCCGTGGTCGGCATGCTGGAGACGCCGTTCACCGGCGCCAACGAGCTCGTCAAGCGCCTGAGCGACATCACCCTGGCGAGCCTCATTCTGGTGCTGGTGTCGCCACTGATGCTCCTGGTGGCTGCCGGCGTGAAGCTCAGCTCGCCCGGCCCGGTGATCTTTCGGCAGCGGCGCAACGGGCTCGACGGTGAAGAGATCACGGTCTACAAGTTCCGCTCCATGACGGCCACCGACAACGGCGCGGTGGTGCCCCAGGCGCAGCGCGACGACCCCCGCATCACCCCGTTCGGCGCCTTCCTGCGCCGCAACTCGCTGGACGAACTGCCGCAGTTCATCAACGTGCTGCAAGGCAGCATGAGCATCGTCGGCCCGCGCCCGCACGCCGTGGCGCACAACGAGCAGTACCGCAGCCTCATCCAGGCCTACATGGTGCGTCACAAGGTGCGCCCCGGAATCACCGGCTGGGCCCAGGTGAACGGCCTGCGCGGCGAGACCGAAACGGTGGACAAGATGCAGGCGCGGGTCGAGTACGACCTGGAGTACCTGCGGAACTGGTCCCTGGTCTTCGACCTGCGCATCATTGCCCGCACGCTGAAGCTGGTGTTGTTCGACCGCGGTGCGTATTGAGCCCCCCAAGGAAATGCCTTCGACATTCCCGCCCCAGGGGTCAAGCAAAGTGGCAAAGCCGCATTTGCTTGAGACACGTCCGTTGGCTAGCGCACAGACGCGAGTTTCTGCAGCTTTTATTCTGGCGTGGTCCCGATCCTTGCCCTTGGCAGGCAACTTGCGTTCAGGAAACTTGAGGGTTTTTTTCGTGCAGCGGGTCACGACCCCGTAAACGGGTGGTGCATCCCTTGGAAATCGTGGGTTACGCTGCATCGCAGAAGAACCTGGCTTTGCCCTTTGTTCGCTTCTCTGGAGTACCCGAAATGAACACCCTGAAGATGAAAAAAAGCTTGGCCGCCGCCGCCGCGCTGGTGGCACTGGGCCTGAGCCCGGTGGCGCAAGCCAAGGCTGTCGACTGTGAAGATTTCGACGCCATGCTCGACGCCTGTTTCTCCGGCCTGATCATCCAGCCGGCCAAGAGCCCGTCGTTCAGCGACCTGAGCATCGGCAAGTTCACCTTGACCGGCCTGTCCGACCTGGTGGGTTACTTCATGACCCCGGGCCTGAGCTTCTCGGAGGTCAGCCTGTGGCAAAAGGGCAAGGAAGTGGCCTCCGACAGCACGATGGCTGACGGCATCAGCTTCGCCAACATCAGCGCCGGCAAGTACAAGGTGCGCGTGACGGGCTTGGTCGATGGCCCGAAGGTTTCGGGCTACAAGATCGGTGGCTACGCAGGTGGCTTCAGCGTCACGGCGGTTCCGGAACCCGAAACCTATGCCTTGTTCGGCGCCGGCCTGTTGGCCGTGTTGTTCATGTCGCGTCGTCGGAACGACAACAACGCCTGAGCTGGCTCTCTTCTGCGGCGGCGGCACGGCCCCCGCCGCAGATGTTCGTTCGGCATCGCCACGATGCCGTGCGTGACAATCTCTCCATGACCCAGCTGACCCCGTATTCTGGGCGCCGCTGCGCCGACGTGCTCGGCAGCCCCATCGACGCGATCGACTGGGGCAACGCCCTGGACACGATCTCGAACTGGGCCGAACGGCGCGAGTCGCGCTACGTCTGCATCTGCAATGCACACTCGGTCGTGACCGCGGCGCAAGACTCCGGCTTTCGCCAGGTCCTCGCCGACGCCGACATGGCCACGCCCGACGGTGCGCCGGTCGCGTGGGTGATGCGTCGCACCGGCCATCCCACCCAGGAGCGCATCAACGGCCCCGACCTGATGCAGAAGTTCTGCGAGCGTGCGGCAGCCGATGGCACGCCGATCTACCTGCTCGGCAGCACACCGCAGAGCCTGGCTGCGCTGCAACGGAACCTGCTCGTCGTGCTGCCCGCATTGACCATCGTCGGTGCGATGTCGCCTCCCTTTCGAGAACTGTCGGCACCTGAAGACGATGCGCTCGTCGCCGCAGTGAACGGCGCCAATCCGGGGGTCGTGTTCGTCAGCCTCGGCTGCCCGAAACAAGAGCGTTGGATGGCGGCACATCGCGGCCGCATCAACGCGGTGATGATCGGCGTGGGCGCGGCCTTCGACTTCCATGCGGGCACGGTCATGCGTGCGCCCGATTGGATGCGACGCCACGGCCTCGAATGGCTGCACCGTCTGATCAGTGAGCCACGCCGCCTGTGGCGGCGCTACCTGGTCAGCAACTCTGCATTCATCGTCGGCGCAGTCCGGCAACTGCTGCGTCGGGGCGGCTGAGGTCGGCGCTCATACGCGCCGTATCGGCGCGTTCAGGCAGGCCTGTACCCCGTCGGCAAAGTTGAGCGCCATGTTTTCCACCGTGTATTCCTGCGCCGAGGCGCGGCAGCCCTGTACCAGCGCGGCATGTTGCGCCGGGTCACGCAAGAGGTTGACGACACCGGCGACGTAGTCGTCGATCCGGTTCGGCGTCATCAGCCCGTTGCGGCCGTGCATGAGGTAGGCGATCTCCGGGCTGTGCAGCCCGCAATCGGTGGTGAGCATGGGCACACCGCACACGAAGCTGTCGAGAATGCCGAGCCCGACCAGGCCCGGGTTCAACATCACGCTGGCCAACACCAAGGCGTCGACCTTCTGTTGACCCTTCAACAGGCCGGCGTAGTGCGCCCACGGCCTGTCGCGGCAGAAGGCCTTGACCAATCCCTGCTGAACCCCCGCGCCGACGATCACGAACTGGAAGCCCGGCTCCTGTTCGTGCACGCGTGATGCGGCGTCGAGCATGAATTCGATGCGTTTTTCTGAATAGATCGAGCCCAGGAAAATGCCCACCGGCCCCGGGCCCAGCCCCAATTGCGAACGCAAGGCCTCGGTCGTTGCCGGGGTGACACGCGCCCGCATGGCCGACATGTCCTGCGTGTCGACCGCGTTGTTGAGCACCGTGATGCGGTCCTGCGGAAACCCGCATTGCAGAATCAATGGCCGGCTGTACTCGGTGTAGGCCAGCCACCAATCGGCCCGCAAGGCCACGCGGCGTTTGAAGCGCTCACGCAGGCTGTTGGGGTCTCCCTGCAGGTTCGCCCCGTGCCCCCACAGCGCGACCCGCGCGCGCCGTTCGAACAACTGCACATAGAGGTTGTAGAGCAGCTTGTTCTCTGCTGTCATGACCACCATGTCCGCCCGGGCGAGTTGCTCGCGGAAGGGCTGCCAGCAAACGCGCCCGCCCGCGTAGTAGCGTGTCACAGGGAGGCGGTCGCCCCATGCCAATTCGGCTTCATCCTGCTTGGCCGCTTCTTCCGGCGTGCCGTCGCCGTAAGCCAGGTCCAGCACGCAACCGCGATCGGCCAAGGTCTTGCGCAGGGCTTCGAAGAAGGCCAGACGATAGTGAGTCAGGTGTCGCTGAACGACAAGAATTCGCGGTCGATGTCGGACAGGCAAAGGCATGTTTCAAAAGGGCCACCGGGCACGAAGTATTGGAACATCGATTGAGGGTTTTTCAGTAGCTGCCAGGCTGGGCCGGGGAGGGTGAGCAAAGCCACAATCCGGGGCGTCGAGGGGCCAGTGGGAACATCCGTGCACCGTGTCATGAACCGCTGCGCCGCGTGTGACACCACTGTGAGGTTTTGATCACTGGCCGCCACAATTGACCACCGCCGACTTTCCGGCGCACAGCAACGACAGCGACCGGATGTTCATCGACGCGCGAACGATCGACCCAGGAGCGGCACTGCGCAGTACGGTCTGCATCATCGGTGGCGGCGTGGCCGGCATTGCCGCAGCGCTTGAATTCGAACGCCAGGGCGTCGACGCCATCCTGCTCGAAAGTGGCGGTTTCAAGGCCGATGAAGCCACCAGCGACCTCTACCGCGGCGACAACCTCGGCCTGCCCTACACCTTTGCCGACAACTGCCGCACCCGCTTCCTCGGAGGCAGCAGCAATTGCTGGGGCGGCTGGTGCGCACCGCTGCATGCGCACGACCTGGAACAGCGCGACTGGGTGCCCGAAAGCGGCTGGCCGTACACCCGCGAGCACTTGCAGCCCTACTACGAGCGCGCCCACCCCTTCTTGCAACTCGGCCCGATGAACTACGACGTGGCGCACTGGGCGGGCGCCATTGGCCGCCCCGATGTGCGCCGCATCCCCTTGCCCACCGGGCGTGTGCAAGACCACCTCGCGCAGTTCAGCTCGCCCTTGCGCCTGGGCAGCGTGTACCGCCGTGAACTGCATTCCGCCCGGCAGGTTCGCACGTTGCTGCATGCCAATGTGGTCGACATCGAGACAGCGCCCGAGTCCGACCGCGTGTCGCGTGTCCACGTGCAAACCCTGGCCGGGCGCCGCTTCACCGTCGAGGCCCGGCACTTCGTGCTGGCGTGTGGCGGCATCGAAAACGCACGCCTGCTGCTGGCCTCCAACAAGCAGCGACCGCAAGGCCTGGGCAATGCGCACGACCTGGTGGGGCGCTACTTCACCGACCACCCGCGGCTCACGCTCGGCAACGTCAAGCTGGCACCCCAATGGCGACGCAACAAGCTCTACGACGTGAAGTTCCATTACATGAACCGGGCGGTCGCCGCGGGTGGCACCTATGTCTCCGCGCAGTTCGGCCTCTCGCGCGAGGTGCAGCAGCAAGAAGGGCTGTTGAACTCCCTGCTGTGGTTCTCATCCGTGTTCACCGGTGAAGGCACGGCCGCGGCCGATGCGCTGATCCGCATGAAGCAGCGCTATCACGGCAAGGCCGACCCGTCCTACAGCCTGCTTGGCGACGTCGGGCGCATGGCCGCCGACCCGCTCAGCGTGGCCGCGTTCGGGGCCGCGCGCATCTTCCAGCCACGCGCGCTGATCAAAAAGGTGCAAGTGCAGATCGTCTGCGAACCGGCGCCCAACCGCGACAGCCGCGTCAGCCTGTCCGACACCGTCGACGCCCTCGGCATGCGCCGCGTGCAAGTGGACTGGCGCATCACTGATCAAGCCAAGCGAACCTACGACCGGAGCCTCGCGATCTTTGCGGACGAACTGCGGCGCAGCGGCGTGGCCGAGATCGAACTTCCCGAACCGCTCGAAGGCCGGCCCTGGCCCGTCACCCCGGCCCTGCCGTGGGACAACCTCGGCACCTGGCACCACATGGGCACCACCCGCATGGACGACTCGCCGAGCCGGGGTGTGGTCGACCGCGACGGCAAGGTGCACGGGCTGGGCAATCTGTTCGTCGCCGGCAGTTCGGTGTTCCCGACCTTCGGTGCGAACTACCCGACCATCACCATCGCGGCACTCGCGTTCAAGCTGGCGGATCACATCGTCAAGACTTTGCGTGCGCCGGTCGCAGATGTCGAAGTCATTGCTTCAGGCCGATAGGGAGCGCGCATCGGCGATGGCGTCCATGTAGATGCGCATCAGCTGGGTGTAGTTGGCGTCTGGCGTCAGCGATTCTTCGTAAGTCTGGCGAGCAGCCCTGCCCATGGCCGCGCACCGCTGCGGCTCTGCGGCCAGTGACGCCAGTGCCGCGGCCAGTGCCTCGCCGCTGCCCGCTTCGAACAGCACGCCGTCGTGCCCGTCTTTCACCAGGTGCGCCATCGCGCCCAGGCGGCTGGCCACCACCGGCAGGCCGCAGCCGAAGGCCTCGACCAGGGTGCGCGGAAAGTTTTCGTACCAGATGCTCGGCATCACCAGCATCTGCGCGCGGCGCATCAGGGCCATCACCTGCTCGCCGGGCAGCGCGCCATGCATCGTCACACCCGGCAGGCCGGCCAACAGATCGGCCTGCGGCCCGCTGCCCACCACGGCCAGCGGCACGCTTGCGCCGAGCCGCCGCATCGCATCGGCCAGCACACCGATGCCTTTTTCCTGCGACAGCCGTCCGACGTAAAGCACCCCTTGGCGTTCGGTCTCGGCCGGCGCTGGTCCGGCATCGACGAAGTTCGGTTTCACGACGATGCGCTCGGCCGGCAAGCCGCCCGCGATGAACTTCTGGCGGCAGAACTCGTTGAGCGCGATGTAGCGCGTGACCTTGTCGCGCCAGGTGCCCAGGCCGCGGTGCATCGTCACCATCGCCGCCAGCACGCCGGTCTGCGCCTTCGAGCCGCGGTAGCAGCCGTGCACCACCCCGCGCCAGGGCACGTGGCCGACGCAGTCTTCGCAGGGAGCATCGTTGCGCAGCATCAATGCCTGCGGGCAGACGAGGCGGAAGTTGTGCAGCGTCTGCACCACCGGTACGCGCGCCTTGGCAGCTGCCCAGTAAACCGAAGGCGAAATCAGTGGGAAGGTGTTGTGGACGTGCAGCACATCGATGCGCTGCGCGGCGATCAGTGCGCCGACCTCGCGCTCGGTCTGCTTCGACCAGAAGGTTTGCAGCGCGGCCTGCGCGCGGCCCATGCCGTTCAGAGCGTCGTTGCTGCGCCGGTATTCGGCCACCGCGTGGCCGCGCGAGCGCAGCAGTTCGATCTCGGCCTCGACGACGGCATCTTCGCCGCCGCGTTGCTGGTAGGCGTTGTGGACCACCAGGACATTTGTCATGTGCGCAGCATCAACATCGGGCCACGACCATACCTCAGGCGCAACGGCTCCTGCCGCTATACGCAATCGTCTGATCAGTCGGTCACTGCGCGCGCCAAGCCGAGTCGGAACGCAGGTACACCGCCGCTGTGCCTGCGGGCAGGCTCGTCGGCAACGGCACGGCGCGGCCGCTCAGGTCGGTCACGGTGCAGCCGGCGGGCCAGCCGAGCGTCGGGCAGTCGACCGTGGCGGCGGTCAGCGGACTGGCGTACGCATACGACACCCACTCCGGCACTTTCGCGAGCGTGTAGCCGAACACCTGGCGCAGCGAGACGTTGTCGAAGGCCACCTGTGTGCCGGCCGCGGCGCCGAGGGTCAGGTAGGCGGATTCGGATGAGCTGGCGGTGAAGTACGTTTCCTGGCCGAGCACGCTGCCGGAGATGCCCTTCGACGCGCTGGTGCTGATGCGCGACGCCATGAAGGTGTCGTGCGGAAGCGCGGCACGGCCGATGCCGGGGCGACTGATCGTTCCGTCATTCGTGAACGCGGCCAAGTACGACAGGTAGTAGAGGCCGCCGGCGGCCATGTTGAATGGTGGGCTGTTGATGCTGTCGCTCACGCTGCCCGAAGCCATGATCGCGCAGGTCGCCGTGCAACCTGGGTGGGGACCAGCGACGATCGCGCCTCGCGGCGTGGCCGGGGCCGTGTAGGCGAACCACGTGCCGAGACCTGCATCGAAGCCACCTTGCGGAATCAGGTTGGGTCCCATATTCAATTGGCTTGTCGCGTACCGTGGCGTGGAGGCATTGACGCTGTCCAGCGGATTGCTGCGAATCCAGTCTTGCGCGGTCAGCAATGCTGCGGTGCCATTGCCGCGAACATCGATCGAAGGCACGGACGTACCGTTCGGCAGCACGAATTCGTTGTTCGTGAAGTAGTTCTTGCCGGCGCCGATGGCGGCGCTTCCGTGCAACGTATGCCAGAACATCACTGCGGGTGGCGCACTCGCCGTGGGCAGCGTCGGGAAGGTTCCGGACGAGGTGCCAGGCGACACCCATTGGTTGAAGCGGAAGACGTTGTTCGTCATGTAGTCCGCATCGGTATGGTCCATCGTGGCGAACAATGACGCCTTGCTGGCAAGCGCTACGCGGTTGTATTCCACGGTGATATTCGACGCGTTGTGCACCGTGATGCCCATGCCCGTGCCGACGACCAAGTTGTTCCGCAGCGTAGCGCCGTTGGTGAACTCGTCGAGGTAGATGCCGGCAGCCCAGTCAGACGCGCCACCGACCGAGCCTTCGGCATTGCCGAGAACGCGGATGATCGTGTTGGCTTCGAGCAGCGACGCATGGTTGACCAAATTCTTGCTGCCGTTCCAGGTCATCATCCCGGCGCAGTCGGAAAAACGCAGGCAAGCATCCTCGACGAGATTGTTCATGACTCGCGTACCCCCAGTCCCCGAGAACCGGATGCCCGCCTGTGCCGAGCGCCTGATGGTGTTCTTCTCGGCGAAACCGGACGGGCCGATCACGATCGCGGCCTGGGCGTTTCCGGCGTTCGGTGGCATGCCCGTGTCGCTGAAGACGTTGCTCGACAACGTGATGTTCGAGACACTGCTCGCTTCGATGGCGTTCAATCCATTGCGCGAAAAGCTGCTGTTGCGGACCGTGGTGCCAGCCGCGCTCGGAAGGCTGGCACTGCTCGACGCCAGGCGCAGGCCGCGTGTCACGTTGTCGTCCACAGCAACGGTGTCGATCACGGCGTTCGGCGTGTCGACCAGCAACAGGCCGTCCGCCTTCGCACGCGTGAACGCCAGGTAGCGCACTTGCAGCCCGCTGCGCGAGCGCAGTTGGAGCCCGATGTCGCGGACCGAGCCTTCGACCTTCGAGGTGTTGAGGTTGAGTTGAGCCGCCGCGTCGGAGGGCCACAGGTACAGCATCCCCTTGGCCGTGTCGTGAAAGAACTGTCCGGCGCTGTTGAGCATCCAGAGCTTGTCTTGCAGGATGTAGCCGTCACCGCCTTCGATGCCGTAGGCGGTGGGCGCACCCAGGGTCAGGTTGCCTGCAGCGGTCGCGGCGGTCACCGCGCGCTGTTC
The DNA here is from genome assembly GCA_025361845.1 of Rhizobacter sp. Taxonomy (GTDB): domain Bacteria; phylum Pseudomonadota; class Gammaproteobacteria; order Burkholderiales; family Burkholderiaceae_C; genus JANYJL01. Next base: position 11,384 of record JANYJL010000355.1, read on the forward strand.
CATGAGCCACGGCTCTGTTTTCACCAAGACGGTGGCGCCCACCAGGTCTTGAGTTGCGACCGCGGCCAAGTCGGTACTCGACACGGCGAGCACCGACGACGACTTGACCATGTCCGCACGGGCCAGCGCGTATTCCTTGCCGATGCCGCCATGGTTGGGCCATTGCGCTGTGCGTTGCGGGATGCCGTTGACGAACAGGCGCGCAATCTTCGGCGTTAGCAGTGGCACGGGACGTTGCCAGATCGAACCCACTTTGATCCAGCCGGTAGAGAAGTCATCGGCCCCCGTGACGGTGGCTTTGGCTGTCGCGCAAGCGCCATAGCCCGATACGACGGCCCCGTCGGCCAACTGCGTGCCATTCAGGGTCACCGACTCGCGCCATGTTGCCCCGCAGTGCAGGTAGATGCCCTGCCCCGAGGACAGGCGGGCGGCCACCAACTTGCCCAGCGTTTTCCACGGCAACGCTTGCGTCCCCGGGTTGCTGTCGTTCCCGAGTGCCGAATCGACATAGACGCCAGGGCCGCCGGGTATGTCTGCGACGGCTGCGGTGACTGCAGCAGCGGCGCTGCCACTGCCGCCCCTGACCGCCAGATCCTGCGCCAAGCCGGGCGGGGCATCCGCGGTCGTGGTTGTGGTCTGGGCAGGACCTTCCGCGTTGGTGGCGTCGGTGCTCGTGTCGTTGGCTCCTCCGCAGGCGGCCAGCAGCGCGGAGACAAGAAGCGCGAGCGCCTTGCCGAGGGGAGGGGACTGCCGGGTGTTGTTCATGTCGAAAGATCGGATGTCGGTGTAGTCCAGGGGAACGGCGCCACGCGTTGTTCGGGCGAGGGCTGCTGGGGCATCGCAGAAACTGTCTCGTATCCGGTGCTTGAGCTACCGGGGACGCCTTGTTTTCGACGCAGTGCCGAAGGCCCTGCACTCGAAACCTGTAAGGCGAAACGCATTTGTGTGACGAGAACGTCGGGCTGCACCCCGAACTCAACGTGAGCGACGCCGGAGTATCTCTGCCCTGACTGGCTATGTGGTGCGGCAGACAGACAAAAGCGTTGCAGCATGTAGGCCTGCGTGCATCAGTAACCGAACTGCCCTGCCAGTGGTTCGACTCGTTGCGTGAGGCCACTGCGGCCAGCAGTCGTTTACAAGGTCGACAATTGTCGGTACGGGCGCTCGCTGCCAAGGCGCTGCATTGCGCAGGCCGGCGGGCGATGAGAGCGACGGCAGCCTCAGGAAGACGGCTTGTGCAGGTAGAACGCTGCTTGATCACCCTGCTCGGCGGCGTTCAGGCGAACGGCCTGTTCGGTGTAAGCGGCAATCTCGGCTGCGGTGAACACCGAGTTCGCCGGGTTCACCGCGTAGGAACGTTCGTGGTGCAAAGGGATGCCCCGGACATATTGTTCGCTGCCCCAGAACTGAAACGCGGTCGAGTCGTACCGCACTGCGGTGCACTCGAACCCGACACGCCGAGCCAGCAGCTTCAGGCTTGCAGCCGAATGCAGATAGAAGTGCCGGGGTGCGTCGAGTTGTACCCAGTTGACCCCATAGGTTTGCCACGCACGCGATGACACCAGCGGCACCCGGACGATGCAGTGACCACCCGGCACAAGAAGGTCGAAGGCCCGCTGCAGTGTGGTCATCTGCCCAGGCATGTGCTCGAACGAGTGGTGAAACATCACCAGATCGAACGGCCCGGTGACTTCATCGAGCGTTCCCTTCTGCACCAGGCGGTGACTCTCGACGAAGATGTCCTGCGCGATGAACGGGTCGATGCCTACCGCCTTGCGCAGCCCGGCCGAACGCAGGTTACGCAACAGGCCGCCGGCACCGCAGCCAACATCCAGCACCTTCGAATCAAGGCTGATTGCGGCGCGGATCGGTTGCAGGAAATCGAACTGCCGCGTGGGATGCAGTCGGCTCAGCAGGCCGCCCAGCAGCCCTTGGCGAAGGGCCGCGTGGCGGTCACGGGCCGCAATGAGCCAGGCCTTGAGGCCGGTGCGGGCAGGTGCCCGGAACGAGTAATAGTCCGGGCCATAGTACCGGGCCATGTCGGGCGGGAAGTCCACGATCTGCAAGCATCCACAGCCCTTGCACTGGAAATATCGATGCTCTTCGCGCAGGCCGTACATCATTTCACGAGCCGCGTGGACAGGATGATCCTGCTCGCTGGCGCAAATCCGACACAACATTGCGGGGTCCTCGTGACGCACGATCACTTGCAACGGTGCAGGAAGCTTCGCATGATCGGGCTCGATCCTGCAAGCTGACATCTGGCTCGATTCCGGGGTTCGGCCCTGAAGCTGGCGCGATTCCGCTCGCCGGCTGGAGTGATCAATCAGGAACGGAACCTGCGGCTACCTGGCATCCGAGGCTGTGCTACAAGACCAGTGCGCATGGGGTGGATTGTTGGAAAGCCGGACCGACGATGAACATCTTCTCGATCTATCGATTTTTCCAGCGTCGATTCCGCCCCAAGCGCATTCGGGCTCTCAAGCAGCAGTTTTCGCTGCTGGACGACCCCCGAGCCACGATCCTGGACGTGGGTGGCGTGGCCAGTTGGTGGACCGAGGTGAACCCCGCCTCGCGAGCCATCACCGTGATCAACATGGATGGCCAGCACCGGGACACCTGCATTGCAGCCGGGCTGTCCTTCATGGTCGCCGATGGTCGTGATCTGCAGTTTGCCGATCGGCAATTCGACTTGGCCTTCTCCAATTCCGTCATTGAGCATGTCGGAACGCTGGATGACCAGCGGCGATTCGCTGCAGAGCTGTTGCGCTGTGGCAAGAGCGTCTACATGCAGACACCGGCCCGTTGGTTCCCGGTGGAGCCGCACTTGATCACGGTCTTCATCCACTGGCTTCCGTTCAACGTCGAGAGGCTGCTGGTGCGGTGGTTTTCGGTCTGGGGTTGGATGTATCGACCCAGTCAGCCGGCGATCGATTCGTTTCTTCACAGCATACGGCTATTGAACCGCCGAGAGGTCATGACGCTGTTCCCCGGGTGCCAGATTCAGGATGAGAAGGTGCTTGGTTTGACGAAGTCGTTTGTCATTACTCGACAAGAATTATCCTGACCAAGAACAGTTGCAAACTACAGCGGAGACCATCAGCCGTCCAGGCGCTCAGCGGGTCTCGCTTCCGGTTTGAATCGCTTGAAGCTGCGGCCGAGTTGCGTCAAGGTCGTCGCCAAGCAAACGACGCGCTTGGCGCACCACAAACCGTTCAATCGTCAAGTGAATTGCCACACCGGCGACGAGACATGCGGCCACGGCGATCAACGTCCCAGCAGCCACTGACGTCACGTGAATTCGTCGCAATATGCTGGCCGACATGGAAATCATGGCATCGTGGGTCAGATAGATTGCATACGAGGCTGACCCAATCAGTACGAGAGCTTTGCCCGCTGCTGTTGATACCTTTGCACCTAGCGAGACAAGCAGAATGCCTCCGCAGATCGTCGCTACAGACAATGCCGAGGCAACAGGCGCAATCGATTGCATCTGCTTGGCCGTATACGCTGCGCCCAGCAAGAGCAGCGGTGACAACCCCAACAAAGCCGCTATCAGCGTTCTCGGCAAAGCCGGGGCACCCCATCTGCTGAAAGCATGGCCAACCATGAGGCCCATACCGAATCCAAGATTCGACCTCAAGCTGAAAATCTCCGAAACCCAGCTCACTCCTTCAGTCGCCTGCGCTGAAGCGGGATCGAGAATTGCCCAGGCAAGCGGAATCACGAGGAACGCTGCCAGAATTATTGACAGCGTACGCCCCGCCAATGCAAAGGCGACGGCCGCATAGAAGAATGCTTCATGGCGAAGTGTCCATATCTGCGAAGGGCTGACTATTCCGACTGGGTAGAGCGCGAAGGCGCGGCCATAGGGCGCAAAATGATATTTCCGACCGTGATCGCGCGAGCTCCGTAGTGCGTCAAGACGCACAGCCAGAGGAACGGCACGATTCTGCAGAAGCGACGCAACGCAAAGGACTTTGCAGACACCTTGTCGCGGTTGAGGCCTTCGGTGACATAGAAGATGATGAAGCCGCTGACGACGAAGAAAAGATCGACGCCAACGGTGCCAGCCGAAAGCAGACCGCCGGCCACGTGGGTTCCAAAATACTTGGGCATGGCGAGCATTCCCTCGACATGGTCCAGCACCACCAGTAGCACTGCGATCGCTCGAAGGACTTGCACACCTTCGAGCTCGGCGCGATTGCTCACCCTCTACCCTCGAACGCGGAATGTTGCCGACGGCGGGTCGTCGGGCGTGCGCTGTGGTGCCCCCACGTCGAACCGGTGTTCAGCCAATCGAAGCCAAGACCTTGATTGGCTTGAACACTGGCGCACCGTGTCAATTGGAACCTGAGACTTTCGATCATTCGCAGTCGCGATAGGCTTCTTCGAAGATGGACGGCGTGAGGTGGGCTTGAACCCCAAATCTGTTGTTCTCCTCGATCAGCTTGTCGAATCTACGCGCCTTGTCGTGCAGCAAACCGTTCCCTGGTTGGCCATCATGGTTGAACGCCCAGAGCCGCCCGGTGCCGGCGTTATTTCGGAACACGATGTTCGTGCCGTGCGCGAAGGCGGCGGCGACAAAAGGCCAGCCGGTCATCGACGCCATGTCGTCACCGAGGTTCTCGACGCGATTTCTCTCGACCAAGATGTTGGAGCCTCCCGCGACGCCAATGCCTGTCCCGTTGACTCGAACAATCGTGTTGTCGTGCGCCCAGATCCAGCCCCCGGCGTCGAAGTCTCCCTTGGCGCCGCCCCCTGCCTTGCTGTCGCCGAGTTGCATTCCCGATCCGGATTCCGTGCCGCCTATCGTTGCACCACGGATCCGGTTGTAGGCGATCTCTATCGGATCGACCTCGGTGCCACTCGACGAGTAAATATTGATGTGGTCGCCGACGTAGTTCGGGCCAGCAACTGGCGTGTCGATCCGGCCGTCATAGATGTTGCAGGTGATCTTCGAGCGGCCCGTTCCGCCACTCACATTGCTCAACTGCGCCATCTGACCGGCCCATGCCGGGCCGCGGATGTTGAAGACGAAATTGCGGTCGAAGACAATTGGGTGGTTCGCGCCTGCGGCGCCGAGGGCGCTGGAGGCATCGTGGATGACATTGCGCTGAACGGTGACGTCAGACGCGCCCGGCAACACAAAAACGCCGTAGTCCCGGATCGCCCGTGACTTCGCCCCGCACGGCCCGATCTCGCTGTTCCGGACGATCACGCCGTGCACGCCCTGGGCCACCACGATGCACGGCCCGGAGTCGTTGGTCACGTGGACGTTCTCGATCACCTGGCCTGTGACCGCATTGATGCGACCGACCACCGGCAGTCCGCGGAGATCGGTGGGGCCGGGTGCGGGTTGCGCACGACCCGCAGAGGGAATCATCGAACCTGCCAATGCCGCAGCCACTAGCACGCAAAGGCTGGCCTGGCTCTTGGCGCTCGTCGCGTTGCTGGCGCGCTTGACGGCATCGTCGGTGACGTAGGGATTCCTGGGCAGCCGGTGGATCACGAAACCAGCGCGCTTCAGTGCGTCCAGGCGGGCACCGGACGGTGTTCCCTTGAACACCACCACGCAGCCCAGCCCATAACCCAGCAGACCACATTTCGCGAGCACGTCCTGGACCCGAATCCCGAGCTTCGTCATGACGCTTGCGAACCCGAACTTCGTCAACTTCTGTTCGACGAAGCTGCGGTGGAAAAAGTCGTTGATGCCACGCCAGGCGACGACCTCACCGCCCATCGACAACATCAGCTTCTCGAGTTCCCGCAGCTTGAGGCGGTACAGGTAGTTGCCCGAGGGCTCGAACTCCTGGCTCACGTTGCCGCGCAGTGCCCGCTTGATCAGGCGCTTCATGCCGTCGAGCAAACGAACCTGATCGAGCGGTTCGATCATCACCACGGCCTGCCGGGCAACGCGCAGCATCTCGTAAAGTGCGATCGGCGGGCGCGGGAAGTGGTGGTACGCCTCTTTGCAGAGAACGTAGTCGAACGCATCGGCTGCGGCGCTTATGGACTCCGCATTTTCGGCTCGGTAGTCCTTGATGTAGCCGAGCTCCGCGGCTTTCTTGAGGCGCTCGGAGGTGAGGCTCGTAGCCGTCACTGTGATGCCATGGGCGTGCAGGTAGGCGGCGTCTGAACCGTAGCGCCCATCACCCACGGTCATCCAGGTGGCAGCGCGATCGTTTCCCCAGAGCACCTGCGTCAGGTCGAGCATGCGGGTGTGGCGCCAGTTGTCGATCGACTCCGGGTTGCGGTAACGGGCAGGCATCTTCATCGCGTCTTCCGACGCTGCCTGAAGGTCGTATCGGTGCTGGACGGATTCCATGGGGTTCACCTCGGGAAACATTCGGTCAGCCGGGTGACGGGTGCAGAGTCTGCGCCACCCGGTCAAGGCAATCGTTCAACGCAGCGGCCAGCGGGGCCAGGTCGGTGCGGCGGGCCAGTGCAACGAAGGCCCTGGCGCGTTCGGGTTTCGAAGTCGACACGAGCACCATGCCGGCTTGTCGCATGCCCAGCGCCGCGGCCAGAAGCAGTTCGCCGGCGCGCTGTGGGTCCGCACACGCTGCCTGTAGTTCTCGCCGGTGTTCGTGCAACTCGACTTCACGGCGGAACGCCGGGTCGTCGAGCCAGGGCAGGCCGCTGCGTATGCATCGGTGCGTGACCAGGGTCCCGCCCGATGCCGGCAATGCAGCGGTCCGGGCGCCCCAGTAATGGTTGACCTGCAAGACCTGGAAGCGGTGCGGATGCAGCGCTGCGATCTGCACCGTGTGTTCGACCGTCGTACCGGTGCCCAGGGCATGGACCAGGCCCTGCTTGGCCATGCGATCCAGGGATTCGAGCAACTCCGGGGCGAGGTCGTGCGGGCTGACCTCATGCAGCAACAGCGCGTCCAGCGCATCGCAGCGCAGGCGGCGCAGCGATTCCGCCACCGACGCTTCGATCTGGGCCGGGCCGAAGCGTCCCGCGGGCGCCGTCATCGCCGCAGACTTGCGCGACGCGAGGCGCCAGACCGAGGGCGCCACATTCTTCAAGGGCGCGGCCAGCCGGCGCAGATGCCGCAGCGCGCCGCCGGCCACCGGGTGCCCGATGCCGGCCTTCGAGACGATGCTCACCTGCGAGCGCACCCCGGCGAGCACCGTGGCCAATGCCGCCTCGGCTTCGCCATGCCCGTAGGCGGGGGCCACATCGAAGTGCCGGAACCCGGCTTCGTAGGCCGCCTCGATGACCCGGCACTTGGCAGCGAACGCCTGAACGTCGCCCAGCGACGCACAGCCGAAACCCAGCCGAATGCCCCGCGGCGAACCGGAGACAAGCTCCCCTGTCTCAAGCGGACGCAGTTGCATGGCGCGCCTCGACAGCAAGGTGGTCGGCCAGGCGCAATGCCAGGGCAATCGCAGTGAAGGTGGGATTGGCGAAGCCGGTGCTCGGGAAGACGGCGGCTCCGGCCAGGTACAGGTTGTCGGTGCCGAACACTTTGAGATTGGAGTCCACCACCCCATCGTCCGGGTGGTTCGCCATCCGCGCCGTGCCCATCTGGTGCACCGCGTCGTGCATGCGTTTGACGAACTTCGGGTCTTCGTCCAGCAGCGCGGGATCGATCTCCACTGTGGCCAGGCCACGCGCTGCGAGCGCTTCCTGGATGCGCAGTGCGAAGAACTTGATGCTCCTGATTTCGCGGCCGTCGATGTGCCAGTGCACACGCAGGCGGCGCATGCCCAAGGGGTCGAGCACGTCGCTCAACGCCAGCCGGCTCTCGGCGGTGGCCATCTGTTCGCAATAGAACGCCAGGCTGACCTCGGCATCGAGCGGCTTGAAGGAGCGCCGGTCCTTGAAGTAGCGAACCGCCAGCGGCAGTGCCGTTCGGGCCACCGCGGCGAGGTGCCGCGGCAGATGCGTCGCCGACACGGGTGCCGCACCTTCCTTGATCGAGCGCAGGAACATCTTCAGGTAGTCGAGATGCTCGGAGAACCGCGTGCGGTACAGGAACTGGGAGGCCACGTCGACAAGCCCGTGGGTTCGCTGCGCTTGCGGCGACAGCCGCATGCGCGGGTAGTACTTGTGGCCCTTCAGGTAGACGTTGTCGAAGATGCGCCGCGCCGCGGGATGGTCGGTGATGTGCACGCTGCCACCGATGCAGTCGAGGTGGTCGACGAGCGGGCGGCCCAGGTGCGACAGGCCGTGCCATGGCGCGGCCATCCCGTTGCCCAGCGGGTGCATCAGCAGCCGCGCCATTTCGAGTGTGCCGTTGGCCAGAACGAAGGAGCGCGCCTTGAATTCGAACGACTGGCCGGACAGGTTGCGCACCTGGACCGAACGCACGGTGCGCCCATCGTCGTGAAGCTTGAGGCCACACACGTTGGCATGCAGAACCGTGGTCAACGTGTCGAGTTGTTTGAGCTCCTTCCTGAAGTGCAACGCCAGGTTGCGGGTGCGAAGCCAGCGTGTGAAGAGGAAGTCGATGTCGGTGCCGAAGTCGGGTTCGGCCACCCCGATCGATTGCCAGATGGCTGCGTCGTCGAAGCAAGCCTCGCCTAGCCCGAGCAGGCCGTAGCTCCGCTCGAAGTAGCCATCGAGCTCGGCCGAGGCGATCGGCCACGCAGGGCAGCCCAGCCAGGGGCGCTCACCGCGCACGAAGTCGTCGAAGGGCAGCACCTGGCCGCCCCAGAACACCGTACTGCCACCAAGCACCCGGTAACGACCGACGCCGATGTTCTGGAACGGGTGGCCGCTGGATTCACCTTCTTGCAGTGCCTGGGCAGGTGTTTCAAGTGTCTGGCCACCCCCTTCGAGGAGCAGAACCTTCACGCCCTGTCGGGCCAGCGAAACCGCGAGGCAGAGCCCTGCCGCCCCGGCGCCAACCACACAGACCGCGTCCTGCGGCAGGCCGTCCGGCTGGCCGGCCTCAAGATCAAACTGCACGGACTTGCTTTCGATGGATTCGGATCATTCTTCGGAGATCGCCGTCGCCTGGGCCGAGCCCGCCAGGTGTTGCGGTGCCTCGCCGATGCGATAGACCTCGCGCAAGGGCTCCACCGTTCGCGACCACTCGTAGCGCCTGGCAAGGGCCTGAATGTTGGCGCGTGACAGGTGATGCAAACGTGCCTGCAGGCGTTGCAACGCACCTCGAAGCGCCGGCACGTCGTTCGGGGCACAGACCTCGCCGATCTCGTCGGACACGTAGTCGGCGAGTGAGCCGACACGGGTTGCCACCACCGGAACACCGAAGCGCAGGGCCTGGAACAGGATGCCGCTCTGGTCGATGTGGCGATAGGGAAGCACCAGGATGTCGGCGCGCTCGAAGAGCCCGGCGATCTCCGCCTCCGGGACGAACGTGCCCTTCCAGTGGATGTGGTCGCGCTGTGGGTGGGCTGCGATCTGCGCGCGCAACTCGGTGCGAAGCGTGTCGTCCCAGACGCCGCCGCCGATGGTCAGATCGAACGGCGTTGTGAAGTTCTCGAGTGCGGACAGCAGCAGGTCGACCCCCTTGTAACGCAGCACCTTGCCGAAAAAGAGAATGTTCAGTCGTTCGGACGAAACCTTCGGCGGAAGGGCCGACCCTTGCGCACTCTGGTGCAGGCCGGTCCGAGGTTCGATACCGTGCTGCATCACCACGATGCGCCGGGCCTCGATCCCGTACATCGAGATCAGCTGCTCCCGCATTCGAACCGTGTGCACGACCAGGCCATCGGCGGCCCGAAACGAAAGGCGACAGACCAACGCGTTCCACCGGGTGTGGCTGTCATGGGGCAGCAGGTTGTGAACCGTCAGCACGTAGCGGCCGCACACCCAGCGGAACAACAGCCCCTCGACGACGCCGCACAGGAAGGCCGGGCTCAACTGCCCGAAGACATGCAAGCTGCGAGGCCGCCTGCGCAGCACGAAGGCCATCAGCCGCAGGTGATACCACAGCATGTTCAGCGCCTTGGTCAGGCGCGGACGATCCTCTTCCTGGCTGCCGCGCAGGTTGAGTGTCGCGGTCCCGGGCCGCAGGCCGGCGTAGTCGGTGCGGTCCGAGCTGATCAGCACAAAGGGGATGCCGTGGTCGGTCAGGCCATTGCAGAACCCGCGTTCGTAGATGTTCTCGTAGCCGTGCGAGACAAGCACCTGGTCGGGCTTCATGCGCCCGGCTTCCATGGCGGTGCGGACGCCGCGAACGTATGGCTGCTGCGCAGCGTGCGGGCCACCACGCGCGCAGGCATCCATCGCCCCTTGAGCACATGCCGCAGCAGTTCGTACGCGAGCGAGCGTTTGAGTGCGGCCATGCGCTGCGGCATGAAGCGGCTGGCAAAGCGGATGCGGTTGCGGTAGAGCAGGTTCATGGAGAACTCGCCCATCTTCTTGGCGCTGCTCGCCCCGACCTTGTGGAAGACAAGGCTGCGCGGTGCATAGCCGATGCTGAACTTTCCCTCGCCACGCACCGCCCAGTCGATCTCCTCGAAGTACAGGAAGTAGTCGTCGCACATCAGACCCACGCTGCGGACGTAGTGTGCCGTCACGAGCATGGATGCACCGACGACGTAGGCGGTGCGCGCTTCGATCTCCCGGATGGCATCGGTTTCCAGCGGCACGTCGTCGGCAGCGATCGAAACGCCGATGTGCGATGTGAGCAGGGACTGCTGGTCGAGCTGCCCGCCCCCCAAGGCCTGCACCCGCTGCGGATCGCCGTAATACAGCAAGGTCGAGCCAACCATCCCGACGCGGGTGTCTGCATCGGCGCGTTGCAGGAGTTGGTCGAGCGCGTCGTGGCGGATCACGGTGTCGGTGTTCAGCAGCCAGAAGTGCGAATACCGATCGGCCCCGGCGGCCAGGATGCCCGCGTTGTTGCCACCGGCAAATCCGAGGTTGCCGCCTGATTTCACTATGTTCAGGCGTATGCCCGGCAGCAGCGGCGCAGCGGCGCCAGTGGCTTGCCAGATGCGAAACGGGATGGCGTCCGGCCCGACGTGGCGCACACCGTCGAACGGGCTGTAGTCGCCCACTGGAGCGGGGCGGGCGCACCACGCTGCAATGTGCTCGACCGAGCCGTCGTTGGAATCGTTATCGACGAGCCAGACATCGGCGACGCGCATCGCGTCGCTCGCGAAGACTGAACTGAGGCATTCGACCGTATCGCGCCAACCGTTCCAGTTGACCAGAACGATGGCAACTCGTGCGGGGGGGGCGGAAGTTGTCATCTGGCTCGGGCCTCGGGGTGTGACGACGTGTCTGCCGCACCTTTCAACGGGCCAAAACGCCGGTATAGGAGGGCCAGACCCATGAAGATGGCAAGAGCCGCAATGCCTTGCGGTGAGGACCATTCGGGCTGTGTGTATGAAGTGATCACCGGCACCATGAAGGCACCCGCAAGTGCTGCGACGAAGCCCCGGTCATTGGCATCTCGATGGCGTTGGGTGCCCTGCCGCATGCTCGCGGCGAACGCGCCGATGAATGCAAAGGGAACGAAGGTGGCCAGCAAGCCCATCTTCAGTGGGAAGTACAGGAAGCTGTTGTGGATGTAGATCGTCTCGAACCCGAAACTCGCCGATTGGCTGACGGTCTGCTTGTAGTCGCCGCCGAGCCCGACGCCGGTCCACGGATGGCGTTCGATGGCGCCGAAGGCGGCGCGGTTCTCGAGGCGCCGCCAGTTGAACGACCCGCCGGACTCGATTTCGGCGGTGAACCCCGCGGCTCGCTCGACCAGGGCCTCCGCCAGGCGCGGCTTGTACGCATAGGTCGCCATGAGCACGAGGCCGATGGTGATGCTGCCGGCAAGGGCGACACGCAGGATGCCCTTGATGCCGCTCTGCATGGCTGCGGAGACGAGAAGGCCGACGACAGCCGCTGCCCAAACGCCGCGGCCGAATTGGACACCGATGCCGGCCACCAGCAGCAGCACCATGGGCAATGCGAGCAACCAACTCAGCCGTCGTTCGAACGCGCGGTTGAGGACCAGGTAGAGGCTGAAGATCACGATGTAGATGCCGCCGCCGGCAATGCTGCGCGTGACGTCGCGGTTCACCCCGGTATCGAGTTGCTCGACACGCGCTCCGGTCATGATTCGAATATCGAACAAGGACTGCAAGGTCACGTACAGCGCGATCACCAGGCCGATGCACACGACGCCCATGACGAATTGGCGGAAGCGGCCGGCGTTGGCGGCGCCCATCACGATGATCGGTAGCACGAGCCACATGATGGCGGCGCGCCCTTCGCTGAGCATGTTCGCATTGGGAGCGTAGCCGCGAACGTAGAACGCCGAGGCCAGCATGCACGCTGCCAGGTAGTAAAGCGGCCAGCGCATCGGCCCGAGCTCCCGCAACGGCCGCTGCCGGTTGACCAGCGCGCGCAGCAGCAGGACGCCGGCCAGCATGATCAGCAGCACGTCGTAAATCTCCAGCCCGCCGCCACCGATCGGCAGCTTGATGCCGGACTTCGGAATGGCCTCGAACACCAGCGCCATCACGGTCAGCAGCCCGATCACCGGGTTCGCCACCGAACCGATCACGACGATCGGCGCCACCACCACGCCGATGACCATGTACCACGGCAGGAAGTTGATCAACAGACCCATGAACAGCGCGACGACGACCGCACCGATCACGAGGAGCGGCGCGGTGACGTTCAGGCCGCGGCCCGGCCGTGACGGCAACCGGCGGGCCGGCATCATGACCGCTGCCCTCGCACCAGGCCGAGCAGCCGCGTGCGTTCGGCCGGCTGCAGCAGGTGGGTCCAGGCGACTGCTGCGAAGACGCCGAGCCCGGGCACCAGCACGGCCAGGCCTTGCAGCCAGTTGCTCGCCCACACGCCGGCAGCGAACAGCGCGGCCGCCAGAGCGGCCGGCAAGACCACCCCGCGGCCGAGCGTGTGGCCGCGGGCCACGCCACGGCGGGCGAGTGTGAGCACGATCACCGCGTCGATGCTGTTGCGCAGCGCCGAGGCCGCCGCCGTGCCGACGATGCCGAAGTGCGTGGTCAGCAGCCACAGCAGGCCGACAAAGACAGGCAACTCGACGAGGTGCATCTTGGCCATCCATCGTGGCTCACCGGCGGCTTGGATCAACATCGCCGGGCCTTGCGCCAGCGCATTGAACAGGATGCCGATGGCCAGTATTTGCAGTACCGGCGCGCTGCGCTGCGCGAACTCGTCACCGAGCCACCAGCCCAGCGCCGGGCGCGCGAGGGCGACGAAGCTGAACAGCAACGGAAACATCAGGACGAACAATCGGCGCACGCTGTCGCTGAGCATCTGGCGCGCTGCTGCCGAGCCGGTCTCGACGGCCGATGCCCGCGGAAAGGCCGCGGCCATGATCGAGTACGGCAGGATCATGGCCTTGCTGATCAGATCGAAGGGCGTGGAATAGAACGCGACGGCGCGCATCGGCACCAGGGCGCCGAGCAGCAGGCGGTCGAGGTAGCTCAGCATCGGGCTGACCAGGTTGGACACTGCCATCCAGCCGCCCAGCGTGAACAGTTCGCGCGCGTACTCGGGCTGTGGCAGTGCGGCTTGCAGACGAAACCCGCAACGCCGGCTGCACGCCCACGCATGCGCGAGGGTGGCCAGCACCCGCATCATCAGCACGAAGCCGACGATCGCTTCGAGGCGGTTCACCCACAGCGCCACCGCCAGCGGCCCGACGTAACTGGCGATGCCCATCACGATGCGGATGAGGTTGAGCTCCCTGAAATGCTGATGGGCGCTCAGGGTGCCGGCATAACCGGTGGTCAGCATGACCAGTGGCAGGGATGCGCCGAGCAGCACCATGGCCACGCGGGCCTCGCCCTGCAAATCCGGCGGCACCTTCATCACCGAGCCGATGAGCCAGGGGCCGGCCGCGGCCAGCACCCCACCGATGCACAGGCCGAACAAGCCCAGGTAGAACAGCCCGGCCTGCGCGCTCAGGCGTGCGCCGGTTTCGTTGCCCCGCGCCAGCTGCGCCGAGACGGTGCGGATGAGGGCGCGGCCGATACCGAAATCGAACACGCTCGCGTAACCGACCAGCACCCAGACAAGCGAGATGAAGCCGAAGCGGTCGAGGCCGACGGTGCGGATCAGCGCCGGCAGCGTGACCACGCCAACAATCAGTGGTACGACCTGGCCGGCGATGTTCCACACGGCGTTGGGGATGGCGCGGCGGCGCACACCAGGGTTCAGCACGGAGGTCGCCACTTGGAAGCTGAGATTGAGGCCAGCTCAGCTCACGCCGGCCAGCTGGCGGCGCAGGGGCAGAGGGAGCGCCCCGATCAGGTCAGAGACAAAGCTGTCTTGCAGCGTGAATTCGGCCTGGCTGTCGGCTCCGATGCTCGAGACACGAAACAGCACGCCGTCGGCGACGATGCCGTCCAGGCCGTAGCGCAACTCGGCGAGCCGGCGTTTCATGCCGCCCAGGGTGGCTTGATCGCCCAGCGTGGTCCAGTAGGTCAGGGGCTCGGGCCGATTCGAGCCGAGCTTGGTTTCAAGGCGCTTCACCGGGATCGCACCGCCGGGCACCGCGAGCATGCCCACGCGCGACGACTTCAGCTCGAAGCCTTGTGCCGGGTAGCACACCTCCGGGTAGTGCATGGCGTTGCCGTCGCGCTGCCGCTGGTCTTCGCCGTAGACGATCGACAGCATGATGCGTCGGCCGGCGGTATTGACGTACGTGCGGGTGAGCTGCTGGGTGTAGAGCCGGTTCAACAGCGCTTCAGTTTCGGGGTTGACGATGCTGGCGTAGCGGACCGGGTCGATCCGCCAGTCGCCGAAGGCCGAGGGCACGTCGGCCTTCAGGTCCAGCCGCGTGGCGCGCAATTGCGCCAGGCGCTGGGTGGGTGTGAGCCACTGGCCTGCGCCGGCCCCGGCGGCCATCAGCAAGGCGGCCAGGGCCGCGCGGCGCGTCGTTCGGTTGGTCATGCGGCGACGTTCCGGCGGCGCCCCCAGACTTGCTGCGCCAGGCGCAGCAGGCCGTCGATCCAGATCGTCAGCGCGAGCGCGCTCATGAACAGCACCATGCCTGCGAAGCCGTGCAGGAAGCCCTGACCCGCTTCGTCACCGAAGTACAGCGTGATGAGGCACAGCACGACGACGCGGATGACGTTCGCGCAGAAGCTGATCGGCACGATCAGGATCGCCAGCATGATGTTGCGGAAGGGGGAGCTGTGTCGAACGACGTTCAGGTACAGCAGGCCCAGCGCTTCGAGCACGAACAGCGTGTGCAGCCCGGCGCAGGCGTCGGCCACCATCAACTGGTACTGGCCGACTTGCAGCATCACGCCCGTGCGGCTGACCGGGTAACCGGCCGCGTGCATCAGGTTCTCGCTGGCCCAGGACACGGCGGCTTTCATCGGCTGGGTCATGCTGTCGACCAGTGCCCCCGGCAGCGGGATCATGAAGAGCATGAAGAACAGCGCGAACTTGATGGCGAACAGCTGCCGCGGCCCGCGCAGCAGCAGCACGCTGCCGGTCACCAGCACGATGAGCGAGCCCATCTCGAACAGCCAGATGCCTTGCGAGCGACCCAGCGCATACATCGCACTGCCCAACACCAGCAGCGGCCAGCCGACCGCAGGCAGGGGCTGCGAGCTTTGCGTGCTGTCGAGCGCATGCCAGTCGCGCCACACCAGCCAGCAGGTGACCGCCAGCACGATGGGGCCATGGCCTTGCTGGTCGCCCGCCCACAACGTTCGCGACAGCTCGTAGAAAGTCGGGCCGAACATCGTGGCCAGTCCGAGCAGGATCAGCAGCCAGGCGCCATGCGCTTCGAGCAGGCGACGCGCCGAGACAGGTGCCTTTTCCACGGGTTGAGGGTCGGGTGGTGAGGCCGGCGTCAAAACTCGTTGACGATGACGCCCGCCACCTTGGCCGTGCTGGCGCCCAGGCTCGCCACCAGGTCTTGCAGCGAGCCGACGCGGCTGTTGTGCTGGCGGGCCACCACCAGGGCGGCGCCGCAGCGCGCGGCGATCACGGCGCAATCGCTGCCGTAGATGGCCGCGGGGGTGTCGACGACGACGTGGTCGAACTTGGCGAGCAGTTCACGCACCAGCAGGCCGAAGGCCGGGCGCTCGACCAGTTCGAGCGGGTTCGGTGGCGTGATGCCGACCGGCAGGATGAACAGGCTGGGCATGCCGTTGACCTGCTGGATCACCTTGGGTTCGGCACGCCCGCTCAGGATGCCCGAGAGTCCGGCGCCGTTGTCGATGTTGAACACCTGATGCTGGCGCGGGCCGCGCATGTCGGCATCCACCAGCAGGGTGCGGCCGCCCAGTTGGGCCAGCGTGACGGCCAGGTTGGCCGAGAAGAAGGTCTTGCCGTCGCCGCTGTCGGGGCTGACGACGGCGATGGCACGGCGCTCTTCGCGGTCGCCGAACAGCCGCATCATGATCTGGCTGCGGATGGCGCGGAAGGCTTCGGCCTGGATGCCGAAGGGCTGGTTCATCGCCACCAGTTCGGGGCTGCCCTTGCGCTGCTCTTCGGGTGCGTAGGGGTAGTGGAACTGCTGGGCCAGAGCGAACAGCACGTCGTCGGCACTGGCGAAGCCGAGCGCGATGGCCGCTTCGCCGAAACGGATGCCTTTTTCGCGCTGGTAGTCCAGCACCTTCTCGACCTGCTCGGCGCTGAGGTTGCGTGTCTCGGCAATGATGGAGCCGATGGAGCGGTCGGCCGGGATGGCGGCCAACTCTTCGGCGTTCACGGTGCCGATGCCCATCGAGGCGGAATCTCGGAACTTGGCCATCACGCGCTCCTTTGCGGGGCCGGCAGGCCGATCACGCGCTGCTTCAGTTCCAGCGCATGGCGGCGGCCCAGGAAGCGCTTCGAGCTCGGCTTGGGCAACAGGCCCAGCACAGGCAGGCCGAGTGCGGCCACCACGTCTTCCGGGGCGCGCACGCGGCGGTCCATCATTTCGAGCGCCAAGGCCACCCCCACCCCGAGCAGTGAGCCGACGAAGATGGCCAGGGCCGTGTTGAGCACCAACCGGGGAGAAGAGTGCGTCACCGGCGGCAGCGCCACCGACAACACGCTGGCAAAACTCTGCGTCGTTTGCGATTCGAGCGAGGTCTGGTTGAAGCGCGCCACCAGCGTCTCGAAGGTGCGCTGCGCGTTCTCCACTTCGCGGATCAGCACCTGGCCTTCATCGCGCACGGCCTTCATGCGCAGCACCTTGGCGCGTTGCTCTTCGAGGCCGCGCTGCACCTGGCCGACCCGCGCGGTGTTGATGTTGTTGCTGACGCTCACGCCACCGGTCACGCGGCCGGTTTCGGCCTCGATGCGCTTGCGCACTTCGGCGATGTTGGCCTTCAGCTCCACCACCTGCGGGTGGTTGTCGCCGAGCCGCGAAGACAGCTCCTGCAGCCGCGCTTCGCCGCGGCTCAGGTCGGCTTTCAGGCCACCGATCAGCGGGTTGTTCAACACATCCTGAATGCGGTCGGCCGCGGCGCCCTGGGCCTGCGCCTGTCGGCTGGTTGATTCGGCCGAGATGGCTTGCAGCTGAACCAGTTGCGAGGACAGCTCGTTCAGCCGCGCCGTTTCGACGTCGAGCCGCTCGTCGGTGGCGAGGATGCCGTTGGCGCGCTGGAATGCCGACACCTTCGACTGGGCGCGTTCGAGTGCCTCGCGGGCCTCCTTGGTCTGGGTGTCGAAGAAGTTGGTGAACTGCTTGGCCGGGTCCACGCGCAGCTGCAACGTGGTCGCGATGTAGGCCTGTGCGAAGGCGTTCGCCAGTGCGGCCGCGAACTTCGGGTCGGTGGCTTTGTAAGTCACCTGAATGACATTGCTCTCACGCGAGGGTTTCACGTCGAGCTGCTTTTGCAGCAGGGCGATCAGCCACTGTTCGACCGTGCCCTTGCCTTCGCCTTGCGTGAGCCATTGCTCGCGAATTTGCGGGCTGTCGGCCAGCTTCAGGTCGCGGATGACTTTCTGCGTCACGCGGTCACTTTGCAGGATGTCGACCTGGGTGGCCATGAAGCTCGGCATGGCCATCGTCGGGTAGGCCATCGGCGAGACCGGGTCGGGTTTGGCGTCGATCACGATCGAGGCGGTGCCGGTGTAGCTCTTCGGCAGCAGCAGGCTGATCCCCACGGCCGCAGCCACCACCGACATGAAGACCAGCAGGGCCGCCCACTTGCGGGCGCGCAGGATGGCAATGAATTGCGAAAACGTCATGGTCGTGTCCCCAGGGCGGTCAGGCAGGTCAGAACAGGCTTTCGCGCACGAAGTCCACGTCGCCGTCCAGCACCTTGTCGTCCATCGCGGGTTGCAGCACCTGCACCTTGCCGTCGGCCGACTTGCGGTGCAGGCGGATGCCCTTCTCGGTGCCGCGCTGCGTGAGCCCGCCGCTGGCGGCCAGGCCTTGCAGCACCGTCATGCCGCGTTCGATGCGCAGCGCGCCGGGGCGCTGCACTTCGCCGTAGACGTAGACCAGGGGCATGCGGTCGACGAAGACCACGTCGCCATTCAGCACCACCGGGTCGTTCGCGGTGTTGCTCGCGCTGAAGAGGCCGGGCAGGTCGATCTGCACGCGCATCGGCGCGCCGTTGCGCGTGCCGGTCAGGCTGACGACATCGCTGCCGCCTTGTGCGATGCCGCCCGCCAGCGCCACCAGCTCGCTCATGCGCATGCCGGTCACTTCGATCGGGTAGCGGCCCGGCCGGTTCACGAGACCGAGCACCGAGGCCTGGTTGCTGCGCACCTGGACCACCAGGATGCCGACCTGCGGCTGCTTCACGAACTGGCCGTTGCGCAGGCCGTCGGCAATCGCCTTTTCGGCCTGCTGCACCGACAAGCCGCCCAGCTTCACCGAGCCGAGCAGCGGGTAGCTGATGCTGCCGCCTTCGGAGACACGCGCTTCGAGCGAGAGGTCGGCGTTCTGGAACACGCTGATGCGCACCACGTCGCCGGCGCCGAGCACGTAGTCGCGCTGGGTGTCGTTGGCGGCCGGTGCGGTTGCGGCCTGCGCTTCGGCGGGGGCGGGCAGGCCGCTGCCGAGCAGTGCCAGACCGAGCATGAAACTGCCGGCCAGGCGCGGCAGGGAGGGCAGGCGCCGCAGCGCCGTGCGTGCGCTGAGCAGGATCGAAACGAGGCGTTGGGTCATGGGCCAATCACTACCGTGTAAACCCTGGAGTATGTTGCAAGACACCGGCCCGGTGGCGGGGCGTGTGGCGGTCTTCGCACTCAAAAAGGGCCTCATTCGCGGGGGCGCATGGGGCCGCAAGCAGCCGAAAGGCCGAATTCTTCACGCCGGGACAAAGGGCCTACCGACGCCGCAGCCGGAACCAGCCGTCGCCCAGGGCGTCCGGGTGCGAGCGGCTGACGATCAGCCCGGCCTGCAGGTACAGCGCGTTCAGCAGCCGCGCCGCGCGCTCGCGGTTCAGGCCGGGCCAGCCGGCCATGTCGCGCAGGTTGGTCGGCTCGCGGCGCAGGCGCAGCACGGCGGCGAGCAGGGCGCCCTTGGCCGGCAGGCCGTCGACGTCGAGCCCGGGCGAGAGCCGGTAGATGGCCGGGCCGCCGATTTCGGGCAGCAGACCGGTGCGCTGGCCGCGCATCGCCAGCTCCCAGAGCAGCGGGGAGAGCGGGTGATGTTCGTGTTCGTTGGCCATGAGCGTCGGGTCGGCATCGCCGGGCGGGCGGCGCACGCCGGGTTCGATGTGCATCACGCGCAGATCGGGCAGGTGCTTTTCGACCAGCTCGTTCAGGTCCATCGGGCAATGCACCAGGCGTTCCTGCGGGAACACCGTCAGCGGTACCACCCGTTCACCGCAGCGCAACTGGATGGTCAGGCACTTGGCGTGGCGCACGCAGGCGGCCACCACTTCCAGCACCTCGGAGCTGCCGCCGTCTTGCTCGAAGCGCATCAGGTCGGCCTGCACCGAGGGGCTGAGCGAGGACATGCGCGAGCTCGGCGCGCCATCCGCAACGTCGGCGTCCATCTCGTCGAGGTAGCGGTTGTAGGCACTGGCTCGCATCAGTTCGGGTTCACCGAACGGGATGGTCGAGTCGAAGAGGTCGCCGTGCTGCATCAGGCCGGTATTTTGACGCTGCACCGCAGCGCAGACCTACCGCTGGAAGACCCCGCGAACAGGGGGTAGATCACGGGAGCCCCTCGCCGGGGGATATGGGCCGGCCACGGGGCACGAAGGGGCCCCTTCGCGGCCCCTGGCGGCCCGGCGCTCGGCCCACGTGGTCACAGGGCCGCCCGCGCACGGTCCAGCGCACGCCAGAAGCGTGCGTCCTGGGTGGTCGCGAAGTTGATGCGCATCAGCGTGGTCGGGCGCGGTGCGGCGTGGAACAGGGCGCCGGGGGCGAGCAGCCAGTCGTCCAGCATGGCACGTGCGAGTTGTTCGGTGTCCACGCCCACGTCGACCCAGCCGAACAGCCCGCGCGGCGCGGCGGCAAAACGGCAGCCATGCGCCTCGGCCAGCTTGACCGAGCGGGCGCGTGCCGCGTCGAGCTTTTGCACCACGCGCTCGGCGTGGCGCCGCAGCAGGCCGTGCTCCAGGCAATGCGCGAGCGCCTGTTCGGTCAGGCTCGGTGTGGTGAGCGTGGTGAGCAGCTTGGTGTCGATGAAACGATCGACCAGTGACAGCGGCGCGGCAAGGTAACCGACGCGCCAGTTCGGCGCCAGGATCTTCGAGAAGCCCGAGACGTAGATCGTGCGCTCCAGTGCATCCAGCGCCGCCAGCCGTGGCAGGTGGGCCGGAGCCAGGTGCGAGTAGGTGTCGTCTTCGACGATGTGCAGGCCGTGCGCTTGCGCGAGCTGCAATACCCGGTGCGCCGACTGCAAGGACAGCGACGCACCCGTCGGGTTGTGCAGCACCGACACCGTCACGTACAGCAAGGGGTGGTGGGCCTGGATGAGCCGCTGCATCACCGCCAGATCCGGCCCGTCGGCGCCGCGCGGCACCGGCAGCACGCGCATGCCCAGAGCCGCCAGGCGCGCGTATTCGACCGACCAACCGGGTTCGTCGACCAGCACAGAGTCACCGGGTTTGAGCAGGGTGCGTGTGACCACGTCCAGCGCATGCGTGGCGCCGATGGTGGTGACGATCTGCTGCGGCGCGGCCTGCACGCCGTGCTCGGCCAGCCGGGTCGCCAGCGCGCGGCGCAGGCGCAGGTCGCCGGCCGGCTCGCCGTATTGCAGCGCGTGCGCGGCGAGCTGGGTGCCACTCGTCACCTTGCGCAATGCGCTGGCGAGCATCGGCAGATCGAGCCAGTCGACCGGCAGGGTGCCCAGGCCCGGCATCGGGTGGCTGCCCGGCAGCTGGAACATGCCGCGGATGAGCGCCGTGGCGCTGTTGGGCATCGGCGTGCGCGGGCGCGTGGTATCGCTGCGCCCGGCCGGCGCGGCCAGTCGCACGTAGAAACCGCGCTGCTTGCGGGCTTCGACGAGGCCGGCCGCCAGCAACTGGTCGTAGGCGGCAACCACGGTGGTCGGGCTCACGCCGTGCAGGCGGGCGCACTCGCGCACCGAAGGCAGGCGAGCGCCCGGCGCCAGCAGGCGTTGGGTGATGCGCTCTGCAAAACGCGCCGCCAGTTGTTCGGTGAGAGTGCGGTCGCCCAGGCGCGCGAGCGTGGGGTCGGCGGCAGGGTCGGGCTGCGAGGTGGCGTGGAGCATCGTGTTCAGCGGGTGCGCGGACAGGAGATGTGCTGGTATCAGGATCAGTACAGAAAATGCACGCTGCGGCGGAAGTGTACTGGTTCTGTGCTGGTCGCCGGCTTAGACTGCCTCGCATGTCCGAACAGGAATTTGTCGCCTTGCTGAGCCTGGCCACCGCGATGAGCTTCACGCCGGGGCCGAACACCGCCTTGTCGACCGCGCTGGCGGCCAACTTCGGCCTGCGCGGGGCGTTGCGTTTCATCCTCGCCGTGCCGATTGGCTGGACCTTGATGATGCTGGCCTGCGGCCTCGGCCTGGGCGCGCTGATGCTCGCGGTGCCCGGCCTGCGCGTGGCGGTGAAGGGCGCGGGCGTGGCCTACCTGCTCTGGCTGGCCTGGAAGCTGATGCGTGCGCGCCGCTTGGCCGAGACCGATGCTGCCGGTTTGCAGGTGGGCTTCTGGCAGGGCGTGGGCCTGCAGTTTGTCAACATCAAGGCCTGGGTGCTGGCGCTCGCGCTCGCCGCCGGCTGGGTGGCCAGCGCCGCCGGGCAGCCGGCCACCAACCCAGGCGAGCGGCTCGCCATCGTCTGCGCGGTGATGGCCGTGTTCGCGCTCACCAGCAACCTGGCTTATGCGCTGATGGGCTCGCTCTTGCGCGGCTGGCTGGTGCACGGTGAGCGCTTGCTGTGGTTCAACCGCGCGATGGCGGCCTTGCTGGTCGCGACCGCGGCGTGGATGGTGACGGCATGACATCGCCGACGACCACGACAAGCCCAGCCCGGCAGCGCGACGAAACGCGCGGCCTGTGGCTCGGCCTGCTGGGTGTCGTCATCTTCGCGATGACCCTGCCGATGACACGCCTGGCCGTCGGCCCGGCGAGCGACCCGCAGTTGCCGCCCTTGTTCGTCACCGCCGGCCGCGCCGCGCTGGCCGGTGTGTTGAGTGTGTTCTACCTGCTGGCCACCCGCGCGCCACGCCCGCAGGCGCAGCAACTGCCGACGCTCGCGCTGTGTGCACTCGGCACCGTGCTCGGCTTCCCGCTGTTCCTGAGCCTGGCGCTGCGCCAGGTGGATGCGATGCACGCCGCCGTCGTCACCGGCGTGCTGCCGCTGGCGACCGCGGTGGCCGCGGCCATCGCCTTCCGGCAGCGCCCGTCGACCGGCTTCTGGGCCTGCGCGGTGCTCGGCTGCGCGCTGGTGCTCGGTTTCGCCGCGCACCAGGGCAGCGGGCGCCTGAGTGCGGCCGATGGCCTGCTGTTGCTGGCCGTGCTGAGTGCCGCCACCGGCTACGTGGCCGGCGCGCGCCTGTCCGCGGCCATGCCGGCCGAGCAGGTGATCTGCTGGGTGCTGGTGATCGCCTTGCCCTTCACGCTGCCCGCAATGCTGGCCACTTGGCCGGTGCAGCCGGCACGCCTCTCCGCCTGGGGCGGCTTCGCCTATGTGACCCTGTTCTCGATGTGGCTCGGCTTTTTCGCCTGGTACCGCGGCTTGGCACTCGGCGGCACGGTGCGTGTCAGCCAGGTGCAGCTGCTGCAACCCTTCCTGGCCCTGCTGTTCGCGGTGCCCGTGCTCGGCGAGCGGCTCGAACCCATGACCGTGCTGTTCTCGCTGGCCGTGATCGCCACCGTGTTCATCGGCAAGAAGATGCCGGCCCATCGACCCGCTCCGGCCTGAAAGGAAGCTCCCATGACCTCGTCCAACCCACTCTGGCGGATGGCCCGGCGCGCCGCGCGCATGAACCCTTCGGTGATCCGCGAGATCTTGAAGGTGACCGAAAAACCCGGCATCGTCTCCCTCGCCGGCGGTCTGCCGTCGCCCGATACCTTCCCGATCGAAGCGATGCGCGAGGCCACCGCACGTGTGCTGCAAGACGCCCCGCGCGAGGCGCTGCAATACGCCGCCAGCGAGGGCTACGCGCCGCTGCGCGAGTGGGTCGCCGAGCATCTGACCGCGCAGGGCGCGCAGGTCGATGCGGCGCAGGTGCTCATCACCACCGGCTCGCAGCAGGGGCTCGATCTGGTCGGCAAGGTGCTGCTCGATGCGGGCAGTTCTGTCGCGGTCGAAGCGCCGACCTACCTCGGCGCGCTGCAAGCTTTCGCGCCGTATGAGCCCGACGTGATCACCGTGCCTTGCGACGACGACGGCCCGCTGCCGGATGGTTTGCACGTGGCGCGTGGCGCGCGTTTCCTCTACGCGCTGCCCAACTTCCAGAACCCGAGCGGGCGCTGCATGAGCGAGCCGCGCCGCGCGGCGCTGGTGAGCGCGGCACAGGCGCTCGGCCTGCCGCTGGTCGAAGACAACCCCTACGGCGAGCTCTGGTACGACGCGCCGCCGCCGCCCTCGCTCGCCTCGCGCTGGCGCGAAGGCACGGTCTACCTGGGCTCGTTCTCGAAGGTGCTCGCCCCCGGCCTGCGGCTCGGCTACGTGGTCGCACCGCCCGTGCTCGCGCCCAAGCTGTTGCAGGCCAAGCAGGCCGCGGACCTGCACACGCCGGGCTTCAACCAGCGGGTGGTGCACGAGGTGATCCGCAACGGCTTCCTGCGCGAGCACGTGCCGACCATCCGCGCCCGCTACAAGACGCACCGCGATGCCATGCAGGCCGCGCTCGTGGCCCACATGCCGCCTGGCTGCCGCTGGAACACGCCGAACGGCGGCATGTTCTTCTGGGTCGAGCTGCCGGCCGGCGTCGATGCCACCGCGCTGCTGCCGCGTGCCGTCGAACACGGCATGGCCTATGTGCCGGGCGCGCCATTCTTTGCCGATCACCCGAAGCTCAACTCCCTGCGCCTGTCCTTCGTCACGGTCGCACCGGACCGGATCGAACGTGGCATCGCCATGCTGGCCGCGGCGCTGAAGGAGATCCTCTGATGCCGTTCAACTTCAACCAGGTGGATGTGTTCACCACCACGCCCCTGCTCGGCAACCCGCTCGCCGTGGTGCATGACGCCGATGCCCTGAGCGAAGCGCAGATGCAGGCCCTGGCGCGCTGGACGAACCTGAGCGAAACCAGCTTCCTGCTGAAGCCCGCCGATGCGCGCGCCGACTACCGCCTGCGCATCTTCACGCCCGAGCGCGAGTTGCCCTTTGCGGGCCACCCGACGCTCGGCAGTTGCCATGCCTGGCTCGCGGCCGGCGGGAAAGCGCAGGGCGAACAGGTGGTGCAGGAATGCGGCGCGGGCCTGGTTCGCATCCGCCGCGACGGCACGCGTCTGGCGTTCGCTGCGCCGCCTCTGCGACGCACTGGCGCGTTGGCGCCCGAGCTGCTGGCGCAGATCGCGCGTGGCTTGCGTTTGCCGGTGTCCGCAATCCGGGCTTCGCAATGGGTCGACAACGGGCCGGGCTGGGTCGCGGTGATGCTCGGCGCGCGCGAAGCGCTGCTCGCTATCGACCCCGACTACGCGGTGATGCAAGGCTTGGTTCTGGGCGTGGTCGCGCCCTGGGAAGACGGTGACGCGCAGTTCGAAGTGCGTGCCTTGATCCCCACGCCGACCGGCGGCTACGAAGACCCGGTGACGGGCAGCTTGAACGCGGGCCTGGCGCAGTGGTTGATCGGCGCCCGGCTCGCACCAACGCACTACGTGGCCAGCCAGGGCACGCGTCTCGGCCGCGCCGGGCGCGTGCATGTGGACCAGGACGGCGCCGACATCTGGATCGGCGGCGATTCGATCACCTGCATCAGCGGCACGTTGTCGCTGCCTCTGTCGCTGTAGCTTCGCAGCTCAAGAAAGGCCCCGCATGTTCAGCCGTGATTCGATCGAATCGGCCCTGCGCGTCGTGAGCGAGGCGATGCCGCCCACGCCACAACAGCGCTGGCCGCTGCTCGACCAGCGCGTGGGCGCGCAGGTGTGGGTGAAACACGAGAACCACACGCCGGTCGGTGCGTTCAAGGTGCGTGGCGGTCTGACCTACTTCGACGCACTGCGCCGGCGCGAACCCCAGGTTCGCGGCGTTATCAGCGCCACCCGCGGCAACCATGGCCAGTCGGTCGGCTACGCGGCGCGGCGCCACGGCATGGTGGCCACCATCGTCGTGCCACACGGCAACTCGGTCGAGAAGAACGCGGCGATGCGCGCCTTGGGTGTCGAGCTGATCGAACACGGCGACGACTTCCAGGCCGCGCGCGAACACGCCTTGCAACTCTCGCAAGAGCGCGGTCTGCACATGATCCCCTCGTACCACGACGACCTGGTGCGCGGCGTGGCGACGTACTGGATCGAGCTGTTCGAGTCGGTGCAACCCGACACCGTGTTCGTGCCGATCGGCCAGGGTTCGGGCATCTGCGCCTGCGCCGCGGCACGTGCCTACACGGGTGTGCGCACGCGCATCGTCGGCGTGATCTCGGCGCATGCCACGGCTTATCAGCAGTCGTTTCGCGAAGGGCGTGTGGTCGAAGCGCCGGCCACCACGCAACTCGCCGACGGCATGGCCTGCCGTGTGCCCGACGCGCAGGCGCTGGAGGTGATCCGCCGCGAGGTGGACGACGTGGTCGCCGTCAGCGACGACGAGGTCGCCGCGGCGATGCGCGCACTCTTCGCCGACACGCACAACGTGGCCGAAGGCGCCGGTGCGGCCGCACTGGCCGCGGTGCTGGCGCAGCGCGAGCGCCTGGCGGGCCGCAGCGTGGCCATCACGCTGAGCGGTGGCAATGTCGACAGCGCGGTGTTCGCGCGGGTGCTGGCGGGCGGCTGATCAGCCGCGCAGCTGATCAGCCGCGCAGGCGCCAGGCTTTGGAGACGGCCGCCCAGGCGAGTTCGCGTTCCGGGTCGTTCGCGGCACTGAAGGCCGTGTAGCCGCGCCGGATCGCCACCGCCACCGCGATGATCAGGGCCAGCAGGGTGCTTCCCAACACGATCATCCCGCGCGAGGGTTTGGACTTGTAGTCCGGCGGCAGCGCCACGTCCACCTGCTGAAGCACCGGGCCTTCCTTGGCCTCGTCGAGCTTGGCGATCTCGTACTGGCGGATCATGCCTTCGAGCAGTGTTTCCTGAAGCTTCAGCTCGCGCCGTGCGCGCACGTAGTCGATCGCCGCGCCGGGGATCTTGCTGACCGGCATGTCCACCGTGCTGCCGGCCGCACCACCCCGCGAGGATTCCATGCGCGCGAGTTCGCTGCGCAGTGCGCCCAACTCGGAGGTGAGGCGCTGCACATCGGGGTTCTGCTCGGTGGCCGAACCGCGCAGCACCTTCAACTGCACCTCGCGCTCGGCGATCTGCGCGCGCACCATCGCAGCACCTGCAATGAGCGCCTCGGCCTGCTTGTCGAGCACGATGACGCCGGACTTTTCCTGCACGCGGCGCAGGTCCTGTTCGGCCTTGATGAGGTTCTCTTTCGTCTCCTTGAGCTGCTGCTCGAAGAACACGCGGCGCAACTGCGCTTCCGACACCGCCAGCCGCCCGAGCACCTTGGTGATCTCGCCGGCGTGGGCGTTCGCCAGCTCGGCGGCGAACTTCGGATCCTTGTCGTCGACCTCGACGGTGATGATGCCGGTCTTCTTGTCCGAGGCGACGCGAATGTAGGTCGGCATCGCCTTGCGCAGGCTCTCGTAGTTCTTCACCTCGTAGCGTTCCATCAGCGCAAAACGCTCGGCCAGCGAGCGCTGCACGCTGTCGCTCTTGAGCAGGGCCACGTACAGCTCATCGGGCGTCTTGCCGCCCAGCCCGCCGGCCAAGCCACCGAGCGAACCGAGGGCCGCCAGCGCCGCTGCCGAACTGCTTTGCTGCTGCGAGCCCGGCGGCAGCAAGGTGGTGCGCGCGGTGTAGATCGGGTCGCGTGTCAAAGCGAAAGCCAGTGAGGCCGCGATGGCGAGCAGGGTCACCGTTGCGATCATGCGTTTGGACTCGCCGATCCAGGTCAACAGGTCGGTCAGGCCGATGCCCGGACCCTCGTCTTCGTACTCTGCTTCGGGGGCAGCCAGGTGCTGCGTATCGATCTTCATGCGAGCTGGTTCAGTTGCGCAGCGTCTTGATCGCCGCGGCGCCGAGGCCGAACTGCGAAAAGATCTGCGACCAGTCCTTCAGGTTGCGCACCAGGGCGCGGCCCCAGGTTTCGAAGTCGAGCTGATTGGGCACGATGAGCGCGTCGCCCGGTTCGAGCTTCTGGCTGCCGAGCTTGTTGTTGCCGAAGAATCCGCGCTGGTCACCGGCGTGAGCGACGGTGCCGTCGGCCCGCAGGATGAACATGTTCGACGGGTCGGCCGCTTCGTCGGTGCCGGCCAGGCGCAGGTAGTCGCCCGCGGTGCGGCCCGGTTTCCAGACGAAGGCATTGCTGTTGACCACCGCGCCGGCCACCGTCACGAAGCCCGGGCGCGAAGGCACGACGATGCGGTCGGCATGTTCCAGCGGCAGGTCGGGCAGGGCGTCGATCGTGCTGACCTGGGCATCGAGTTCGAGCGCGATGCGGCCGTTCGGCTGCAAGCGTGAAAGCCGCGCCAGTTGCGCCTGTGTGGCGGCGTTGCTGACTGCCGCGGCCGAGCTGGGCGAAGTGTCGTCGCGCCGGTTCGCCGCGTCGCGTGCGGCCTGCGTGGCCGAGAGCGATTCCAGCCGCACCATCGCCGCGGCGAGGTTCTCGCGCTGCCGCACACGCGTCTCTTCGCGGCTGAATTCAAGCCCGTACACATAGGCTTGCGGCGTGAAGCCACCGGCCCGCGTCAACAGCCCCTTGAGCGTTTCACCGGGCAGCAACTGGTACACGCCGGGCGCGCCCACTTCGCCTTCGACGGCGACCAGGCGGGTCTGCCGCGCCATCGGCACGCGCACGTCTTTCTGGCTGTAGACCGTGACGACGTCGCCGGCCTTGAGTTCGATGTTCTGCGAGGCGTCGCCCTGCAACACCGCCTTGCCGAGGTTGAAGGGGATGACCTCGGTGCTCAGGTCGGCCTCGTTGAGGCGCTCGACCACGGCGTAGTCCCAGTTCAGTTCGTCGAACAGCGCGGCCGGCGCCGTCTTGGCGCGCAGGGCAGCGGCGCGGTTCTCGGTGGCCTGGCGGTCGAGCGGGCGGCCTTGTTCGTCCAGGTCGAGGGCCTGCACCAGCAGGTTCTTGCGGCGGTAGAAGTCGGGCGAGACAAGGGCTTCCGCGTCCGGGATCAGGTCGCGGACGCGCATGCCCGGCCGCCAGGGGCTGCGCAGCGGCTGGGCCACGTGGCCCTTGAGTGTCACGGCATTGCCGAACTGAGGCGAGATCGCCAGCAGCGTCAGCAGGTCGCCGTCGCGCAGCGGCTGTTGCAGGCCGGCCGCGTCGAGCCGGAATTCCTCGACGAAACGCGCCGCCTTGGGCTGGCTGGCATCGACCCGCTCCAGCACCACGCGGTTCGGGTTCGCCAGCAGCGGCGTGCCGCCGGCATAACGCAGCAGCTCGCGCACCGGCTCCTGGGGTGTTTTCAGTTCGAAGATGGCCGGCGTGTCGAGTGCGCCGGTGAGCGCCACGCGCGCCCCGGCCGGCTGGAACACCACCACGTCGCCCGCGGCGAGCTGCATGTCTTTCGACTTGTCGCCTTGCACCAGGAACTCGTAGACGTCGAGTTCCGACACGACCTTGTTGTCGCGGCGCAGCAGCACCTTGCGCATCGAGCCATTCGGCGCCGGCCCGCCCGCCGCGACGAGGGCCGAGAGCAGGGTCGACTGGCTCGCCAGCGTGTACACCCCCGGCCGCTGCGCAGGGCCGACGACGAACACCTTGACGGCCCGCAACTGGCCGAGTGCCACACTCAGGTTGAAGTTGGTGTAGAGCCGCCCGATCTGCGCGCGCAGGTACTTCTCCAACTCCGAGGCCTTCACGCCGACGACATTGAAGCTGCCGACCTTGGGCAGATTCAGCAGGCCGTTGCGGTCGACGGTGCTGCGGTAGTCGACATCGATCGAGCCCCAGGCGCGCAGCACGATCTCGTCGCCCGGGCCGACGGTGTAGTCGGCCGAGACCGGCACGTTATCGACCGGGCCGAAGCTGTCGGCCGCGTCGGCAAAGAAGCTCGCGCCGAAGATCGGCAGCAGGCGGCCGGTGGCGGCATCGACGAATTTCTGGAATTCGCTCGGCTTCGGCGGCAGCGGCTCGGGACGGCGCGGCGGTGTTTCCGGGGTGGCGGGCGGCAAGGTCGCGGTGCCCGGCAACGCCGCACCCGGCACTGTGCCCAGAGCCGGCCGGTTCACATTGCCTGCCGTGGGCGAACCTGAGGTGGTGGCGCCGCCCTGACCACTGGCGCGTGCCGGGGCCACCGGGTAACCGGGGGTGTTGAAGGTGCCGCCCGAGGCGGGCTCGTCGGCAGCCAGCGCGGGCTGCGCGCCGATCAGCAAGAACGCAGCGGCGAAGATCGATGAAGCGCGTGAGACGAAAGCTGTCATGAGGGGGCCGGCCGCGGTGTCGGACCCGACGCGGGGGCACCGCGCGGGCATGTCGTCAGACCGGTTGAAAGGTCAGCCGCCGATGGTACCGGATGGTAGCCGGCGGCCGGCCGGCGCCCCCGATGCTCACTCTTTCCGGTAGGTGTCGTGGCAGCCCTTGCACTGCTTGCCCGTCTCACCGACCGCGACCTTGATCGCGTCCAGGTTGCCCGCCTTCGCCGCCACGTTGAGCTTGGCCATCTCTTCCTGCATCTTGGCGGCGGCGGTCTTGAACTTGTCGGATTCGGTCCAGATCTCCGGCTTCGCCTTGGTGTCGCCCTTGTCGGTGCCTTCGATGAAGCCGGCGTAGGGCAGCTTGGACAGCATGGCCGCGGTCTCGGCGTTGTCCGCGGCGACCTTGGCGTCGAACGGGATCTTGCCGGCGGCCATGCCGGCCACTCGCCCGAAGTGGGTGGCCATCATGCTCATGCCGGCCTTGCGGTACTTGATCGCATCCTCGGGTTTGGCGAACTGGGCTGCGGCGGGCAGCGCGGTGCACACGCCCGCGCACACGGCAGCGGCCATCAACATCGACCGGAACATTCGTTTCATGCGGTTTCTCCAGATTTGAAGCAAAGGGGGCTGGCGCTGCCATCACGAGCCGGGCTCGTTGCTCCACGGCGCCAGTGAGTGTACGAAGCGCCCTGGCTGGCTATTCCGTCGCATCGGGAATATCCCCGAGGCCGTCGGGCAGGCCCGCGCGCAGCGGTTATCGTGGCGGCATCGCCACCACCAAGACTGCCATGGATCAAGCCTTGCCATCGGTTCGCGTCTGGGATCTGCCGACGCGCACCTTCCACTGGCTGCTGGCAGCCTGCGTGATCGGCTCGGTCATCAGCGCCAAGATCGGCGGCAATGCGATGCTGTGGCACTTCCGGCTCGGCTACGTCGTCTTCACGCTGATCCTGTTCCGGCTGATCTGGGGCGTGGTGGGTGGGCGCTGGTCGCGTTTTGCCAGCTTCCTCTACGCGCCGGCCACGACGCTGCGCTACCTGCGCGGGCAGGGTCGCCCGGGCGAACACCTCGACGTGGGCCACAACCCGCTGGGAGCCTTGTCGGTTTTCGGCCTGCTGGCCGTGCTGGCGGCGCAGGTGGGCAGCGGGCTGTTCGCGGAAGACGATGTCTCCAACATCGGGCCTCTGAACAAGTTCGTCTCGGGGGCGACGAGCGAGTGGCTGACCCACTGGCACCGACGCTATGGCCAGTGGCTGGTGATCACGCTGGTGCTGCTGCACGTCGCAGCGATCGTGTTCTACCTGGTGCGCAAGAGGCAAAACCTGGTGCGGCCGATGTTGACGGGCGACAAGCCCCTGGGCCACGGCGTGCCCGCGTCGGCCGACGGCGCCGCCAACCGCGTGCTGGCCGCGCTGCTGGTGGCGGGCTGCGCGGCGCTGGTGACCTGGCTCGTGAGCCTGGGCGGCTGAGCCGCACGAACACCGCATGAACGCGCCCGACATCACGCTGCTGTGCCCGGCCTTGCCCGAGCAGCTGGACGCCACCCGCGCCATCTTCCGCGAGTACGCGGCCAGCCTGGGCATCGACCTGTGCTTCCAGAATTTCGACGCCGAGCTGGCGGCCCTGCCGGGTGAATACGACGCGCCGAACGGCCACCTGCTGCTGGCGATGGTCGACGGCGCACTGGCCGGCTGCGGCGCGCTGCGGGCGCTGGCCGACGTCGACTACGCAAACGCCTGCGAGATGAAGCGCCTGTACGTGCGGCCGGCATTCCGGCGCTTCGGCCTGGGTCGCATCCTCGCGCAGGCGCTGCTGGACGAAGCGCGCCGCATCGGCTATTCGGCCATGCTGCTCGACACGCTCGACGACATGGAAGCGGCGCGCGAGCTGTACGCCTCGCTCGGTTTCGAGAGCGTGCCGCCCTACTACTTCAACCCGATTCCCGGCGCGCACTACCTGAAGGCCGATCTCGATTGGGTCCGGCCTTCGCAGAGGTAGGATGAGTCGCTGGGTCCATGCCAGCGACGCCCACGATCACCACGCGCATCACCCAACACCGGGACGGCCATGACCGAGTCTTCGACACCTTCCTTCGAACTGCATGCCGGGGCCTTGCGCCTGGCGCTGCGGCCTGACCTCGGTGGTTGCATCGCCGGCCTCTGGCACCGCGACACGCCGATCCTGCGCAGTTGCGAGCCGCCTGCGCTGACGGCGCCGCGCTCGTCGGGCTGCTTCGCGCTGCTGCCTTATTCCAACCGGCTCGGCCACTGCCACTTCCGCTGGAAGGGCCACGACTACACCACGCAGCGCAACTTCGGCGATTCGCCGCATTCGGTGCATGGCGTGGGCTGGACGCAGCCTTGGGAAATCACCTCGTCGAGCGCCGTCGAGGTGGTGCTGCGGCTGCGCCATGCCGCCGGTGAAGCCTGGCCCTTCTCCTTCGAGGCGAGCCAGTACTTCACGCTCACGCCGGAGTCGATGCGGGTGCAACTCGTGTTCACCAACACCGCCGCCGTGGCGCAGCCGGTGGGCTTGGGTTGGCACCCGTACTTTCCGAAACGCGAGCGCAGCCGTTTGCACATCGAGCTGGGCGAACGCTGGGAATCGGACGCCACCGGGCTGCCCACGCGCCGAGTCGCCCAACCCGGCATCGACAGCGATGTCTCGCACCTCGACTTCGACCATTGCTTCGACGGTTTCCGCGGGCCGGCGCGCATCCGCGACGAGAAGTTTTCGCTCCAGCTCAGCTCGTCGCTGAACCATCTTGTCGTGTTCACGCCGCAGGACAAGGACTTCTTCTGCGTCGAGCCGGTCAGCCACGTCAACAACGCCATCCACATGGCTGACCCGCTGGCGCATGGCCTGCAAAGTGTGGCCCCGGGCGAAAGCATCGAGGCGTGGATGAAGCTCGATATCGCGGTCGTTTGAGCCGGAGGGCCGATCGTGCAGGACGCTGATCCGGATGTGCGCGTGGCGGTCGCATCGGCCGCCTTGCTGGGCGAGTCGCCGATGTGGCATCCACAGCA
Source organism: Rhizobacter sp. (assembly GCA_025361845.1). GTDB lineage: Bacteria > Pseudomonadota > Gammaproteobacteria > Burkholderiales > Burkholderiaceae_C > JANYJL01. The sequence goes on from JANYJL010000355.1 coordinate 44,279, forward strand.
GCAGCGGCTGTACTACTGCGACATTCCGGGGCGCAAGCTGCACCGCTTCGACCCCGCCACCCAAGCGCTCGAACACTGGGATTTCGACACCGAAGTCGCGAGCATCGCGCCGATGCAGGGCGGCGCACTGCTGCTGGCCGCACGCGATGGCCTGTGGCGTTTCGACCCGGCCACCGGTGCGCGCACGGTGCTCGCCGAGCCGCCTTACGAGCCGTCGAAGGAACGTTTCAACGACGGCAAATGCGACCCGCAGGGCCGCTTCTGGGTCGGCACGATCTACGAACCGCGCGACCCACCACTCGCCTCGCTGCACCGCTACACCGCCGGCAAGTTGCAGCGCATGGCCGACGGCATCACGGTCAGCAACGGCTTGGCCTGGAGCCCGAACGGTCGCACCATGTACTGGAGCGACACCAAGGCGCACACCATCTACGCGCTCGACTTCGATCCGGCGAGCGGCGAGCTGGCCAATCGGCGTGTCTTCGCGAGCTTCCCGGTCAAGCAGGCCGGTCAATCGCTCGACGCCTACGGCGGCCGCCCCGATGGCGCGGCGGTGGATGCCGAAGGTTGCTACTGGAGCGCGCTCTTCGAAGGCCAGCGCCTGCTGCGCCTGTCGCCCGAAGGCGAAGTGTTGCGCGAGGTGCGCCTGCCCGTGCGGTGCGCCACCATGCCGTGTTTCGGCGGGCCGCATTTGAAGACGATCTACATCACCACCGCGCGCGAAAACCGGCCCGCAGCCGAGCTGCTCGAGCAGCCGCTCGCGGGCTGCGTGCTGGCGCTGGATGTCGATGTGCCGGGCCTCCCGGCCAACGTGTTCGGCTGACTGCCAAGGACGACCCGAAGCGCTTGGACGCGTGGTGTTGCTTGGGCTTCACAAACCCGAAACGACCTCGGCGATGGGTCGAACAGATTGGGTTTCCACGTATACTTCCGCGGCTTTGCTGCATGCCTCTGTGACACGCGCCATGAATGATTCGTCGGCCCATGGTGCCACCCGCGGAAGCTTCGAAGATGAGGTGCCAGAAGCACCTTTCAAGACCCTGACGCGTGAGGAAGCGCAGGCCTTGAGGGCAAAGATTCCGTCAGTGTCACCCTGGCGGGTCGTCGCGGCACAAACCGTGGCGGGGCTGGTGTGCGGCGCCATCGTCTGGGGCTTCACGCAGCGTGGTGGCGCGGCGCTGTCGGCCCTTTATGGTGCGGCCGCCGTGGTGATTCCAGGCGCCTTGCTGGCGCGCGGAATGACCAGACAGACCAGCCCGGACCCGGGTGCCTTGATGTTCGGGTTCATGCTGTGGGAGGCGGTAAAAATCGGTGTTGCAGTGGCCATGTTGGTGGCCGCTGCCAAGGTGGTCCCCGATCTGAGTTGGCCGGCCCTGCTGGTGACGATGATCGTGTGCATGAAAGTGAACTGGCTGGCGCTGCTCTGGTGGCGCCGGCCGGCGGTGATACAGAACCAACAACAGAGAGTCTGATTCGACATGGCTGCCGAAGCTCACGCTGCTGAAGAACAAGGCAAGACTGCCGGTGAATACATCGGCCACCACTTGACCCATCTGCGATCGAGCGAACAGATCGGCCCGTTCGACCTGTCGGTCGCGCACCCGATCTTCAATTACGACACCCTGTTCTGGTCGATCCTGCTCGGCGCGCTGGGCATGTTCGTGATGTGGCGTGTCGCCAAGCGCGTGACTTCGGGTGTTCCGGGGCGCCTGCAAGCTGCGGTCGAAATCCTGCTCGAAATGGTCGACAACCAGGCCAAGTCGATTGTCCACAACGCCCAGTCGCGCAAGTTCGTCGGGCCGCTGGCGTTGACGGTGTTCGTCTGGATCTTCCTGCAAAACGCGATGGACTTCCTGCCGCTGGACGTGATCCCGCGCATCTGGGAATGGGTCTACGAACTGGCAGGCCACGAGCCGCATCACGCCTACATGCGCGTCGTGCCGACGGCCGATTTGTCGGCCACGCTCGGCATGTCGATCAGCGTGTTGCTCGTCTGTATTTTCTACAACATCAAGATCAAGGGCCTGGGCGGCTGGGTGCATGAGTTGTTCACTGCGCCGTTCGGCAACCACTGGGCGCTGTACCCGTTCAACTTCCTGATGCAGATGATCGAGTTCACCGCCAAGACCGTCTCGCACGGCATGCGGCTGTTCGGCAACATGTACGCCGGCGAGCTCATCTTCCTGCTGATCGCCCTGCTCGGCGGCGCCTTCACGCTCTCGATCGGCGGCGTGGCGCTGGCGCTGCTGCACATCGGTGCTGGCTGGGCCTGGGCCGTCTTC
>JANYJL010000360.1 GCA_025361845.1 Rhizobacter sp.
GATGCATCTGGGCCTCGCTCCGCACGTCGGCCTCTGTCGACTCTTTCTCGAACTTCTCGGCCGCCAGCTTGATCTCTGCCTTCTCTTTGGCGTAACGCTTGATCTCCGCTTCGAAGAACGGCTTGCGCGCATCGTCAACAAGCTGCAGGCCCAGCTCGCTCAAATTTTGCTTGCCGCTCTTGGCCTGGTAGTAGTTCCATTGGTTGGATGCCTCGGTTTTCTTGATCGCAGCGTCATTCTTGAAAAGTCCGGCATCGGCCTGGGTCGCGCCAGCCATGTACGCGAACCCAGCGCCAACGGTCGCGAGGATGGCGGTCATCACCGCCAACTGACCCGCCATGCCCTTGGGTTCGTGCTCTGCCGCCTTGTCCAGGTGATCCTCATGGGCCCCACGTACTTCAAACCCCTCTGACATTGTTGACTCCGGTTGTTCAGCGCCATTGTCGGCGTGCCATCCCGCGAAGACGGGCACATATTCGGCGACCGAAAATTCAAAACAGACTGGCCCCAATATTGATCAGTAGCGCCAGGACGGTCGTATTGAACAAATAGGCCAGGATGCAGTGCACGGAACCCACTCGACGCATCGGTTTCGATGCGAAAGAAACGTCCGCCGTTTGACCCGACGTGCCGATGACCGCTGCGAAATAGAAGAAGTCCCCGTAGGTCGGCAGATCGTCGTCGGGAAACGCCAAACCTGGCGAACTGCCGTGGCCGGCCGCCGCATAGTAGTCGTGCGCATAGTGAAGCGTGAACATCACCTGGATGAACGTCCACGACGAGATCACCGTCAATCCCGCCAGCGTGATGTGGGCCGTCTTGAGCAAGCCGTGCATGTCCTTGACCACTGTCAATTGACCCGCGATGGCCACAAGGCTTGCGATGGCCGCGACGACCACCAGAACCAGGATCGCCGTCTGCCCTTCGTCCTGAATTTGCGCACGGTGGCGCATGTGCCGATCCGAGGACCGGACCATCATGATGGCAGCAAGCACCACGTACAGACAGGTGCCCGCGTTCCAGGCGATCAGGAAGCGCGTAGCCAGATGACTGACAACGGTGTCAGGAAGCCACAATCCGATCACGACCGCGAACGCGGCGGCGATGAACAGCCTTGGACGCGCTCTCACCTGTCGATAGATCCTGCTTCGCTGCAAGTTCACCTGCGTTGTCCTTCCGATCGCTTGTCGCGCCCCGGATCGGGCGACCAAGTTCGTTCATCCAACTGCCAGCACCACGCCCGACGCCAACAAGCAATAGATACCGAACAGGCTCCAACGTCCTTGCTCGAGCCAGCGAGAAAGCCAGCGCAGTGCGAGTAGACCGGCAGCAAAGCTCAGAAGCATCCCCAGGGCGTTAGAAGCCACGGTCGCGCCCAGACCGCCCATCCCTGCGGACGTTGCCACGCCATGCGCTTGGTAGAGGCGCCACGCTTCTCTGAGGATCACGGCTGGAGTGAGTACCACGGCCAGGGCGAAACTGAACTCCTCGGCGCGTCGGCGAGTGACCCCAAGGGCGAGTCCCGTCGAGATTGTTGCGCCCGAACGCGAAAACCCACGGAATGGAAGGCATAGCCCCTGCACGGCGCCTATCCATGCCGCGCTTTGAATCGTGATGTCGTTGCCCGTCACACGATCGAGCCGTGAGCCCACGATGATCAGGAGTCCGGCCGCCGCCAGCGCGGCTGCCATTAGTCGGGCATTGCCGAACAACTGTTCGACCTCGAACGCAGATGAATTTCGGGCCACCAGATGTTTGATCGCCTGAAGCAAGACCAAGCCGACGACTCCGGTGGCGGCGGTACCTACCATCAGTTGCACTCCACGAGTGCGCAAGGCTTTGGGGGACGAAAAATAGGTCTCCCGCCAAGCCGCCCAGAAGTAAACGATGACTGCGAACATGGTGCCGGTGTGGAGCATCACCAGCATCAGCGTCATTTCTGGCGAGGTCGGATCCAATCCCATCAGCTTTTCGGCCACGATCACATGTGCAGAACTGGAAACGGGCAAAAGTTCGGCGGCTCCTTGAACAACAGCGAGGATCAGAATCTGAAGGTAGTGCATGAGCTTTCAAAGTCAGTGGCCACGCGACGCGGGCGAACGCAACTGTTCGGCGCGCGATTGTGGCGCAAGAAGATCGCCATCATGCTTCGGACAGCCAGGGGACAGGTAGTGTTTCCTTTGCACCTGCGCGTCATGGCCAGAACATGCATCGGACACCTGGAGCGGCGCGCATGGCGGTTAGCGCGGCAACTGCGATGCCACAATCTGCATCCGGCGCGTCATCAGGCGGAAATGGTGTTAGGCGACCGCACAGGTTCTTTTGGCAATCTGCCTGTCCATCACTGGTCGATCGTTACATGCGTCTCTCGATATGGCTCTCCGGCGCACTCGCAGTCGGTGCTGCACTTGCGGTTGCAAGTGACAGGATCACACTTCAAGGCGAGCGCACGATTTACACCGTCGACTGCCTGGCCGGGGTATGGCATGTCACCCACTGCGACGGACTGCTGGTTGCGGCGGACCGGTTCAGATTCCGGGCGCTCAAGGCACATCGCGAGGTGCTGTTCTGGACGGTTGCCGCCACCGAGCCGTCAGGGAAGTTCAGCGACTGCGACGTTGAAGACGGGCGAAACTGGCGCTGCAAGCCGAATCCTGACGCCAAGTTCACCATCACGCTGCAGATGTCCAAGGGCAACGCGGTCGCTGATGTGACTGGACATGCACAGCCGTTCCATGCCGTGGAAAAATGGAAATGGTTTCTCCTCAAATGGGGAGTGCATGTCGGCCAAGACGCGGACGAGTGATGTGCGACACCGCCTTGGTCTGCCCCCCAGCTACGGCGACCGGCATTGGTTCCGATCGGATCCGACGCCAGCTGGCGCACCAAAGGTATGGCGACAGCAGATCTGGTCGGCTCCGCGACTTGCGCGTCACCCATGTTGAGATGTCGCTCGACGGTAGGCCGGCTACCGCACAATGCAACCATGGTTTCGACTTCGAGCTCTACCCAACTTGTCAAAGACATTGTTGTCGAGCATCGACTGTCCATCGCGCCGCGGAGCCTGGTGGGTGGTCGCCGCTGCAACGGTCGCGTGGTTAGGCGAGACCAATTTATGCCCAGGCGCAGACGTCCAAGCGTGTCCAGCTATCGGGTCTTCATGACCATCGTGTTCGCTTTCGTTGTAGCACTTGATGAATGCCTCGATCACGGCCTGTCGGCGATCGTGAATGCCGATCTTGTCGGCGCGTCGTCGGTGATTTTCTGGACCTTGACCGTGATCGGATCGTTCGGGGTTGGTCCCGTCGCAACTGTTTGGAACGCGATGCGCCGACGCTGATCGGAGCGGCAATGCCGCCCCGGGTTTGCGGATGGTCTGCCGCCGCGTTTCCGCATCGCTCCCGGCGCCGATGCTGCGCCCGACCTCAAACGAGACTGGCCTTTCGAAATCTCCTGATCTTGAGTGTGCTCAGCGTGCGCGCTTGCGGTCACCGCTATGCGCTGAGACGCGCCGCGCACGTAGGCGATGGCTTGCGGGAGACACTTGGCAACCGGGCGATGCTCTGCGCGACAGGCTTGAGCCCGTGCCAGCCGACAGCGGAACGGTAGCGATACGCGAATTGCCGTCGTACCTCGCGCTGGAGACCGTGCAGCCTGTCTCGGGATGAGTGCATTCGAGGGTTGGGCTCATGGCGCTCGCGATCGCCGTAGACCGTGCGCGGCGCTATGCGTGCGCTAAGTCTTCGCCATCAGTCTTCGGTGTGCGCGAATGTTCGCGTGCCTGTGGACGGGCTCAGTCACGAACCGCGTGATCAGCGCGCGGGAGATGGGTATACGACGTGGAGATCGAGATGCCGCCCAAGGATCCTTGATCCAAAGACCGACACGATCATGGCGCAATTCTTTCCGCTTTCGAAGACGGGATCGAAAACGACGACGACCTTGACCTCAACGACTGACCTCCCCGGCCGACGCGACTTGACCGGACTCGCGCATCTGTTAACGACCTCCATGAACACGCTGAACGAGACGCTCTTTCTCTACCTGAACTCGCCGGCGCACCTGGGCTCGACGGCCCTTCTGGTCAGCACCTTTCTGGCCGAAGGCCTCATCTGGCTGATGCCCGCCGGACTGCTGTTGGGTTGGTTGTTTGGCGACGACACGACTCGCCGCGCGATGATCGAAGCAACCATGGCCTCAATGGCGGCACTCCTGTTGGCCCAGTTGATCGGCATGGTCTGGGTGCACCCGCGCCCGTTCATGATCGGCATCGGCCACACCCACCTCGTCCACGTGGCCGACGCGTCTTTCCCGAGCGATCACCTGACGTTGTGGTGGACGGTGTCGTTCAGTCTGGTGAACCAGTCGCGACTGCGTGCCGTAGGTTTGTCGCTCAGCGTGCTCGGGATCGCGGTCGCATGGGCTCGCATCTACCTGGGGGTCCATTTCCCGCTCGACATGGCTGGCGCAGCGGTGCTCGCCTTGGCCTGTAGCGAGGCAATCGCTGGCCGTCGCGAGTCGTTTGTCGAACCCCCATTCGAGTGGGCATGCGCGGCGCACCGCACCTTGCTGTCCCCGTTGATTCGGCGTGGCTGGGTGCGTGGCTGAAACGACTTCTGGACCCCAAATGATTTCAACCGCACTGCTGGCCTGGTTCAGCAGCGACCAGGGCCTGATGGCGCTGCTCAGTCACAACTGGCCGCTTGGCATCTTGATGGTTGCCGCGATCGTCTTCGTCGAGACCGGCCTCGTCTTCATGCCGTTCCTTCCCGGTGACTCTCTGCTTTTCGCGACGGGTGCATTGCTTGGATTGGCCGGTCTTTCACCGCTGATCCCGATTGCGATCGCCTCCGTGGCGGCCATTGCCGGCGACGCGACCAACTACGCCATCGGCCGATCGCGTCTCGGCCAGCAGATCGTCCGGCGAGGCTGGATCAGCCCGCGCCATCTCGAACGAACGCAAGCCTGGTTCGAACGGTACGGCGGTCCGACCATCACCATCGGCCGGTTCTTCCCCGTCGTCCGCACCGTCGCGCCATTCATGGCCGGCCTTGCCGGTTTGGATGCGAAGCGGTTCCTGGCTTACAACATCGCCGGGGGTATCGTCTGGAGCGGCCTGCTGATGTCCGCCGGCTATTGGCTGGGTCAGGTCGCCTGGGTGCGCGAGCACCTGCACTGGTTGTCGCTGGGAATCGTTGCACTGTCATTGTTGCCGGTGTTGATTCACCTCGCGAACGAACGGGCCCAAACCCGGAACAAGGAGCCTGCTCGTGCGAGTGCTGTTGGTCGAGGATGACCGCATGATCGGTGAGGCCGTCGAGGGCTCACTCAAGCAGGCTGGCTACGCTACCGACTGGGTTCGAGACGGCTCGTCCGCCATCGCCGCGTTGGACACACATCGGTACGAACTGGTGCTGCTCGATCTCGGTGTCCCGAAACGCGATGGCCACGAAGTCCTGGCGCATATCCGTCGTTGCCGTCAAGGCGTGCCGGTGCTGATCGTGTCAGCACGCGACGCACTTGACGAGCGCCTTCGAGGTCTCGACGGCGGTGCCGACGACTATGTCCTGAAGCCTTTCGAGATGGCCGAGTTGCTTGCACGCATGCGCGCGGTGATTCGTCGACGGGCGGGTGCGCCGGATCCGATCATGAGCAACGGCGTGCTGTCGCTGGACCCTGTGTCGCGCGAAGCCGCCGCGGGCGGAGCCAGCGTTCAGTTGACCGCCAGGGAGTTCTCGCTCCTTCACGCCTTGTTGATGAGACCGGGGGCCATCCTGTCCCGGCACGAACTGGAGGGGAGAATCTACGGCTGGAACGAGGAGGTCGAGAGCAATGCCGTCGAGTTCCTCATTCACGCCGTCCGCAAAAAATTGGGCAGCGCGGCCATCAAGAACGTGAGGGGCGTGGGATGGATGGTCTCCAAACAAGGCTGAGCAACTCGCTGCAGTTTCAGCTCTCGGTATGGCTGTCAGGCGTTGTCCTTCTGCTCGCTGCGGGGGCGGGGGCCTTTTCCTTCTGGACGTCGTTCGAAGAAGCCAACGAGTTGCAGGACGATCAACTCCGTCAGGTAGCTTCGATGTTCGATCTCTACGATCTGCCGATCAAGCCGCCTCGGCCCACCGGTGCACCCGATTCCGCGATGGACCCGGACCTGCAGATCGCAGTGCAAATCATGGGGGCCGCCGGATCGCAGGGCGCGAGCGACCAAGCCGGTGGCCTCACGCTGTCTCCCAGCCTCTCCAACGGGTTGCACACCATTGCCGTACGAGGTGAATCGTGGCGCGTGCTTGTGCGCCCTTTGCAAAGTGGGCAGCGTCTGGCGGTGGGCCAACAGACTGCCGCACGCGACGAAATTGCTCGCACAAGTGCGCTACGCACGGTCCTGCCGCTATTGGCCCTGGTGCCATTGGTGATGGTGCTCGTCAGCATCGTGGTAAGGCGCCGGCTGCGGCCGATCGCGCGCCTGGCCCTGGAACTCGACCGGCGCACGGAGCATGACTCGGCGCCGCTGCCAACGCTTGCCGTACCGAACGAGATCGTCCCTTTCGCTGCGGCGATTGATCGTTTGCTGGTGCGGCTTGCCACGGCCATGGAGGCTCAGCGGCGGTTCGTGGCCGACGCGGCCCACGAGCTTCGTTCGCCGCTGACCGCGCTCTCGCTGCAGGCTGAAGGTTTGGCCGATGTCGAACTGACGGCTCACACACGCGGCAAGCTGGACAGACTGAGGGAAGGTGTGCGCCGTGCCCGTGCGCTGCTTGATCAACTGTTGACGCTGGCAAAGTCGCAGCAACAGGCCGCGGCAACCGTTGTCCCGATTTCGGCAGGGGTCATTTTGAGGCGTGTGCTGGAAGACCTGATGCCCTATGCAGAGTCACGCGAGATTGACCTGGGTGTCGACCGGAACGACGACGCGATGCTCAGGATTCACGAAGTCGAGCTGTCGACCATCATGCGCAATCTCATTGACAACGCCATTCGCTACAGCCCGTTGGGCGGCCGCGTGGACATCGGGCAGCAAGTCGATGCCGGCAACCTATGTTTCGAGGTAATCGACGACGGTGTCGGAATACCTCCGTTTCAGCGCGAACGAGTTTTCGATCCCTTCTACCGTGTCCTGGGTACGGACACTGACGGCTCGGGGCTCGGCTTGTCCATCGTCAAGACCTTGGTCGAGCGAGCGGGTGGCAGCGTCAGCTTGCGCGACGCTGACCGCGGGGCCGGTCAGCGTGGCCTGCGCGTTGTCGTTCGACTCCCCATCGAGTTGACTCACCAGACCGCTGTAACGTAAGCGGTCTATTGACCGTTTACGAATCACCGCATAGGGCTAACCGAGGCTGATGGGGCGCTGGGCCGGCTGGCGCAGCGGGTGGCGCCCCTCTGTATGTTCGCGCTGAGCGCCAGCGGCGAGTTGCTGCATGCCAATGCGCAGGGCGAAGCCTGGTTGCGCAACACCGGTATCTTGAGCCTGTGGCAACGCCGTCTCATTGCTGTTCAGCCCCGGCATCAGTCTGCGTTGCGTGAGGCGCTGCGACGCACGACCCAAGATGGCACGCCCGTCCACGTTAACCTTTGTAGCTTGGCGAACCCTGGCCGCTGCCTCACGGACAGCCGCGCTCAACGGGTGCTCGTCGGACTATTACCGGTCAACGACTCCGTGCATGCCACGGCTCGGGAACAGGTGCGGCAGGCGCAATGGGTTCGGGCTGGCGCAGTGCCATCCGCGAGAGTCCTTGTTTTGGTTGGCCGTCGGCTCGAAGTCGAAGCGCTGCCAGGTCCAGTGGCTCAGTCGGCCGTGAAACTGACTTATCGCAGTCAACGTCCGTCTCCCTTCTGGATGAAGCTTCCGGCCCGGTCGAACTTCGGGGATTCGATGGAGAACAGATCCAGCACGGTATCGAACACGTCAGGCTGGCCGTATTCGGCGCGCTTGGCGATCGTGACCGGCAGCGACGACTTCACGATCAGCGGAATCTGCGCCTGCTCGGCGGGCAACGACATGCCGGGCGGCATTCCATGGAACAACCTGCCGTCTTC
>JANYJL010000370.1 GCA_025361845.1 Rhizobacter sp.
CATAGTTCCAGTGTTGACGGGCCTTTCCAGACCCCCTCGTACAGTCCGCCGACGAAATGGCGGGCGTCTGACGAAGGGTTTCGAAATGTCTACGGAAAATTACTCCGCCGGTCCGGCGCTGGTCGCGAACTCCACACCCGCGACGGGCTCCCCTGGCAAGAAGCACGCTGAGCGACGCATGGTGCCAGCCAGCAACTTGGGTGCGGCCGGCATCGAGCTGGCAGCCTGGTACCCATACAACTCGCCCGATGCGCAGGCGTCTGCACGCTTGCGGCTGGTATTTGATGCTGCCTGCGAGACGCGGGACATTGCGTGCTCTCTGCTTGAGCAAGGGGTCGAAGACATCGATCCCCGTGTCTTGACGGCGCTTCTCAAACGAATATCCGACCTTGCGGCTGTGGGCATTTCCGCCTACGGAGCACCTGAGGCGCTGCCGGGTGCTTGGTACCCCTACAACTCGGCTGATGAGCAGGCGGTTGCCCGCTTGCGGCTGGTATTCGATGCTGCCTGCGAGACGCGGGACATTGCGTGCTTTCTGCTTGAGCAAGGGATCGAGGGCATCGACCCCTGCGTCTCGACGGCGCTGCTCAAACGAACAGCCGATCTTGCGGCTGTTGGCATTTCCGCGTACGACGCACGTGAGGCGCTGGCAGGTCTTCGTGCACTCGGGTGGCCATGGTCGAAGGCAGGGGGTGCGGCATGAGCACCGTCGCCGACATTTCGGCCAGCCGTCCGGCCCTGCCCCTGCGTGCCGGCCACATCACGATCCGCGAGCTGATCGACCTGTACTTCGCCTACTACGCGGGGCGCGACTCCACCCGCGTGCAGCGCTTGACCTGGTGGGCCGCGCAGGTCGGCGAAAAGCGGCTCGACGAGCTGTCGGATGACGATGTGTTCGCGGCGCGGGAAGTCCTGGCCAACGGCCCGGCGCGCTACTTCTCGGGGCACGACGCGGACGGTAAGGCCGTGTTTCGGGCGAAGGGCAAGCCCCGCACGCCTGCGACTTTGAATCGCTACGTGGCGGCGCTTTCGGCCCTGTTGACATGGTCGGTCAAGCAGCGTTTGGCGCCGAGGGGCTGGGTGCATCCCTGCCGCGCCATCGAGATGCGCCCGGAAAACAATGAGAAGACCCGCTTTCTGACGGAAGACGAACGCACGCGGCTTTTGCTGGCCTGCAAGGCGTCGAAATGGTCGCGGCTGAATCTGCTGGTGCTGATGGCGTTAAGCACCGGCGCACGGCGTGGCGAGCTGCTGGGCCTGCGCTTCGCGGACATCGACCTCGCGCACCGCACGGCCCACGTCGGCAGGTCGAAAAATGGGGACCCGAAGGTTCTGCCGTTGATCCCCTCCGTGGTCGAGTTGCTGGCTGAAGCCAAAGGCAAGCCCGGCGAGCTGGTGTTCGCATCGAAGCGCACGCCGTCGCGCCCTTGCGCCTTCGTGCCGTACTGGGCCGAGGCGCTGAGGGTGGCGAAGATTCGCGGGGTGACTCTGCATACCCTTCGACATTCCTGTGCCAGCTTCCTCGCACAGAACGGCGCGACGCTCGGCCAGGTCGCAGACCTTCTCGGGCATCGCTCAATCAGCATGTCAAAACGCTACGCCCACTACGCTTCGTCCGACAGGTCGGCGCTGGTGAACCGGGTGTTGGGGGACCTTCGATGAACCGCCGACCCGACTACTTGCGCACCATCGAGTCACAGTTGCAGCTCACCGACAGGGACCGAGCTGCTCTCCGGCGGGGACTTCAGGGGGCAATCGTATCGGCTCTTCGCGCCGATCATGAGGCGATGCCAGAAACAGAGGCGGTCATCGCCCAACTGGTGCGGGCCTTCGAGGCGGGTAGGGCGCGCCAGGTGGCTGATCAGATCCAGACGGCATTGATTCAAATTGCTGTTGCGGACATCGGCGGCCCCGTCGGGCTGTTCACGGTGGTAGACGCCGCGGTAATGCAGCACGAAGAGGCAAGGCATGAGGCCTTGCAGCTCTTCAAGGAAGCATCAGTCAGCAGCAGTCCACAGCGCTTTGCGGAACTCCTTCGAGATGACCCGCCGACTATCTTGGCCGTCATGGAGCTGGTGCGCCTGGGTGTGATGGCGGGCGTCCGTGGCCGCCAAGGGACCGTCGCAAGCTTCAAGAACGCGGCCGCCCGCGCATGGGTGCAGGCCGAGTGGAAGGCGC
>JANYJL010000016.1 GCA_025361845.1 Rhizobacter sp.
AACTCGGGCTTCGCCAACCTGCGCGCTTCGCTGCCGATGAACCTGAAGGCACGCCACCCCGGCTACAAGGTCTGGGCCGGCGCGCAGCCCGACATCGACCGCATCATCGAGATCTGGACCGAGTGCATGGCCACCTACGGCGGGCCCTTCCTGTTCGGCGCGCAACGTGGCATGGCCGACGCGATGTACGCGCCGGTGGCCACACGCTTCATCACCTACGACGTGAAGCTGCCCAAGCCCTGCATCCTGTACTGCCAGACCATCATGGCGATGCCGGAGATGAAGGAGTGGGTCGCTGCTGCGAAGCTCGAAGCCGACGACATCGACGAACTCGACATGGACTTCTGAAGCCCTGGCCTTCTCAATGAAAAACGCGCCCCTGAAGGGCGCGTTTTTAATTCGATGCGCTCAGTTCACCAAGCAGCCGGTGTCGGCACCTCGCACACGGCCGGCATGTCGATCGAGGTGAAGTCCGACGGGCCGACGACTTCGATGTACTCCATGTCCGGCGAGTAGTCGAACAGGTAGTGCACGATGCCCGGGCGCTGGTGCACGCAGTCGCCCGCTTCGACGAGGGTTTCCTTGTCGCCGTACATGAACTTGGCCCAGCCTTTGGTCATGATGACGATGTGGAAGTCTGCCTCGTGGCGGTGCCAGCCGGTGCCCTTTTGGGGTGCCATGTTGGCCTTCACGAGTTGCGCGATCACGCGGCCGGCGGTGGCCTGCTCGATGCCCAGGTCCTTGTAGAGAAAGAAGTCCCTGAGGCCGTCGCTGCGCCACGCGGTGTCGCCCGGCTTCACATGGGAAAACTTCGTCGTGGTGCTGTCCAGCATGCTCGATCCTCCTGCACAAGTTGATGTGCAGGTGCAGCATGCATAAGGCGTTCCAGAGTAAGGCGCTGGGTTTATGAGGTCACGTAAACACCGCAACCGAACACCCATTGATCGTTCAACCGGACCATGTAAGAGGACTTGGGGGCGACCTTGCCGGTGTCGAGGTTGAGGATGTTGTATTCGATCCAGCCGGGGCCGCGCTCGGTGCTGGCCCAGGCGTCATGCACGAAGCGGTCGCCGTCGATGCCGGCCACCTCATGGATGCGGTGTCCTTCCATCGCGGGCTTCGCCGCATGCAGCCGGTAAGCGCCCTGGCGGTCGACGGCGAAGACATAGAGGTCGCGGTCCACGTAGCCCTGGCTGCGGTCGCGCATGTGCCGGCAAGCCTCGGCCAGTCCGCTCTGTTTCACGCATTGCAGCGCGCGTTCGACCAGGTCGCGTGCTTCGTCTGCACTGCCCTGGCGCAGGCGGATCGAGGCCACCGCGCCGCTGAGTTTTGCGGCGCGTTCGACCAGGTCTTGCGAGGCGCGTTTCGACTCCTCCACCATCAAGGCGTTCTGGCGCGTGATTTCGTTCAGGCTGCCCACGTTGTCGCTCACCTCGCCGAGGCTGCGGCTTTGTTCGGCGCTCGCGGAGGCGATGCCGCGCAGGCGCTGCGACACGTCCTGCACACCCGTCACCACCGCGTCGAGCGTGGTGCTCACGTGCTCGATGCGGCTCACCGACGCGGCCACCTGGCCGGTCGATTCGCCGATGAGTTTGCGGATCTCGGCGGCCGCCGCACTGCTGCGCTGGGCGAGTTGGCGCACTTCGGCTGCCACGACGGCAAAGCCGCGCCCGGCCTCGCCGGCCCGTGCCGCTTCCACCGCGGCGTTGAGCGCCAGGATGTTGGTCTGGAACGAGATGCCGTCGATCACCGCGATGATTTCGCCGACGCGGCGCGAGCTGGTCTGCATCGTTGCCATCGACGTCACGGTTTCGCGCATCGCGCCGCCACCGGCTTCAGCCTGCACGCGCAGCGCGCCGGCGATGCGGTCGAGTTCCTGTGCCGCTTCGGCGGTCGATGCCACGGCACTGCTGAGCTGGCCGACCGTCGCCACCGTCTGGCCCAGGCTGGCGGCCTGTTCATCGGTGCGCTGCGACAGCGCTTCGTTGCCGGCCGCCGATTGCGCGCCGGCCTGGCCGACACGCACCGCGCTGCTGCGAATCTCGGCCACCATCGACGAGAGTTGCGCGTTCATGCTCTCGACCATCCCGCCCACGTCGGCCAGTTCGTCGTTGCCGCGGATGTCCACACGATGTTCGAGGTTGCCGCCGGCCACCGCCGACACCCCCTTGATGAGTGCGCCCACCGCGCCGCGGAAGCTCAGGTAGAACGAGATCGCGAAGTAGGCCATCAGCGCGATGCCGAGTGTCGCGATGCCGAACTGCCAAGCCATCTTCGACAGCAGGCTGCTGCGGCGCTCGTCGAGTGCGTTTTCGAGCGAGCTGGTCACTTCGTTGCGGAAGCGGGTGAGATCGTCGAGAGCCTGCGTGCCGCGCTGGAAGTAGGCGACCGGGTCGCCCTGGATCGCCTCGGCCGCGAAGATGCCGCGCACGTGGCTGCCGAAGGCTTCGCTGCTGGCAAGCGCCTTGTCCCAGGTCGGCAGGGGCGCGCTGCCGGCGCGTTTGAGCGCGTCGATCTTGCCGCGCACGTCGCTCAGCTGGCGTTGCAGCACATCGAGTTGGCCGAGGATGCGCACCCGCTCGGCGGTGCCCGCGTCGCCGCGCACCAGGATCGCAGCACCCAGGCCGCGTGTGATGCCCAGGGTCTCGGACAAGGGCAGGGCACGTTCGACCGCGATGTCCATCAGGAAGAAGGTAACGGCGTCCGGGTCGAGCAGCAGGCCCGAGCGTTCAGCCACTTGCAGCAGCACCTGGCGCACCGCTTCGATGGCGCGGGTGTGTTCGGCGAAGGCATCCTGACGCTGCGGCGCATGGCGCCCTTCGGCCAGAGCCTGCAAGGCGGCGCGCTGGGGTTTCCACAAGTCCTCGGTCTCGAAAGCGCCGGGCTGGGCCGCCAGGCCATCGATGCCGGCGAGTGCCTTCGTGATCTCGACACGTTGGGCGGCGAGGTGCGACGCCGCCGTGGTGTCCCCTGAGAGCGCGCGGTTTGTCAGGCCGCGGTGGGCCTGCACCTGACCGACCAGGTCGGAGAGGCCGCGCAACAGGTGTACGCCTTCGATCTCGGAACTGGCGAAAGCGATGTCGGCGCGCACGCTGCGGTAGGTGCTGAACATCAGCAGGGCCAGCGGCATCAGCAGGAACAAGCCCATCAAGGCCATCTTCACGGGGATGCGCAGCCGCCGCATCAGGCGCACGCCGGGGCCGAACAGGGAGATCGATGTCGCCATTGGATTCCTTCAGGCTCGCGCACCCCATCAGAGTCCATGGCGAGTAACGGGTTATCGGCGGCCCGCCGCACGGCTTGAGTGCGTGCGGCGCCTGGCCCGGCACGGCACCGCAGCGGTGCCAAGTACAGTACGGGCTCGGCGCCGTGGTGCATCTCTGCCACACGCCTGAACGACACGCCCCCGGTGACCGAAAAAAGCATTGCCGCCGACCCTGGACCCCTGCCTGTGCTGGCCGCCGCGGGCCTGGCCTGCCGGCGTGGCGACCGCCTCTTGTTCGAGGGGCTGGATTTCGCGTTGCAGCCCGGGCAGATCGTCTGGGTGAGGGGCCGCAACGGGCAGGGCAAGACCAGTCTGCTGCGCTTGCTGGCGGGGCTGTCAGTGCCGGCGGCTGGCGTGATCACCTGGGGTGGTGTGCCGCTGCGCGTGGCCGGCGCCGCGTTCAAGCAGCGGCTCGTGTACCTGGCGCATGCGAATGCGCTGAAGGAAGACTTGACGGTGCTGGAGGCGCTTCAGTTCCTGGCGCGCCTGCATGGTCGCGAAGCGTCGCAGGCCTCGTTGGAAGAGGCCTTGCGGCGCCTGAACCTGCACAGCCGGCGCGCTGCGCCGGTGCGTACCCTGTCGCAAGGCCAGCGGCGGCGCGTGGCGTTGGCGCGGCTGTTGATCGAACCGGCGGCCTCGCTGTGGATCCTGGACGAGCCGTATGACGCGCTCGATGCGGAGGGCAGCGCGGTGCTCGATGCGGTTCTGTCTGCGCACGCGGAGCGCGGCGGCGGTGTCGTGCTGACGAGCCATCTGCCCTTGGCCGTGCTGCGGCCGGCGCCCGTGGTGTTCGAACTGGGGGCGACATGAGCCGAGCGTTCACCGCCGTGCTCGCCCGCGATTTGCGTCTCGCCGCGCGCCGCCGTGTCGAGGCGCTGTTGCCGCTCGCCTTCTTCGGTGTCGCCGCCAGCCTGTTTCCGCTCGGTGTCGGCCCCGAGCCGCAAACGCTGCGCATCATCGCCCCCGGCGTGCTGTGGGTCTGCGCGCTGCTCTCGACCATGCTGTCCGTGACCCAGCTCTACGCCGGCGACCATGCCGATGGCTCGCTGGAGCAGATGCTGCTGTCGGGCGAGGCCGGCCTGCTGATCGCGCTGGCCAAGGCCCTGGCGCACTGGCTCGTGACCGGCCTGCCGCTGGTGCTTGTCGCGCCGCTCTTCGGCCTGATGTTCGACATGAGCGCCGCAGGCATCGCGATGCTGACCCTCACCCTGCTGCTCGGCACGCCCATCCTGAGCCTGCTCGCCGGCCTGGGCGCCGCCCTGACGCTCGGCCTGCGCAGCAGCGCGGTGCTGCTGATCCTGCTGGTGCTGCCGCTGTGCATTCCGGCACTGATCTTCGGGGCCGGCGGGGTGGTGGCGGTGGAGTCGGGGCTGTCGGCGCGCGGGCATCTTTCGCTGCTCGGCGCACTGCTCATCTTCACCGCCTTGCTGGCGCCGCCGGCCACCGCGGCGGCGTTAAGCATCGCTACGGAATAATCGCGGCCATGGCCACCTCGTCGATCCGCTTCTTCAACTTCGCCGCGCCCTCGCGTTTCTACGCCTTGGCCGGTTGGCTCACACCTTGGCTGTGGGCCATCGCCGTCCTGCTCGCGGGCGCCGGCCTCTACATCGGCTTCTTTGTCGCACCCACCGATGCGACCCAGGGCGACGCCTACCGCATCATCTTCATTCACGTGCCTGCGGCGTGGATGTCGATGGTGCTCTACCTCGTGATGGCCGGCTGGGCGGCGGTCGGCTGGGCCTTCAATGCGCGGCTCGCGTCGATGGTCGCGCGGGCGCTTGCCCCCACCGGCGCCATGTTCACGTTCATCGCCTTGTGGACGGGTGCCTTCTGGGGTAAACCCACCTGGGGTGCCTGGTGGGTGTGGGACGCACGGCTGACTTCGGAACTCATCCTGCTGTTTTTGTATCTGGGATACATGGCCCTCGTGAACGCGATCGACGACACCCGCCGTGCCGACCAGGCCGGCGCGCTCGTCGCCGTGGTCGGCGCGGTCAACGTGCCCATCATCTATTTCTCGGTGAAGTGGTGGAACACCCTGCACCAGGGCGCCAGCATCAGCATGAACGCCGCGCCGAAGATGGCCAGCACCATGCTGACGGCGATGCTGCTGATGACACTCGCGTTCTGGGCCTATGCCTTCGCGGTCGTGTTCACGCGCACCCGCGCCATCGTGCTGGAGCGCGAACGCGATGCCGCCTGGGTGGCCGAGCTGACACGCCCGGTTGCAAGGGTGCCCGCATGAACTGGCACAGTGCGTCCGAGTTTTTCGCGATGGGTGGCTACGGCCTCTACGTGTGGGGGTCTTACGCGGTGACCGCTTTGTTCATGGGCATCGAGCCCGTGCTCGCGGCACGCCGCCATGCCGAAGCGCGCCGCGCCGCGGCCGCAGCAGTTGGAGTTGAAGACCGATGAAACCCCGCCACAAACGTTTTGCCATCGTCGGAGGTGTGCTCGTCGCCGTGGGCGCCATCGTGGCCCTGGTGCTGAACGCCTTCCAGAGCAACCTGGTGTTCTTCTATTCGCCGAGCCAGATCGCCGCGCACGAGGCGCCGGAGGCCCGCACCTTCCGCCTCGGCGGCATGGTCGAGAAGGGCAGCGTGAAACGCGAGGGCGTGAGCGTCAGCTTCACCGTCACCGACACCGCCAAGACGATCCCCGTGCGCTTCGAAGGCATCCTTCCCGACCTGTTCAAGGAAGGCAAGGGCGTGGTCGCGCAAGGGCAATTGAAGGACGGTGTTTTCGTGGCCCGCGAGGTGCTCGCCAAACACGATGAAAACTACATGCCGCCCGAGGCCGCCGAGGCGCTCAAACGCGCCCAGCAAGGCAACCAGAAACTCGCCGAAACGATGTCGCCAGGGAGCGTGAAATGATTCCTGAACTCGGTCACTTCGCGCTCTGGCTCGCGCTCGGCATGTCGCTGGTGCTCGGCACCGTACCGCTCGCCGGTGCCCAGCGCGGCGGGGCTGACTGGATGGCGGTGGCGCGGCCCTCGGCGCGCCTGCTCTTCGTGCTGGTGTTGCTGGCCTTCGTGTGCCTGACCACTTCCTTCGTGCGCAATGATTTTTCGGTCGCCTACGTGGCTGCGCACTCGAACAGCGCCTTGCCGCTGCAGTACCGCATCGCCGGTGTGTGGGGCGGGCATGAAGGCTCGTTGCTGCTGTGGGTGACGATGCTGTGCGTGTGGCTCGTCGCCGTGGCGCAGTTCAGCCGCCACCTGCCGCTGGCGGTGCTCGCGCGCATCCTCGCGGTGATGGGCTGGATCAGCTTCGGCTTCCTGCTCTTCATGCTCGTCACGTCCAACCCCTTCGAGCGCCTGGCCAATCCGCCCTTCGACGGGCAGGACCTGAACCCGCTGCTGCAAGACCCCGGCATGGTGTTCCACCCGCCGACGCTCTACATGGGCTACGTCGGTTTCTCGGTGGCGTTTTCCTTCGCGGTCGCGGCCCTCATCGGCGGCAACCTCGACGCCCAATGGGCACGCTGGACGCGCCCCTGGACGACGGTCGCGTGGATGTTCCTCACCGTCGGCATCGCGATGGGCAGCTGGTGGGCGTATTACGAACTCGGCTGGGGCGGTTGGTGGTTCTGGGACCCGGTGGAAAACGCCTCCTTCATGCCGTGGCTGGTCGGCACCGCGCTGATCCATTCGCTCGCGGTGACCGAAAAACGCGGCAGCTTCAAGAGCTGGACCGTGCTGCTGGCGATCATCGCCTTCTCGCTTTCGCTGCTCGGCACCTTCCTTGTTCGCTCAGGTGTGCTGTCGTCGGTGCATGCCTTCGCCACCGACCCGCGGCGCGGCCTCTTCATCCTCGTCTTCCTCTCCGTCGTGGTGGGCGCCTCGCTCACGCTGTATGCGTGGCGCGCGCCCAAGGTCGGGCTCGGCGCGCGCTTCGCCGTGCTTTCGCGCGAGACCCTGCTGCTCGCCAACAACGTGCTGCTGGTCGTGGCGATGGCCGCGGTGCTGCTGGGCACGCTGTACCCGCTGCTGCTGGACGCGCTCGGCCTCGGCAAGATCTCGGTCGGCCCGCCGTACTTCGACACCGTGTTCGTGCCGCTGATGGCGCCGCTGGTGTTCCTGATGGGCGTGGGGCCGATGGCGCGCTGGAAGCAGTCCGAGCTGCCTGACCTCGCGAAGCGCCTGCGCTGGGCGGCGGGTGTGGCCATCGTCGCCGCGCTGGTGGCCGGCTGGAGCGCGGGGCACGTCGGCTTGATGTCGAGCCTCGGCCTGCTGATGACGTTCTGGATCGTCGCGTCGGTCGCGACCGACCTGTGGGAGCGTGTGCGCCCGGCCGGCGGCGTGAAGACGAATGTGCTGTTCCGCCTGCGCCAGTTGCCACGTGCGATGGTCGGCATGATGGTCGCGCATGTGGGCGTCGCCGCCTTCATCCTCGGCGTGACGATGGTGCAGAGCTTCCAGATCGAACGCGACCTGAAGATGGGCCTGGGCGATACGGCCGAGCTGGCCGGCTACACCTTCACCTTCCGTGGTGTGCGCGATCTGACGGGGCCGAACTACCAGGGCGCACAAGGCCTGGTCGAAGTCTCACGCAAGGGCCAGAAGGTGATGGACCTGCGGCCCGAGAAGCGCATCTACCGCGTGCAGCGCAACCCGATGACGGAAGCGGCGATTGCGCCGGGCCTCTGGGGCGATCTCTATGTCTCGCTCGGCGAACCGCTGGATGGCAATGCCTGGCTGGTGCGTGTCTATGTCAAGCCCTTCATCGACTGGGTCTGGGGCGGCTGCTTGATGATGGCCTTCGGCGGCCTGCTCGCCGTGACCGACAAGCGCTACCGCGCGAAAGTGCGGCGCGAAGAAGGTGTGGCCGCCGCGGGCCGGGGGGCGCTCGCATGAAGCGTCTGTGGTTCGTGATCCCGCTGCTGGTGCTCGGGGTTCTGGTGGTGTTTCTCGGCGCGGGCCTGAAGCTCGACCCGCGCGAGGTGCCGTCGCCCCTGATCGGCAAACCCGCGCCCGGCTTCGCGCTCGCGCGCTTGGACGATGCAGCGCAGACCATCAAGCGCGAAGACATGCTGGGCAAGGTCTGGATGCTCAACGTGTGGGCCTCGTGGTGCGTGGCCTGCCGTGAAGAGCACCCGCTGCTGGTGGAGTTTTCGCGCAAGAAGCTGCTGCCGGTGTATGGCCTGAACTACAAGGACCAGCGCCCCGACGGGCTGGCTTGGCTGGGCCAGTTCGGCAACCCCTACGACGCTTCGTTGTTCGACGGCGACGGGCGCGTGGGCATCGACTTCGGCGTGTACGGCGTGCCTGAGACCTTCATCATCGATCGCGAAGGCGTGGTACGCATGAAGCACATCGGGCCGCTCACGCCGAACGTGATCCAGACCGAGATCGAGCCGATGGTGCGCAAACTCAATGGCTGACCGTTTGTTGAGCCGCGGCCTGATCACTTGCGCCTTGGTGCTGCTGTCTTTCTTCGCCAGCGCGAAGGAAGCTGCACCTGCCGCTGACGACCCGGTGCTCGAAGCCCGCATGCTGAGCATCGCGAGCGAGCTGCGCTGTCTGGTGTGCCAGAACCAGACCATCGCCGATTCGCACGCCGACCTCGCGCAAGACCTGCGCCGCCAGGTGCGCGAGATGCTGCAGCGTGGCGACACCGACGCGCAGATCATCGACTTCATGACCGCGCGTTACGGCGACTTCGTGCTCTATCGCCCACCTGTGAAGGCGACGACGATCATCCTCTGGTTCGGCCCGGGCCTGCTGCTCGTGGGTGGCCTCGCCGGCCTGGTGTGGGTGCTGCGCAAGCGCAGCCGCATGAGCGCCGATCGTTTCGATCCCGACGACGATGAAAGCGACGCCAGCCGCGCCGAACCCGGCGCACGTTCGACCTGAAACCCCCTCCCGGCGCAAGCGCCCGACGTGGCGCCCCTTGATGTGATGACGACCCGATGAACGACGAGATCGACACCCTGCGCCGCGAGTTGCAGCAGTTGAAGGAACAACACGCGAGCGGTGCGCTCGACGCCGCGGGCTACGACGCCGCACGCGCGCCGCTGGAGCGCCGCCTGGTCGATGCGATCACGGCGGGTGCCCCGGCGCCTGCTGTTGCAACGGCAACGGCAACGGCAACGGCAACTGCAAGCGCGCCTGCACCCGCAGCCCTGGCGCCACGCCCCTCGCGCCGACTCACCCTGTCGCTCAGCGCTGGCGTGCTGGCCATCGCTTGCGCAGGTTATTGGTGGACCGGTGCACCGGGGCTCATCAGTGGTGTGCCTGTGGCCGCTGCGCCGGCGGCGGGTGAGGGCGCGGCGGCCGGTGCGGCCGATGGCCAAGGCCAGGCGCCGACACCCGAGCAGGTGTCCGCGATGGTCGACAAACTCGCGCAGCGCCTGAAGGACAAGCCGGACGACGCGCAAGGCTGGAGCATGCTCGCGCGCGCCTATGCCGTGCTCGGCCGCAATGCCGAAGCCCTGCCGGCGTTCGAGAAAGCCGTGTCCTTGCGCGGCAACGATGCCGGCCTGCTGGCCGACTATGCCGACACCCTGGCCGTGCAGGGCGACCGCAATCTGAATGGCGCGCCGTTGAAGCTGATCGAGCGCGCCTTGCAGGCCGAGCCGGGCAACCTGAAGGCACTCGCGCTCGCCGGCACGGCCGCCTTCGACCGCAAGGATTTCGCTGCCGCCGTGCAGTATTGGGAACAGCTCAAGCAAGGCGTGCCAGCCGACAGCTCCTATCGCTCACAGGTGCAGGCCGGCATCGACGAAGCACGCCAGCTCGGCAAGCTGCCGCCCTCGGCCGGGGCCGTGGCCAACGCAGTTGCTCCCACCGCGCCAGGTGCCAGCGCAAGCCCGGCGGCTGCGGCCGGCGCCGCTGTCAGCGGCCGTGTCACGCTCGCCGCCGCGCTGGCTGCGCAGGCCGGCCCGACCGACACCGTGTTCGTGTTCGCCCGCGCCGCCGAAGGCCCGCGCATGCCGCTGGCGGTGTTGCGCAAGCAGGTGAAGGACCTGCCTTTCGACTTCCGGCTCGACGACAGCATGGCGATGTCGCCGGCCGCGACGATCTCCAGTGCCGGCCGCGTCGTCGTTGGTGTGCGCGTCAGCAAGAGCGGCGACGCGATGGCGCAGAACGGTGACCTGACCGGTCAGTCCGACCCCGTCGCGCCTGGCGCCAGCGGCTTGAAGATCGAGATCGCCGAGGTCGTGAAGAAGTAGGCCGGCCGCGCCGCGCCACACCGCCTCAGGCGGCCGGCACCGCCAGCAGTTTCAGCAGCAGCGCGGTCAGTTCCTCGAAGGTGTTTTCCTTCTGCATCAAGGCGCGCACACCAGCCTGCGTCGCTTGCGCGCGCAGGGTGTCGGAAAGGTAGCCGCTGCTGATCACCACCGGCAGCCCGGGGCACAGCCGCGCGATCTGCCGCGCCACGTCGAGCCCGGAAATCTCCGGCATGTTGAAGTCGGTGACGACGGCATCGAAGGCGCCCGGATCAGCCTTCACTTTGGCGAGTGCTGCAGCTGCATCGGTCGAGGCGGTCACGCGGAAGCCGGCGCGCTGCAACAGGCGCTCGACCATCGCGACCATCACGTCGTCGTCGTCGATGTAGAGCACGCGCTGGCCGGCACCGGGCAGGGCGTGGTCGATCGGGGGCTCGGACTGCGTTGGCACATCGGTCGGGTCGGGCAGCGGGAAGTAGAGATGGAAGCTCGTGCCCTGGCCCGGCGCGGTATCGATCGCGATCGCACCGGCGTGCGCCCGCACGATGCCGTGAACGACGGACAAGCCCAGCCCCGTGCCCTGGCCGACCGGCTTGGTCGTGA